>NZ_JASVVV010000003.1:0-300000 GCF_030287405.1 Halalkalicoccus sp. NIPERK01 | reverse complement strand
ATATTTCTGCGAGCACTCACGCGAACAGAAATATCGTTACGCTGGATTTGAGCAAGCGAGTCGCAGCGGCTGAGCGAAGCGAGGCCGACCGTCTCGCGGGGTTCAAATCCCAGCCAGCGCATTTTTGCTGAACGCAAAACTGCGAGCAACCGCGACGGGGTGCGAGTGTTCAGACGATTTCCGTTCGGATCTCGTCTAACCCTTCGAAGTCGCTATCTCCCGAATAAAGTACCTCACAGCCGGTCATCAGCGCGGCGGCCAGATGAATAGCGTCAGCGTATGAGAGTTCACGCTCGCCGCGCTGATAGTGGCGCTCTCGGAGCCTCGCAGCATTCAGTGCAACCTCGGTGGTTACAGGGACGATATCGAGTTCGTCGAACCGGCGAATCGTATCGATTACGCGGTCCGCACGGCGTTCATCGGCTTTTCGTTCGATTCGATAGTGGACTTCCATCAGTACCGTCGGAGTGATCACGGCACCCTCCGAGGGAATTTTTTCGAGGACAGCCTCGGCATCACGCCACCGGTCATCCTCAGAAAAGTACTCGATCCAGACCCATGAATCGATAAAAATCACTCGTACTTGCTCCACTGGTGTTTCGAGTCCCGCTTCATCGCCTTGATATCAGCTTCGCTGAACGTGATCTCCTCCCGGAGTTCACGCAACTGCGCAAGCGGATCTCCCGCTTTGCGCATCACTACCACCCCTTCTTCGGTGAGTTCGAACGAAATGGTTTCACCCTGTGTGAGTTCCAATCTGTCTCGGATCTCCTTCGGAATGGTGATCTGTCCCTTACTCGTGATCGTGGCCTCGGTAGTGATACTCATTGCATTCCCCCTTACTTTGTATTCACTGTCATTGTTTATAGATGTGTTCCTTACAACTGGGCATCGAAACGAGCATGGGACCACCCTCACTCGGAGGTCTCTGGTTCGCCCTCCTCGGCTTTTTCCTTCCGAACCACGACCGTCGAGATCCGCGTCCCGTCGACCACCTCAACCGAGAGCCGGTAGCCCTCCACCGAGACCTCGTCGCCGACCTCCGGCACCCGCCCGAGTCGGTCGAGCACCAAGCCACCGATGGTCTCGTACTCCGCGCGTTCGAACTCGGCGTCGAGCGCGTCGTTGACGTTCGAGAGGGAGACGCCCCCGTCGATCGCGTAGGCACCGTCTCCGAGGTGCTCGATCGAGGGTTCGCGCTCCTCGACCTCGACGTCGAACTGGTCCTGGATGTCGCCGACGATCTCCTCGACGATGTCCTCGATGGTGACGATCCCCTCGAAGGCGCCCCACTCGTCGATCACCGCGGCCATCTGGCTTCGGTCGCGCTGGAACCCCGCCAGCAGGTCGTCGATCCGGCCCGTTTCGGGGATGATGATCACCTCGCGCGCGAGGTCGCGGGCGGTTGGCTCCTCCCCGTCCTCGATCGCCCGCAGGACGTCCTTGACGTCGACGAACCCGACGACCTCGTCGTCGTTCTCCCCCTCCAGAACGGGATAGCGGGTGTGGCCCGCCTCGACGATGATCGAGCGGAGTTCCGAGAGCGGGCAGTCGGCGGGGATCCACACCACGTCGGGCCGGGGGATCATGACCTGCCGGACTGCGGTGTCGTCGAGGTCGAAGACGCGCTCGATCATCTCGACCTCCTCCATGTCGACCGCGCCCTGTTTTCCCGAGCGCGTGAGGACGAGGAGGATCTCCTCCTCGCTCAGTGTCTCCTCGGTCTCGGAGGCGGGAGAGACGCCGATCAGCCGCGTGAAGAAGTTGGCGGTGCCGTTGAAGACGACGATCCCCGGGACGAACAGGTAGTAAAAGAGCTTCATTGGCGGGGCGACCAGCAGCGAGATCCGTTCGGCCTTCTGGATGGCGATCGTCTTCGGCGCGAGTTCGCCGAAGACCACGTGGAGGAAGGTGATGAAGCCGAAGCCGATCGCGAACGCGACCAGCGAGATGACGCCCGGCGGGAGGACGGATTCGAGCACCGGCTCGATGAGCGCCGCGACCGCGGGTTCGCCGACCCAGCCCAGCCCGAGCGAGGAGATCGTGATGCCGAGTTGGGTGACCGCGAGGTAGTCGTCGAGGCTGTCGACCGCCTCGGCCAACGTCTCGGCGCCCGCCCGACCCTCTCCGACGAGCCTATCGACGGCGGTCGAACGGATGCGGACGAACGCGAACTCGGAGGCCACGAAAAAGCCGTTCAACACCACGAGAAAGAGCGCCAGCAGTAGCCCGCCGACCGAGAACAGGACGTCTACCATGCGCTCCCCCGCGACCGTCCCGAATCGAGATCCCGAGTGTAGGATACGGACACGGCTGGTCTTATCGGGGCCGTCACAAAACGATAGCGCCGGACGACCCCCCATCTATACCGTCCTCGATACCGTCTCGTGAGTATGGCCGACACGCTCAACGAGATCGAGGCGACGCTGGCACGGGTGACCGAGATCGAGGACGACGAACGGGCCCGCGAACGCCTCGACGCCGCCCGCGAGGAGCTAGACGACCTCCGCGAGTCCGACGGGGTCGACGAGGAACGCGCCGAGGCCATCGAGGCGGAGATCGACCAGCACCGCCGGGCGATCGAGGAGCGCGAGAGCTACGACGTCGACGCGATGGGTGCGGCGCGAAGCCCCGACGACGAGAACGCCTGAACGGAGCGTAACCCCCTTACTCCCCGCTCCCCTCGTTCCGACGATGACCGACGCAGACGCCGCCCTCTCCGAGCACGCGGCCTACGAGCGGGGAGAGGCGGGCCACGAACTGACGACGACGCCGTTCGAGGCGGTCGTCGAGACCGACGACGGGGACGGAGAGACGCGCTATCGCGTCGTCGTGCGGGTGCCGACGCTCGGCGCCGTCGTCGAGGGAGAGACGGTCGCCGCGGTGGTCGAGGAAGGGTGGTTCGACACCCTGACGCTCCGGCTCGAGGGGCCCGAACAGGTGACGACCGGCCTCGAATCGATCGATTCGGAGGTGACGCGGGAGGGACGGGCGGTCCGCGTCGAGATGGCCTTTTCGAGTTCGGACCCCGAGCGCGCCGCCGAGAACGCGAAGGCGCTCGTCGAGTTCGTCGAGGGGACGTGGGTCCAGGGGATCGTCCCCGGCTACGAGTACGGCGAACCGGCGGCGTCGCTGCTCGATCGGGCGACGCAGAACTACGACGAGGGCGGCGCCTAGTCCATCGCGATGTACGTTCGGGTGTCCTCGACGCCGGAGATCCCCTGGATGCCGTCGGCGGCGATCTCCTTCACCTGTGCGGGCGAGTCGACGCTCAGCTTGGCGATGATGTCGACGTCGCCGGCGACGATGTGGGCCTCGCTGACGCCCGTTATCTCCTCGATCGAGCCTTTGAGTCGATCGGCCTCTCCCGTGTTCGCTTTGACCATGACGTATGCTGTGACCATCGTTAGACACCTCCTGCCGCGGCGGGTTTCGCGTCGCCGACGATCAGCTGTCGGACGTCGTCGAGCACCCCGAAGTCCGCGAGGACCGCAAGACGATCGCCCGCCTCGAGCGACTGGTCCGGCGAGGGGATCGCCATCGGACTGTCGCCCTTCCCGAACGCGAGCAGCGTCGCGTCGGCGGGCAGCGAGAGCTCGCTGATCGTATAGCCCTTCGTCGGCGAGCCGGGCTGGACGGTGAGTTCGACCACCTGGAGGTTCTGGGCGATGTCGGCGATCGCACGGATGTCCCCCCCGAGGAGGGCGTTCTTCGCGCCGATCGCGCCCAGGCGCTCGGGGTAGATGATCTCGTCGACCTCGTCGGCGTACTTCCGGTAGATGTCCTCGCGGTAGTCCTCGTCGATCCGGAGGATCGTCCGACAGCCGTGGTGTTTCGCGATCATACACGCCGCGAAGTTCGCGTTGAGGTCGCTCGTCAGCGCGCCGAAGGCGTCCGCGGCGTCGATCCCGGCCTCTTCGAGCACCGACTCGCGGGAGCCGTCGCCCTCGACGACCTCGTAGCCCTCCGTTCGGGCGCGATCCGCCATGTCCGCGTCGCGCTCGACGAGGACGACCTCGTGGCCCTCCGCCGAGAGCACGCGCGCCGTGCGCAACCCGACCCGACCGGCACCGATAATAACGAATCGCATGGACCACCATACGCCGGGGGGTGTGAATAATGTTACCCCACTCGCCATCGGGCAAAGGCTTTTGACCCACGGTAACGTATCTCATTGGTGATGGTTCACGCATTCGTGATGGTGAAGACGGCGGCCGGAAAGGCGGAGGCAATGGTCGACGCCGCCCGCGAGATCGCGTCGATCTCGGAGGCCCACATCGTCGCCGGCGACTACGACATCATCGCCGAGGTCGACACCGAGGAGGTCTACGACGTGCTGCACACGGCGTCCTCGGAACTCCAGGGCCTCGACGGCGTCGCCGACACCAAGACCTACATCTCGCTCGATTGAGACTACCGGTCCAGCCCCTGTGGGCCGCCCCTCTCGACGTACGCGAGCAGCCAGTCGCGCTGTTTCTCGAGGCGATGTGGGGCCTCCCCGTAGACCGGGTCGAACACCTCCTCCGGGCGTACCTCGGGTCCAGATTCGGCCCGTTCGACCGCCCGCCGGAGTTCCGCTTCGGCCCCCTCCTCGACCTCCTCGACGAGCGCCTCGTCGACGACGCCCTCCTCGCGGAGATACTTCTCGTAGCGTTCGACGGGGTCGGCCGTTCGCCACTCGGGGAGGTCCTCCTCGTCGCGGTAGCGCGAGGGGTCGTCGCTGGTGGTGTGGGCGCCCCGCCGGTAGGTGAGGCTCTCGACGAGGACGGGTTCGCCCGCGCGGGCCAGCGAGAGCGCCTCGCGCACGACGGCGTAGACCGCGAGTGGGTCGTTGCCGTCGACCCGTGTACCCGTGATCCCGTAGGCGTCGGCCTTGATCGCGATGGACTCGCTCGCGGTCTGGCGCTCCCGCGGCATCGAGATCGCCCACCCGTTGTTCTCACAGAAGAAGACCGTCGGCGTCGAGAACACGCCCGCGAAGTTCAGCGCCTCGTGGAAGTCGCCCTCGCTGGTCGCGCCGTCGCCGAAACAACAGAGCACCGCCGCCTCGTCGTCCGAATAGTCGATCGCCATTCCCAGCCCCGCGGCGTGGGGGATCTGCGAGGCGATCGGCACCGTCTGCGGGAGGATCGGCAGGTCGTGATCGGAGGCGAACTCGGGGTAGCCCCGCCGGAACCGGAGGAGGTCGCTCATCGGGACCCCGCGGGCGATCTGTGCGGCGTTCGACCGATAGGTGGGGACCAGCCAGTCGCGCTCGGAGAGCGCGTGGGCCGCGCCGACCTGCGAGGCCTCCTGGCCCGCAAACGGGGGATAGCCGCTCATCCAGCCGCGTCGCTGCAGCGAGAGCGCCCGCTCGTCGAACCGGCGGGTCCGGACCATGTCGCGGTAGAGCGCCCGCGCGCGCTCCTCGCCGACGTCGGTCGCCGAGAGGGGGTGTTCGTCGATGACGCGGTACATGACCGGCCCGACTCCCGGTGGGCTGAAAGCGATTCCGATACCGAAAAGGTCGCGCCCCTCCTATCCCCCTTATGCTCAGTCTCGGGACGGTCGTCGGCCTCGGGGTCGTCGTCGGGGTCCACACCGTGATCGCGTCGGTCCTCATTCGGTTCTTCAGGCTGCGCCTCGACACCCGCGGCGGGATGGTGGTGTTCTCGCTGTTTCTCGTCCCCATCGTGCTGGCGCTCTCGCTGCTCTTCTTCGGCCAGCTACCGGTCTTCGGTGCGATCGACCGCCAGACGGTGCTGCTGGTCACGATCCTCATGCCGCTGCTTCTCGGGTTCGCGATCGACCTGTTCTGGATGCCCTCCCCCGAGGAGGTCGAACTCGCCCGACGGGGTTAGAGCGCCTCCGAGAGCACCCGCTCGACCCGATCGAGCACCGCCTCGGGCGAGCGGGTGGCGTCGACCCGGACGAACCGGGACGGTTCGGCGTCGAGGAGGCGCTCGTAGTTCGCCCGCACCCGTCGCAGATACTCCGACTGCTCGAACTTGTTCGTCGCGCCGCTGCGCCTCGCGCCCGTCTCGGGATCGACGTCGAGGTAGACCGTCAGATCGGGCGGGCGGGTGAACGCCGCGTGGATCCCGCGGACGTACTCCATCGGGCGGTCGATGGTACCCTCCAGCGCCGCGCCCTGGTAGGCGTATCGGGAGTCGGAGTACCGATCGGAGATCACCAGTTCCTCGGCGTCGAGTGCGGGGCGCACCGTTCGAGAGAGGTGATCGGCGTGGTCCGCGGTGTAGAGGAACAGTTCCGCGAGCGGGTCGGCGTCGTCGTCCGCGATCGACCGCGAGACGGCCTCGCCGTACCACGAGTCGGTGGGCTCGCGGGTGAAGATCGCATCCGGAAAGGTGTCGTGGAGGGCCTCGTGGACGGTGGTCTTGCCGCTGCCGTCGAGGCCTTCGAGGGTGACGAGCATACCCGGGGTTCCACCGGGACCCGGTAGAGTCTGTCGGATACGGGGCTCGCGAGCGATCCGGCAGTAGGTTTACGACGGATCGGACACACGTACGGGATATGAGGGTTCTCGTGACCGGCGGGACGGGCTTCATCGGGCGACACCTGTGTGCCGAGTTGGACGAGCGGGGCCACGACGTGACCGCGCTCGCGCGCTCGCCGGACGCGAGCGACCTCCCGGCCGGCGTTTCGGTGGTTCAGGGCGACGTGACCGACCGTGCCTCGCTCGACTTCGAGGGCCAAGACGTGGTGGTGAACCTCGTCGCGCTCTCGCCGCTGTTCCAGCCGACGGGCGACACCACCCACGAGTCGGTCCACCTCGACGGGACCAGAAACGTCGTGAGCGAGGCGACCGACGCCGGCGTCGAGCGTCTCGTCCAGATGAGCGCGCTCGGGGCTGACCCGAACGGGCCGACCGAGTACATCCGCGCGAAGGGCAAGGCGGAGGCGGTCGTCAGGGAGTCGGACCTCGACTGGACGATCGTCCGGCCATCGGTGGTGTTCGGCGACGGCGGGGAGTTCGTCGAGTTCACGAAGAAGCTCACCCCGCCGTACCTCGCGCCGCTACCGGGCGGCGGCAGAACGCGATTCCAGCCCATCCACGTCGAGGACGTCGCGTCGATACTCGCGGACGTCGTCGAAGGCACTTCGACCGGCAATCGGGACGCTTCGAGTTCCGATGGCGCCGTCGAGGACGAGCGCCACGTCGGCGAGACCTACGAGATCGGCGGTCCCGAGGTGCTGACGATGGCGGAGGTGGCGAAACTCGCTCACAGGACGGACGGGCGCTCCGTGACCGTCGTCCCGATCCCGATGGCGCTCGCCAAACTGGGATCGGCGGCGATCGATCCCGTTCCCTTCATCCCCTTCGGGTCGGATCAGGTCCGCTCGCTGGAGTTCGACAACACCACGCGCGAGAACGACCTCGGGGCCTTCGACCTGAGCGAGGACGACCTGTTGACGCTCGAAGCGTATCTGAACCGGGGATAGCCCGTCGCCGGTACGCGTCCCGCGAACTCGCTGCGACCCCCGTCTCAGATAGTTAATTTTAACTCCAATTATATCACAAGATTTATGTACTTCATGCGACCATTTAGTGTCAACGGAGAACTGTCTGAAATATGAAACTCGCGATGATCGGGTTCGGGCAAGCCGGCGGGAAGGTCGTCGACCGCTTCCTGGAGTACGACGACCGCACCGGTAGCGCGATCGTCCGTGCGGCGGTCGCGGTCAACACCGCCAAGGCGGACCTGCTCGGACTCACACACGTTCCGGAGGAAAAGCGCGTCCTGATCGGTCAGGCGCGCGTGAAAGGTCACGGCGTCGGCGCCGACAACGAACTCGGCGCGGAAGTCGCCGAGGAGGACATCGACGAGGTCCAAGGCGCGATCGACGGGATCCCGACCCACGAGATCGACGCCTTCCTGATCGTCGCCGGCATGGGCGGCGGCACCGGGAGCGGCGGCGCGCCCGTCCTCGCACGCCACCTCAAGCGCATCTACACCGAACCCGTCTACGGACTCGGCATCCTGCCCGGGGGCGACGAGGGAGGGATCTACACGCTGAACGCCGCCCGCTCGTTCCAGACGTTCGTCCGCGAGGTGGACAACCTGATGGTCTTCGACAACGACTCGTGGCGCAAGACCGGCGAGTCCGTCGAGGGCGGCTACCGCGAGATCAACGAGGAGATCGTCACCCGGTTCGGCATCCTCTTCGGCGCCGGCGAGGTCGCCGCGGGCGACGAGGTCGCAGAGAGCGTCGTCGACTCCTCGGAGATCATCAACACCCTTTCCGGTGGTGGGGTCTCGACGGTGGGCTACGCCTCGGAGGTCCTCAGTCGGGAGGAGTCGACCGGCGGCGGCCTGCTCTCGCGCTTTACGGGCGGGAACGAACCCGAGGTCGACACCGCCCACACCACCAACCGGATCACCAGCCTCGTCCGGAAGGCCGCGCTCGGACGGTTGACCCTGCCCTGTGAGATCCGGGGGACCGAACGCGCCCTGCTCGTGATGGCCGGTCCGCCGCGACACCTCAACCGGAAGGGCATCGAACGCGGGCGCAAGTGGATCGAGGAGCAGACCGGCAGCATGGAGGTCCGCGGCGGGGACTACCCCGTCACCGGGGCGGACGAGGTCTCGGCCGTCCTCTTGCTGTCGGGGATCAACGACGTTCCTCGCATTCGGGAACTCCAGCAGGTCGCCGTCGAGGCGCAGGACAACATCGAGGAGATCCGCGAGGAGAGCACGACCAACCTCGACCGGTTGGTCAACGACGACGGCAACGAACTCGACCCGCTGTTCTGACGGGGCGTCGAACCCCACCCCTTATTAGCGCTCGTGGCCGACCCGCGAGCGATGCGCGTCGTCGTCCCGTTCGCCACGGTCGAGCCCAAAACCCGGCTGTCGAGCCTGCTCAGCCCCGGGGAACGACGCGAGTTCTCGCGGGCGATGCTCGGGGACGTCCTCGAAGGAGTCAGGAAGGCGGGCGGCGAAAGCGAGGTGCTCGCGACGGCGCCCCTCGACGTGGACGCTCCGACGACCGTCGACGACCGGCCGCTCACCGAGGCGGTCAACGCGGCGCTCGATCCCGAGACGGCGGTCGTGATGGCCGATCTGCCGCTCGCCACGTCCGACGCCCTCGAGGAACTGTTCGAGACGTCCGGCGACGTCGCCCTCGCGCCGGGCCGTGGCGGCGGGACGAACGCGCTCGTCTCTCGCCATCCGGACTTCCGCGTCGACTACCACGGCGGCTCGTTTCTGAAACACCGCGCGAGCGCGGCCGAGATCGGTTCGGTAGGGGTCGTCGATTCGCACCGGCTGGCGACCGACATCGACGAACCCGCCGACCTCGTCGAGGTGCTGATTCACGGCGATGGCGCGGCCGCAGACTGGCTGCGTGACACGGGCTTCTCGCTGGTGCGACGCGAGAGCCGCCTCGCCGTCGAGCGGGAGTGACTCATAGGGATTATCGTAGCCAACCGGATCCCTCGATCCCGAGAGCTGACATCGTGGTTCGATCCCCGGGCAGGAAACCGATGGACCTCTACGATACTCCCTATCAGACGGCGCCGCGCTCTGCCTCGATCCGCTCGACGTACGCCTCGGTGATCCGCTCCAGGATCGCCTCGCCGGCCTCGGGCGTCGCCTCGCAGGGATCGCCCAGTACGCCGGTTTCGGTGATCGCCGCGAATCCCTCGCTCAGCAGGCGCGAGACCGAGATCTCGCCCTCGCGGCCGACGGCGAGTTCGTCGGTTCGGACGAGGTCCTCCGCGACCGCGAGCACGATGGCCGTCTCGGCGGCCCCCGCGTGGATGACCGGCTCCTCGTACTCGACGCCGGCCTCCCGGAGACCCTCGTTCATCAGCTCCATCAGTTCGTCGAGGTCCGCGAGCGCGATCACGCTCGCATCGATCTCCCGGGCGACCTCGGGCGCGACGGTGTTGACCGGCGCGAAGTTCCCGCCGTGAGTGGGGAGGAGGACGATGTGCTCGAAGCCGTGTTCGTCGAGCGACCGGCAGTACGCTCTACTGGTTTCCATCAACGTTTCGGAGGGAACCGTGATCGTCCCCGGGAACTCCATGTGGTGGCCGGAACAGCCCGGACGGATCGTCGGGGCCGCGAGCGCATCGCCCAGCCTTTCGGCGACCCGCCGCGCGAGTTCGTCGCCCGCGAGCGTGTCCATGATCAGTGGGAGGTGCGGGCCGTGCTGTTCGACCGATCCGACGGCGACGACCGCCGTTTTCGTTCCGTTTTCGAGCGCCGCCTCGACCTCGGGCCAGGTCCGTTCCTCGAGGAGTACCGACTGCCGTGTGGACATGGCTCGTTCGACGGACGACTCGGACATAAACCCGCACGACGCGGAACCGGCCGGTAGCCGGGGGTTTTTGTCGCTGGGCGAGTACTGGAAAACGATGATCCCGGGGGCCGAGGAGTACGACATTGACATCTCGTTCGACGACCCCGAGGTGGACCGCGCGCTCGCCGTCGGGCCCGAAGACGTCTCGTCGGCCCCCGAACTCACCTTCGCGAAGAACGTGTTCGTCCCCCTCACCACCGCCTGTCGCTACACCTGCACGTACTGTACGTACTTCGATCCGCCGGGGCAGGCCAGCCTGCTCTCTCGCGAGGAAGTACGGGAGATCCTCGAGACGGGCGTCGAGGCGGGCTGTACGGAGGCGCTCTTTACCTTCGGCGACGACCCCGACGACCGGTACACGGAGATTCACGACCGGCTCGCGGCGTGGGGCCACGACTCGATCCACTCGTACCTCCGTGAGCTGTGCGAACTCGCGCTCGACGTCGGCATCCTACCCCACTCGAACCCCGGCGACCAGACCCGAGAACAGATGGAGCGGGTCGCGGACGTCAACGCGAGCATGGGCGTCATGTTGGAGACGACCGCCGGCGTCCGGGCCCACGGCGGTCCCCGGGCGAAGTCGCCGGGCCAGCGCCTCGCCACCATCCGAACGGCGGGCGAACTCGGCGTGCCCTTCACGACGGGCATCCTCGTCGGGATCGGCGAGGGGTGGCGCCACAGGGCAGAGAGCCTGCTCGCGATCCGTGAACTCCACGAGCGCTACGGCCACGTCCAGGAGGTGATCGTCCAGCCCGTCTCGAACAACGAGCGCTGGCGCGAGGGGTCGCCCGACCTCGGGACGATGCGCCGAACCGTCGCGATGGCGCGGGCGACCCTCCCCGAGGACGTCTCCGTCCAGGTTCCCCCGAACCTCGCGCCCGTACGGGACCTGCTCGACTGCGGGGTCGACGATCTGGGCGGCGTCTCGCCGATCACCGACGACCACATCAACCCCGACTACGCCTGGCCCGCGCTCAGGGAGTTGGAGGCGATCGCCGACGAGGCGGGCGTCCCCCTCGAAGAGCGCCTCCCGGTCCACGACCGATACGTCGACGGGGAGTGGCTCTCGGAGCGAGTCCGGCGGGGAATCGATTCGATCGGCGACTCGAAGGCGCCGCTCGAACGGCGATGACGCCCTGCAAGCGTGAGTTCAACGGAATGACGATCCCATCGCATCCCGGTTCGTATCGGTAAATCGGACGCTTTATGCCGTTCGATACGTTAACAAATAACATCGAGTGATTCGATGATCGAAGCGTCCACGGGAGTTAGCCATGAGCGATGAGGGGACGGACGAGGGGGACGAAGCGGAGTCGAAAAAATCGGCGACCGACGAGCGAACAGGCGGCGCGTTAAGGGGATTCCGGCTCGAGGCCGGGTTGCGACCGCTGACGGACCTGCTGGGGAGCCTGATCGAGGTGAACGTGAGCGACGCTCCGGTCCGGTCGCAGGAGCCGAACGACGAGAGCGAGCCGATCCATCGATCGACCGCGGACGAACCTCGATCGAACCGGACGAAACGCGTGCGATCGACGGGATCCGAAAACGGGGAGTGTTTCGTCGACACACGGTGGATCGACGACGAGTACCTCGTGACCGCCGACGTTCCCGGAGCGAGCAAGGACGATCTCTCGGTCGGCATCGATCCGCGGACGAACGAGCTCGTGATCGGCAGGGACGGATCCGCCCTCGAGCGCGTCGATCTCCCGTGGGCGTCCGCCGAAGCGACGACGGTACGGTTCAACAACGGCGTTCTCGCGGTCCGACTGCGACCGACGGAGTGAGCCGTCGACTCCCGATACCTGGAACACGTTTCGCTCGCGCGAGGCGACGGCTCACCCCAGCCAATCGGGCGTGAGGTCGGGCATCCGTTTGCGGTAGGTGGTGTAGACGACCGAGATCACCAGCGCGAGCAGCATGACGTTCCGGACGAGGCCGTCGTAGAGGACGAGCACGGGGAGGGTGACGCCGCCCATCAACACGAGGTCCTCCGGCGCGCCGTCGTAGCGGATCCATCTCCGAGGAGCGATCCAGCGCCCGAGGACGTGGGCGTAGACCGCCCGCTGGGAGGTCCGCTCCCACGGGCGGAGTTCGTGGCCCGCGCCCGCGGCGTCGGTCACGGCGTGGACGGTCGCCCCGAGCGCGAAAAAGGCCGCTCCGACGCTCTCGACGGAGGGCGCGAGGACGGCCCAGACGGTCGCGGGGAGGGCGACGACCCACCCGACGATCGGGAAGTGAAGCGTCTTCCTGTGGGTCCCGAAGAAGAGGTCGAGGTCCGGGAACACGCTTCCCAGGAGGGCGGCGACCGCGGCGACCGCGGCGAACTCCGGGGCCACGAGGACCGTCACGGACGCCATCGCAACGCCGATGGCCCCGTGCGTGGTGTTCATCATCCCTCTATTCTACGTCCCGAGGGAGATATGCGTTCCGAACCGCGCGATCGGTTGGCGAGCGTCACTCGACGACCATCGGCGTGCCGTCCGCACGCGGCCCCAACCGTGGCCCGTGTGGGCCGTCCTCGGGGTCGACACGTCGCTTCTCTCGATAGTCGGTCGAGCGCTCGACGGGGACCCGCCCCACCGAGGCGATCATCTCGACCAACTCCCCGACGCTCCGGAACTCGCCGTGTTCCCCGCCGGCGCGTTTGGTGATCTCCTCCGAGAGGATCGTCCCCATGAAGTCGTTCGCGCCACAGGAAAGCATCTTCAGGCCCTGCTCGTCGCCGTACTTCACCCAGCTCGACTGGATGTTCTCGATGTTGTCGAGAAAGAGCCGCGAGACGGCGATCAGGAGTTCGTCCTCGTCGGTGCTCGCCCCGCCCGTGACCACGCCGCGTTCGTACAGTGGCGTCGACTGATGGATGAACGAGAGCGGAACGAACTCGGTGATCGCGCCGGTGCGGTCCTGGAGATCCCGAACCCGTTTCAGGTGCATCACGCGGTGGGCCTCGTTCTCGACGTGGCCGTACATGATCGTCGAGGTGGTGTCCAGCCCGACGTTCGCGGCGGCCTCGATCGCCCGTTCCCACTCGTTCGAGTGTATCTTCCCGGGGCAGATCACGTCCCGGACCTCGTCGACGAGGATCTCGGCGGCGGTGCCCGGAACCGAGTCCAGCCCCGCCTCGGCCAGCCGGCTGTAGACCTCCTCGTAGCTCCAATCGGTCCCCCGGCGGGCGTGATACGCCTCCTCGGGCGTCATCGAGTGGACATGGACGCCCCCGACGCTCATCGCCTCGATCTGCTCTGCGTAGGTACTGGGATCGGTGACGTAGCGCTCGGGCGGCTTGAAGTTCAGTTCGGGGTCCTCGTCCGCCGCTCGCAGGACCTCGAGATGCTCGGAATCGAGCGCGAACGCCGGATGCAGCCCCGAGACCGAACAGACCTCGTAGATCCCCAGTTCGAGCGCGTTCGAGACGATTTTTCGGGACTCCTTGGGCGTCTTCGTGAAGCCGGGATGCTCGACCGCCGAATCCACTTCAAAATTGCTCGCGGTGTCCTTGAAGTTACAGAACAGACAGCCCGTATTGCAGGCGGTGGTGACGTTGTTGTTGAGGTTCGCGACGAACGTGACCTCCTCGCCGACGACCTCGGCACGCCGGGCGTCGGCCGCCTCGAGGACGAGTTCCTTGCGTTCGGGGTCGATCCCCGCCCGATCGGAGCCGGTCGTCATGAGTTCGATCCCGTCGTCGACCGTGAGCCGCTCGCCGGCGCGTGCCTTCGCGAGCGCGTTCTCGAAGGACTGGTCGGTCTCCGGTCGGTGATCGAACGCGAACTCGCGTTCGACCTCGGGCGTGACGGCCATCACCGTATGACGCCACCCCACGGACAAAAATCTGATCGGTACCGGCGGTTTCCTCGCCGGGTGGCGACGGCCGACACACCGACAGCGATAAACCGTGCTGGTCGGTACCTCCTACCCCGATGGACGCGATCTTCTTCGACATCGGCGGCGTGCTCCTCGATTCGGCGTCGGTTCGGCGCGCCCACGAGCGCTTCATCGCCGACCTCCGCGACGAGTACGACCTCGACGCCGGGAACCCCCTCGAAACGTGGCGCGCGGAGGTGGGCGCGCACTTCCGCGAGCGCGAGGGAACGGGGTTTCGCTCGGCGCGGGCGGGCTACGAGCGGGCGATCGACGCGCTCGGCGTCGAGGGGGAGTGGGAGTCGGCCTTCGATCGCGCCCTCTCCGAGACGATCGAACCGAATCCGGGGGCGATCGAGGTCGTCGAGACGCTCGCCGAGTACGACCTCCATTTCGGCGTGATCAGCGACGTTGACGCGGCGGAGGGGCGGCGGATCCTCGCCACCTTCGACATCCTCGAGGAGTTCGACTCGATCACCACCTCCGAGGAGGTCGGACGAACGAAGCCCGATCCAGCGATGTTCGAGACGGCGCTCGAAAAATCGGAGACGACTCCCGAGCGCTCGCTGATGGTCGGCGACCGGTATCGCCACGACATGGCGGGGGCGAAGGACGCCGGAATGGTCACGGCGGCCTACGGTGCCGAGGAGGGTCCGGCGATAGATCACCGACTCACTGACCTGCGCGAGGTCCTCGACCTCGTTTAGGACGCGAGTTCCTCGATCGTCCGCTCGGCCATCTCTTTCCCTGCGTTCGACGGCACCACGACGATCGGTTCGGTGATCGGGGCCGTCTCCGCGACCCGTTCGAAGCGCTCGCGTGCTTTTTCGGGGGTGCCCGCGACGCCCAGCGCGTCGACCATCTCGTCGGTGACACCCTCGCGAGCGCTCGCGCGCTCACCCGCCCGCCACGCCTCGGCGATCCGCTCGGCCTCCTCGGGGAAGCGCTTCGCCACCGCCCGGCGGTAGCCCTCGCCGCTGCCGACGTAGTAGGCGACGTGCCCGCGGATCGCTTCTCGCGCCTCGTCGGGATCGTCGGCGACCGCGGCGGGGACGTAGGGCGAGACGGCGAGGTCGGGATCGCGACCCGCCTCCCGGGCGGTCCGCCGGACCGTCTCGAACGCGCTCCCCAGATTCTCGAACGGGATCATGTGTGGCAGCCAGCCGTCGGCGGTGCGCCCGGTCGCGCGTCGGCTCGTCTCGCCCAGCGCGGCGGCGTAGACCGACACCTCGCCGTCGAGCGCCGGGAAGTCCTGTACCGAAAAGACCTCGCCGTCGTATTCGACGCGGCCCTCACCGGCGGTGAACGCCCGGACGAGTTCGGCCGTCTCGTGGAGCCGGCGGACGGGTCGGTCGTACGGGATACCATGCAGATCCTCGATCGCCTTGGGCGTGCTCGGGCCGATCCCCAGCCTGATCGGTCCCGAGGCGAGATCGGAGAGGGAGGCGGCCCCGCCCGCCAGAACCGCCGGCGAGCGCGAAAATACGTTGACGATGGCCGTCCCGAGCGCCGCGTCGGTGTGGGGCGCGACCGCCGCGAGCGTGACGAACGCGTCGTGTCCCCAGAGTTCGTTGGCCCAGATCGAGTCGTAGCCCTGAGAACCCATCCAGCGGGCGAAGTCGGGAGTCGGTTCGGCGGAGTCGGGTAGCAGAACGCCGCGTGGCATACCCGGCCGTTCGGGCGGGCGGGTCATGAACCCCGAGGGAGGTATAAGCCCGCCTCGTCCAAACGATAGGTATGATCGACGCGACGATCACGCCGATAGACCGCGGGCGGGTGCGTGCCGACAGGAACTACATGATCGAGGGGTACAGGCTCGCGAGCGCGAGCGACCCGAACCCCGACGCCGAGATCGTTGAGACGCCCGTCTACGACCTCGTGATCGAGCACCCCGAGGGGACGATCCTCTGGGACACCGGCTCGCACCCCGAGGCCGGCGATGGCTACTGGCCCGCGTATCTCTATGAGGCCTTCGAGCACTACGACGCGGACGAGCACCCGCTCGAAGGCGATCTGGAGGCGGCGGGCTACGCGCTCGCGGAGATCGACGCGGTGATCCAGAGCCACCTGCATCTCGATCACGCCGGCGGCCTCCACAACTTCGCGGGGACGGACGTGCCGATCTACGTCCACGAACGCGAGCTGAAACACGCCTACTACAGCGCGAAAACGAACGAGGGCGACCCCGCCTACCTCGCTCGGGACTTCGATCACGACCTGAACTGGCGGGTGATCCACGGCGAGCGCGAGACTCGCTTCGAGGGGATCGAGTTCCTCCACCTGCCGGGCCACACGCCGGGGCTGATGGGGCTTCGCCTGACGCTTCCCGAGGCCGGGACCGTGATCGTCGCGGGCGATCAGGCCTACGTCGCGGAGAACTACACCGAGGAACGCCCGCTCGGTCCCGGACTGCTCTGGAGCAAGCGCGACTGGTACGAGAGCCTCCGGATGCTGAAGGAGATGGAGCGCCGCGAGGACGCGACGCTGTTTTTCGGCCACGACCCCGACTCGCTCGCGCGGCTTTCGGGCGGGCTTCGTTAAGCGTCCAACCGCACTACGAGCGCGGGCAGGGTTTCGGTCACGTCCTCGCGGAAGAGGAGGTCGGCCCGGTTATCGTGTGGCGTCGGATCGAAATTACAGATCGCGAGCACCCCATCACGGGCGCCGGCCTTCGGGAGTGAGGCGGCGGGTTCGACGGCGAGCGAGGAGCCGACGGCGAGAAAGACGTCGCTCTCGTCGGCGAGCCGGCGTGCCTCGGCGAAGATCGCCTCGGGTAGGGACTCGCCGAACAGTACGACATCCGGTTTGAGGAGGCCGCCACAGTCACAGCGCGGCGGGCGCTCGCCGTCGCGGACCCGCTCGCGGACGGGTTCGGCGTCCAGTTTTCGTCCGCAGTCGATACAGACAACCCGGCCGGCGTTGCCGTGGAGTTCGAACACCTCCCGTGATCCGGCCTCCCCGTGTAGGCCGTCGGTGTTCTGCGTGATCACGGCATCGAGCCATCCACGGGATTCCATCGTCGCGAGCGCCTCGTGGGCGGCGTTGGGTTCGATTTCCGGACCGAACATCGCCTCGTGGAGCTTCACCCTGTCCTCCCAGAAGCCGGCCGGATCGGAGAGAAAGCGCTCGATCCGGAAGTCCGCGGGGTCGAACTCGGCGTTCCAGATCCCGTCTTCGCCCCGGAAGTCGGGAACCCCCGAGGCGGTGCTGACGCCCGCGCCGGTCAGCGCGACCGTCGAGTCTGCGTCCCGGACCGCACTCACGAGTCGGTCCAGCGCCTCGTTCATGGCCCCGCTACGGCGGCCGGCCGGATAACGCTCCCTCTACCGGCGGAACGCGAGGAGGTGCGCCAGGGCCGAGCGAAACTTGAGCGCCGCTTCGGGGACTCCGAGTCGGAAGCGAATCGAGTCCCAGGCGAACCGAAGCCGGTACTCGTAGTCGGCGATCCGGTGGGTGATGGGCGCGTCGTAGCGCCCGCAGTGGGTACACTCGCCGTCGAGCATCAGGGGGCAGTCCACGCCACGGGCGACGCAGTCGGGGCAGAACCGAACGTCCATACCCCTACTATTACCGCGTGAATAGTAGTTATACATACATGAAAGTGAATTAACCAATGGCTAACGCCGTGAACGGGAAACGTTCATGCCGGGGCCGAAACGACGGACCCCATGAACGAGGGGAGACGATGACGAGCGTCAAGGAGTTCGAGATCGAGCGCGAACCCACCCCGTCCTCGCCGGGCGCGGGCGCGTTCGTCTTCACGGACGCCTACTCGGTGTTCGACTGGGGACGGATGCCCGATACGATCCCGTGGAAGGGGGCGAGCCTCTGTACGATGGGTGCGTTCAACTTCGAACTGCTCGAGAGCGAGGGGATCGCGACCCACTACCGGGGCGTCGGCGAGGGCGCCCGATCGCTCGCGGCGGTCGAGACCCCGCCGACCCGGATGGCGATCGACCTGGTGCAGGTGCCCGACCTCCCCCACGACGGACGCGAGTACGACTACGACGCCTACCACTCGAGCGCGGGCGATAACTACCTCGTCCCCCTCGAGATCGTCTTTCGCAACCGGGTCCCCGAGGGGTCGAGCCTCCGGCGTCGGAGCGAACCCGCAGACCACGGATTGGAATACGGGGCGTGGCCCGACGGGGCGGTCGAACTCGACGAACCGATCGTCGAGTTCTCGACGAAGTACGAGGAGAGCGATCGGTACCTCTCCCGCGAGGAGGCCGACGCGATCGCCGGGAAAGCCGACGTCGAGGACCTCGAAACCGTCGCCCGCGAGGTCAACCGCGTCGTGAGCGAGCAGGCGAACTCGAACGGGTTCGTCCACGAGGACGGCAAGATCGAGTGCCTCTACCACGCCGGCGAGGTCCGCGTGGCCGACGTCGTCGGGACGTTCGACGAGAACCGCTTCTCCTACGGGGGCCAGGAGCTATCGAAGGAGGTCCTCAGGGGGTACCACAAGCGTACCCAACCGGAGTGGGTCGAGGCGGTCGCGTCGGCGAAGGAGGAGGCGAAATCTCGGGGGGTCGCGGACTGGCGGGCGCTGTGTGAGCGCGATCCCGAGCCCCTCCCGACGGAGGTGCTCGATCTGGCCTCCGAGATGTACGCCGCGGGGACGAACGCCTACACCGGCGAGGAGTGGTTCGCCGTCCCGCCGATCGAGTCGGTCGTCGAACGAGTAGGGGGCCTCTAATCGGTCAACACCTCGCCGATCCCGTCGATCGGCCGGTCGGGGTTGATCCCGTCGAGCGCAGGGTCCATCCCGAGTTGGTACTCGCCGTCGCCCCGGAGCTCGGTCCGCCCACGGTGGACGGCGATCGCCTTGTCGAGGTGCAGTCGAACCGCCTCCAGTAGCGCCTCGGCTTCGAGGGGCTGGCCGCGGCGTTTGATCTCCGCGAGGTCCGCGTCGTCGGGCACGTTGAACGCGCGCTGGGTGATGATCGGCCCCTGGTCGAGGTCGGTCGTGACGTAGTGGGCGGTCACGCCCGCAATGCGCACCCCTTCCTCGATGGCCTGGCGATACGCCTCGGCGCCGGGAAACGCCGGCAGGAGGCTCGGATGAACGTTGATGATGCGGTCCTCGTAGCGGAAGACGACGTTCGGGCCGAGGATGCGCATGTACCGGGCGAGGACGATCAGGTCGACTTCGTAACGCTCCAGCAGGTCGAGCAGACGCTCCTCGCTCGCGCTCCCGGACTCGGTGCCGACGTCGTGAAACGGGACCCCGTATCGGTCGGCGAGCGGCTTCAGATCGGGGTGGTTGCCGATCACGACCGAGATGTCCGCCCCGAGTTCGTCGTTGGCCCACGCCTCGAACAGCGCCTCGAGCGGGTGGCTCTCCCGCGTGACGAGCACGGCGATTCCCTGCGTCTCGCGGTCGGCCGGGAAACGCACCCGGACGTCGACCCCGAGGTCCTCGCCCAACCCGTCGAGGGCCTCCCGCAACGCCGCTTCGCTGCACGTCATCCCGCTGGCGTCGACGTGCATCGTCATCCGGAACAGCCCGTCCCGCACCGCCTGATCGAGGTCCTCGATGTTGATCTCGCGTTCGAACAGCAGGGTCGTCACGCGGGCGATCAGTCCGGTCTTGTCGTCGCCCACGACCGTTATCTCCGTCAGCGGGGGCGTCATCGCCGCCACCTCGTGGTACGGGTCATCACGCCCTCTCGATGGCTCGCGGCAAAAAGTGTGTCCGTCCGTCCGGGTTCACGGAACCGCTCTCCCGAATCGAGGACGCACGTTCGTGCATCAAGTCCACGAGTAGAAAGAGCTTTTGAGCACGACCGCGCCACATCGAGTATGGCCGCGTACACCGCGATCGTGACCGTCCGCCTCAAGCGGGGCGTCCTCGATCCGGAAGCCGAGACCACGAAGCGGGCGCTCGAACGCCTCGAGTTCGAACTCGAGGACCTGCGATCCGCGGATCGCTTCGAGATCGACCTCGACGCCGACTCCGAGGCGGCGGCCGAGCGGCGGGCGGACGAGATGGCCGAACGACTGCTCGCGAACCCGACGATCCACGACTACGAGGTGGAGGTAGGGCGTCGAGAATGATCTCGATCGTTCGCTTCGGCGGGTCGAACTGCGACCGAGACGCGAAACGCGCCCTCGATTCGATGGGGATCGAGAGCGAGATCGTCTGGCACGAGGACGGACTGCCCGAGGACACCACGGGCGTCGTCCTCCCCGGCGGCTTCTCCTACGGCGACTACCTGCGGGCCGGCGCGATGGCCGCCCGCTCGCCGATCGTGGCGGAGGTTCGAGCGGTCGCCGACGAGGGCGTGCCCGTCCTCGGGGTGTGTAACGGCGCACAGATCGGCAGCGAGTCGCGACTGACGCCGGGGGCGTTCACGACGAACGCGAGCGCGCGCTTCCAGTGCGAGGACGTCCACCTCCGGGTGGAGAACGCGGAGACGCCGTGGACGGCGGCCTACGAGGAGGGCGAGGTGATCGACCTGCCGATCGCTCACGGCGAGGGGCGCTTCGAGGTCGGCGACGGGGAGCTAGAACGACTGGAGTCGGAGGGACGGGTCCTGTTTCGCTACTGCGACGAGGCGGGGCGGGTGACGACGGCTGCGAACCCGAACGGATCGGCGGGCAACGTCGCCGGGGTCTGCGGCGAGCGCGAGTCGGTCGCGGTGCTCATGCCCCATCCCGAACGGGCCGTCCTCGCGGATATCGGCGGTACTGACGGGCGCGGGATCCTCGAAGGGTTCGCCTAACGGCGGATGTCGACGGGGGCGTCGCTCGCGAGCCATTGGGCGGGGTCCTCGGTGTTTCTGATGATGAACCAGCCGTCCGCGTGGACGACCGCTTCGTCTGTCTCGTGTGCCATGTGGGTCGCCGTCGTCACCGACGGTACCCCCTCCTACGCCCCCTCCGTACTTCGTTAATTACCGCCGAGTTCGACTTAGCCTGCGGTTAACTCACCGGGCGAGCGGCATGTTGTAGCCCGTCTCCCGGGCCATCACCGCCTCCCACGTCGCTTTACACTCGCAGGAAACCTGCTCGAACACCGACGGGTCCTGTCGGAGGTCGAAGTCCTTGATCGCGCGCTGGAGGCGGTCGTCACACCCCCCGCAGTTGTGCGGGCCCCGCTCGGAGCCGTGTCCCACGGGGTCCGAGACGACGATCGCGTCGGCGTCGGCGGTCGATTCGAGCACCTCCGCGACCGACCAGAGCCACGGCGGGCGGTAGCCCCCGCGGAAGTAGAGTTCGTCGACCATCGTGTAGCGCTGGACGTTGGTCGGGTTCATCGAGACGGTGTGGGCGTACTCCGCACACCGGCGGACGGAGCGTTTCATGTCCTCGACGGCCTCGCTCTCGGAGAGGAACGGCGGTTTGAGGAGGAGGTAGGCCTTGATCCCCGCGCCTGCCGTCGTGGCGGCCTCGCTCGCTTCGATGAAGTCGGAGAACTCGAAGTACTTGTTCACGCAGTCACGACGAACCCGGTCCGTGGCCGTTTCGAGGCCGACCGCCACGTCCGTCTCGAGGCCCCGGTCGGTGAAATCGGCGACCCGCTCGCCCTCGACGAAGTCCGGCAGGCTCTCGACGACGATCCGCTCGCGGTCGGCGAAGGTTTCGGCGATCGCCCGTCGACTCTCGGCGCCCACTTCGCGCTCGTCGAGGAAGCTTCCGGAGGTGTAGATCTTGATCAACGGGCTCTTCTCGTCGGCCTCCTCGCGCTCGTGTTCGAGGCAGACCTCGATCTGGTCCATCAGCGCCTCGTGGGAGACCGACCCGCCCTCGACCGATTCGGCGACGTAGCCACACATCGTACAGCCGCCCGCGCGCGCCCAGCGACACCCGCCGGTGTTGAGGATGATCGTCAGCGACTGGCGAACGCCGTCGGGCGTGTTGTCCTCGTCGATCCAGACCCGCGTGGGTTCGTGGGGGTCGTAGTGTTTCTCCTTCTCGGCGCGAATGGAGCGCATCACCCGGTTGTGCGCGTCCATCCCGCGCCCCTGTTCGTAGACCTCGGGACTCGGTTTACTCATTGACCGCGATAGCCGCCCGCGGCCTAAAGCGGCTTCGTCTCCCCGCCCTACTGGTCGGGGTTCTCGTCCTGCGCCTCGACGAAGACGGCCTGCTCGACGAACTCCTGGCCGCCGCCGGTCCGTATCTGGATCGTCCGGCCGGGGAGGTCCGGGTCGTCCTCCTCGTTCTCGTCCTGGGGGACCGAGACCGCGGCGACCCCTCCGATCGTGAGGGTTCGGCGCTGGATCGGGTCGCCCTCGTACTCGACGGTCTCCCACGTCTCGACGTCGAAATCCTGGATGTTCTCGCCGAAGTACTCCTCGCTGTCCTTGTTCACGGAGTCCTCGGTCTGGGATTCTCCCGTGGTTCGGTTGTCGTCGAAATCGACTTCCTCGTGTTTGTACTGGTGGAGATGCACGAGCATACACCCGAGTTCGCGCACTCGCTACATAAGCGGTGACGTGGGAGGTGCCACCCGTTTAAGCGTGGGAAAACCTTACAACCCGGGACCGAGAGTAGGGGTCGTGAAGGAATTCCAGATCTATCGGGAACTCGACGAGCCGATCAGCGACGAGGAACTCGACGACGCCGCCGAGGAGTCGGGGCGGGTCCTCGAGGAGATGCGCGAGGAGGGGACCGAAATCCGGTGGAACGAGTCGGACGTGCTCACCGACGGTGAGGGCGGCGTGATCGGTACGTTCTGTCAGTACGAGGCCGAGAGCGAGGAGGCCGTCGAGGAACACGCGGAGCGGGCGGGTCTCCCGGCGACGACGATCGCCCGAAAGGGCCCCGCGCTCGACGGGGAGTAGGGCGGAGGCGTTTTATCGGCGCGGGGAGAAGGTGCGGTATCGATGCGCACGGAAGAGTTCTGGGTGCTCGACGAGGACGACCGGGAGGTCGTCGCCCGGTTGACGCCGGGGCTGGGCGAGGACGCCGCCCGCGTCCTCGCGTACCTCCTCCTTCGCTCGGCGGTCGAGGAGGGCCCGGCGACGGAGCTCGCGCTCCGGATCGGGACGGGGTTGAACCGGAACGCGATCGCGTCGGCGGTCGACCGCCTCGAATCGGCGGGGGTCGTCGACCGGACGGCCGTGCGCGACGACGGCCCCGGCCGCCCCCCGACGGCGTGGCGCGCGAGGTCGACCCTCGACGCCAGCCCCACGGAGGTGTACCGGCACCACGCGGGGGCGTTGCTGGATCGCGCGGCCGAGCGTTTCGGCACCGAAGAGGGTGCCCCGGACGATCGGGACGAGCAGGACGAGCGGCTCACGCTCGGGTTGAACTGGCGGCCCAACGGGCTCCACCTCCCGTTTTACGCCGGGCACGAGGGCTACGACGAGTTCGGGGTCGAGGTCGACGTCGAACACCGCGAGGGCTCCCACCGGGCGCTCGACGCCCTCGTCTCGGGCGAATCTGACGTGGGACTGGTCGGCGCGGCGACGGTCCTCCGGGCGCGGGCGGCGGGCGAGGCGGTGGTGCCGATCGCGGTCGTCTACCAGCGGGCGATGGCCGTCCTCTACACGGTTCGCGAGCGGTTCGGCGAGCCGTTGACCGGCGTCGATCAGCTCCGCGACCGGCGGGTCGGGATGCCCGCGCGGTCCGAGACGCGGGTGCTCGGTCGCCTCTTTCTGAGCCAGGTCGCGCCCGACGGGGGCGTCCGCATCGTCGATACGGCCGGCGAGGAACAGGACGCCCTCCTCTCGGGGGAGGTCGACGTCGTCACGGGGTCGTTCTCGGACCCCCGGCGGCTAGAGCGGCGGGGCATGACCGTCGACACGCTCGCGGTGGCCGACCGCTTCCCGATCTACGGGCCGACGCTCGTCGTGCGCGAGGGGACGCTGTCGGCGCGCCGAAGCGCCCTCGAGGGATTCCTCGCGGGGACGACCGCCGGCTGGGCCGAGGCGCGTCTCGATCCGACCCCCGCGGCCGAGCGGGTCGCGGCCCGCTCGTCGGGGTCCGTCGACCGCGCCGTCCGAACGTTCGAGGTCGCGAGCCGCGAGTTCGGCGGGAGCGACGCGGTGCGCGAGCACGGCTGGGGCTGGCAGCGCGAGGAGACGTGGGAGCGTCTCCGGGCGGCGCTCGATCAGGGGTCGCTGCTCTCGGGGCCGGGGAGTGCATGATCGACCTCGAGGGGGTGACGGTCGCCTTCGAGGACGTGACCGCCGTCTCGGAGGTCGACCTCCGGATCGAGGACGGCGAGTTCGTCACGGTCGTCGGCCCGTCGGGTTGCGGGAAGACGACCCTGCTCCGGGCGATCGGCGGGCTGGAGGAGCCGACCAAGGGGGAAGTACGGGTCGACGGCGACGCCCCCGCGGCCGCGCAGGCGGCCGCCCGGTTGGGATTCGTCTTCCAGAACCACACCCTCCTCCCGTGGAAGAGCGCGCTCGAGAACGTCACCTTCCTGCGGGAGATGGCCGGCGAGGAGCCGAACCGCGAGGGGGCGCGGGAACTGCTCGCTCGGGTGGGGTTGGCGGGGTTCGAGGACGCGAAGCCCCGGGCGCTCTCGGGCGGGATGCGCCAGCGGGTGTCGATCGCGCGGGCGATCCACCTCGGGGCGGACGTGCTGTTGATGGACGAACCGTTCGGCGAACTCGACGAGATCACGCGCGACGAACTCGGGGTCGAACTCCGGGAGGTCTGGCGACGCGAGCGAAAGACGGTGGTGTTCGTCACCCACAGCGTCCCCGAGGCGGTCTTCCTCGCGGATCGCTGCGTGGTGATGCGCGGCGAACCCGGCCGGATCGAGCGGGTCTTCGAGGTCGACCTCCCGAGCCCCCGCGACGAGCGCGTGTTCGACTCCCGGGCGTTCCAGAAGCGAGTGGCCGCCGTCCGCCGGGCGCTCCACGAGAGCTATGCCTGAGGCGGGCGCGGTGGGCCGGTTCGTCCGCGATCGCGGGCGTGTGAGCTATCCGCTGGCGGCGCTCGTCGCGGCGGTCGGCGGCTGGTGGGCGCTCGTCCTCGCGTTCGACGTCCCGCCGTTCGTCCTCCCGTCGCCGCCCGCGGTCGCGGCCCAGCTACTGGACAACCCCGGACTCTACGGCCGAAACGCCCTGTTCACGCTCGAAAAGGTCGTCTACGGGGGGTCGATCGGGATCGCTGGCGGGTTCGTCCTCGCGCTGGGCGTGGCGTACCTGCCGTGGTTCCGGCGGGCGGTCTACCCCTATCTGGTGACGGCGCGGGTCCTCCCGAAGGTCGCCGTCGCGCCCGTCCTGCTGATCTATCTCGGGACGGGCATGACCACGGCGGTCGTCTTCGTCGCGCTGATCGCCTTCTTCCCGATGGTGCTCAGCACGGCGGCGGGGCTCTCGAACGCCCCCACCGAGTACCACGACCTGCTCGACTCGGTCGCGGCGGGGCCGGTTCGACGAATCGTCCACGTCGACCTGCCCTACGCGCTGCCCGACGTGTTCGCGGGGCTGAAACAGTCCGTGACGCTCGCCGTCGTCGGCGCGGTGATCGCCGAGTGGATCGTCGCCGACAACGGGTTGGGGTTCGTGGTCCTGCTGGCGTCCGAGAACGTCCGGGCGGACGTCATGCTCGCGGCGCTCGTCGTCCTCGTTCTGGAGGGACTCGCGCTCTACGGCGTGGTCGCCCTCGTCCAGCGGGCCGCCGGGCGATGGAGTGCGGTCTGATCACCGCCGGACTGCGCGCTCGGCGGCGACCGGGAGGAGGTAGAAGCCGACCCCCAGAAGCGAGAGGACGACGAGCGCGGCGAACGATTCGGCGGTCCGGAGGAAGGTCGCGGTGTAGAAGACGCGATAGCCCAACCCGGCGTCGAGCGCGACGAACTCCGCGACGACCGCGCCGATGACCGACAGCGTCGCGGCGATCTTGGCCCCCGCGAGGACGCTCGGGACGGCCGCCGGAACCCGGACCCGGAGGAACACCCTCCAGCCGGGCGCGGCGACCGACTCCATCAGCGCGAGGTACGACGGCGGCGTTCCCCGCAGTCCGTCGAGGGTCGCGACCGTCATCGGGAACAGGGTGAGGGAGGCCACGAGCAGCGCACGCGCGGGAACCCCGCGGCCGAACCAGAGAAAGAGGAGGGGCGCGATGGCGATCAGCGGCGCGATCCGCAGCGCGACGACGTGGGGCAACACGGCCCGGGTCAACGCCGGCGAGGCGGTCATCGAGAACGCGAGGGCGAGACCGAGCGCCGCCCCGGCGAGCAGTCCGGCCCCGGCGGTGAGCGCGGTGACGGCGGCGTCGGCGAGCAAGACGGAGTACGTCTCCGCGAGCGCGCGTGCGACCTCGGCCGGCGACGGGAGGATCAGCGTCGGGATCGCGTAGACGGTCACGAGCGCCTGCCACGCGAGCAGCAACCCGGCGAGCGTCACCAGCGGCGGTGCGACGCGGACGACGGCCGTTCGGCCGGAAGCACCGACGAACCGCTTCGCTCCCGGCGACGGCAGGAACTGGCGGCGACGATCCGGCTCCTCGTCGACCATTCGCCGCACTCACTCCCCGACCAGGTCGGCGTAGTCCGCGACGTACTCGGAGCCGGTATCGAGGTAGTCGTTGGTCCAGGCGGCGTCGGGATCGACGCTCTCCTCGAAGAAGCCACCCGCGTCGAGCGTCGCGTAGGTCTCGCGCCACGTCTCGGGGTCGCTCGCCCCCCATCCCTGCTCGCGAACGGTCTCGGAGACCATGTACTCGGTACGCATCGCGTCCCACTTGTCGCGCTGGTTCTCGCGCACCTCCTCGAGTTCCGGCTGGGCGGCGACCAGCGCGTCGATCGCCTCCTCGGGGTGCTGGCTCGCGTGGACCGCTCCCCGGGCGGTCGCCCGGAGGAACGACGCGACGGTCTCGGGGTTCTCCCCGCCGAAGGCCTCCTCGACGGCCAGCAGGTGGCCGTACGAGGGGATCGTCTCGGCGATCGGGAGCGCGTCGATCGCGTAGCCCTGGTGTTCGGCGTCGACCACGTCGCTGAAGACGCCGGCGGCGGCGTCGATCTCGCCGGTGAGCAGTTGCTGGACGGTGTCGAAGCCCGAATCGACGTACTCGACCGCGTCGAGAACGCCGTGAGAGTCGAGGTACACCTCGGTCATCTGGCGGACCATCCCGGGGCCGCTCCCCAGCGTGCGCCCGCGGAGCTGGTCGGCCCCTTCGAGGGGCTCGCCGAAGTTCTCGCGCGCGCTGAAGACGACGACCGGGTTCCGTTGCATGAGGACGCCGACGCACTGCGGCGCGAGGCCCTTGCTGGTGACGTTCAGCACCTGATCGGGGCTCGTGAGCGCGAACTCGGCGTTGCCCACCCCGACCTGCTGGGCGGCGAAATCCGAACCCTGTCCGCTCTCGATGTCGACGCTCTCGAACCCCTCGTCGGCGTAGAAGCCGTTCTCGAGCGCGGCGAAATAGGGCGCGTGGAGCCCTCCGATCCGCCAGTTGAGCACCATCGACACCGACGCGACCTCCGGTGCCGGCGTGTCACTCTCCCCTTCGTCCTGCCCGCCGGTCGACCCTCCGCCTCCGATCCCGGGATCGCGCTCGGCGGTACAGCCCGCGAGCGCCGCACCCCCGATCGCGCCGATGAACGCGCGCCGTGTCTGCTGCATGATAGCTTTCACTGGAGAGTGGGAATCCCTCGGTATAAACTATACGGGAAAATACTCAAGTACTCCATCGTCGCTGGAGCCGCCGGTTTCGTGCTCCTCGGCGACGCGATGTACGAGTCGCTGGCCCGCAGGCGGGGGCCGACGAGGTGATCATCCCCGAGGTCGTCAGCGGCGAGCGGGTCACGGAGTCGCTTCGACCCGCCGACTGGATCACTCGACGTCGTCGTGAGTCAGTAGCGGCCGCTCGCGTTCGCCCGCGGGCGGGTCGTAGGTGATGACCTCGAGGAGGTTGCCGTCCGGATCGAGGAAGTAAAAGCCCTCGAACTCCCCCCAGTCGTACGGTCCCTGCTTGGGGAACTGGCCGTCGAGCTCCTCGGAAAGCGCGTCGTACTTCTCGCGGGGGGCGTCGAAGGCGATGTGGGCCTTGTCCAGGGGGTGGTCGATCCCGGCCTCGTTCCAGCCGTCGGCGCGGCCGGTCTCGGCGAGCGTCACCACCGTCCCGCCGGCCCGGAACATGGCGTGGGCGCCCTGAAAGTCCTCGGGCGGGCGGAGCAGTTCGAGTCCGAGGACCTCGCGGTAGAACTCGTAACAGCTCTCCAACTCGTTGACGTCGACGTTGATGTGGTCGACAGCGTCCATACCGTAGGGGCCACCGCCGGCCACAAATACGTTGATACTGTCGGTCAGAACTCCGTACATCGGCCGCTGGCAGGACGGGACCCACTCTGCGCGGCGGCCTCTCACCGCAGGCACACGCCGTCGACTGTCCCATGACCGACAGGGTGAGGCCTACCCGGAGATCGGGACCCCGCCGAAGACGAAGACCGCGACGATCCAGTAGCCCACGTAGAGCCCGCCGAGCAGGAGCCCGTGCCAGCGCCGGATCCGCCCGGTGGCGATGAAGTACGCCCCGAGGGCGGTCACGACGAGCAGCGCCGGGAAGTGAAAGTACAGCACGCTCGATCCGATGTTCAGGTCGGCGAGCAGCAGGATGAAGCCGATGTTGCCCGTCACGGAGAAGACGACGCTGCCGATGACGTGGCCGATGCCGATCTCGGGGATGCCGCGGCGCACCGGTTCGAGGGTGAGGAGGACGTTCTCGAAGGTCAGAAGCAGCGTGATGACGGTGGCACCGAAGACGGTCTCCTCGAGGCCCGACTCCTCGAGGACGACCTCCGAGCCGGCCTCGATCAGCACGGAGCCGAGGACGACGCCCGCCAGCGCGACGCCCGCGAGGCCGACCCAGACGTAGCCCGCGTAGGACAGGCCGCCGACGAGACGGTCCTCAAGGATCGGTTCGAGGCGCTCGTGGGCCGTGACGCCGCCGTCAGACTGGGGGATACCGCCGTCGGTCTCGACGCGCTCGACGACGTCGGTGTCGCGGAACACGGGGACGTCCCGGTGGTGTTCCATGTAGACGATGTAGGCGAGAAAGGCGAAGAAGACGCCCAGCAACGCGACCCCGTGGATCACGGAGAGCGTCCCAAGGAGCACGAGCGGGAGGAGGATCAGCGGCGAGACGACCATCAACGCGAGGTAGTCCCTCGGGATCTCGACGGAGAAGGGGCGAGCGACGGCCGCGACCGCGAGCGTGATCCCGACGATCGCCAGGGCGGTCCCCAGCGCGGTCCCGAGGGCGGCGTCCTCGAGCCCGCCGGAGGCGAACACCAGCGCGAGGATCGTGTCGTCGAACTCGAAGCCGGTGAACAGTATCGCCAGCGAGAACACGGACACGCCCAGCCCCACCGCCGCGCGCGTCATGTAGCTGATCAGTTTCTCGACGAACGCGATCAGGATCACCCCACCGGCCGCGAGCACCACGACCGCGAACCACAGCCCCTGCGCCTCTACGAACGACTCGATGGCTTCCTCGACCATGCCACCGGATCGGAGGCGACCGTTATGAATATTGGTAACTAGGTACGCGAATACGGAGGCATTTTATACACGGATCGGATCCGTCCGTTCCGGTCCGTTACCCGACGAACGGGCCGGAGTTGCCGATCCAGTCGCGTTGACCGTCTTCGGCGGCGTTCCCATCGGCGGACGGGTCACAGCAGGTAGTTCGCGCCCCAGTAGGCCGCGTACAGCCCCAACAGAACGACGCCGCCCGCGCGGTCGACCCGGCCCCGGAAGAAGAGCGCTGCGACCGCCAGGAGCGTCACGAGGAAGAACGGCCAGTGGACGGTCAACACCGTTCCGCCGGTGTTTATCGGACGGACGAGCGCGAGGACGCCGACGTTCGCCGTCACGAAAAAGAGGACGCTCCCGACGACGTTGCCGACGCCGAGGTGGGGGCGGCCCTGCCGGGCGGGCTCGACGGTCAGGAACAGCTCCTCCAGCGAGGCGACGAAGCTCATGACCGTCGCGCCGAAGACCAGCCCGGTGACCCCCAGGACCGACAGCAGGTCGCGCGCGCCCGTCACCGCGAGTTCCGAGCCGACGGTCATCCCGAGGGTGGCGACGAGCGCGATCCCCAACTGATACCAGCCCTCGTAGCGCTCGCGCAGCGAGTCGTCGCCGGCGTCCCCGTCGTCCTCCTCGGATCCCTCCTCGAGCGCCTCCTCGACCTCCTCGGCCGAGAGGTATCGCGTACTCCGGTTGCGTTCGAGGGCGTAGACGATCCCCAAAAGCGGGAGGAACGAGCCGGTGAGAAGCGCGCCGTCGAGGCGCGAGAGCGTCCCGTCGAACGCGAGCACGAACAGGAGCGACGGGGCGCCGAGCGCGAGCAAGAGGTACGACCGGGGCACCGCGGTCTCGAACGGCGTGAGCACGCCCGCGAGCCCGACGGCCGCACCCAGCACGAACAGCGCCTCCCCGAAGACGGTGCCGAGCGCGAGATCCGGGAGCCCGTCGACGACGGCCGCCAACCCGAGGATGGCGTTCTCGAGGTCGGTCCCGGCGAGGACGACCGTCAGGAAGAAGCCCGAGACGCCGATCGAGAGCGCGCTCTCGGCGACCGCCTCGATGAACGTCTCGACGCTCGCGATCACCAGCACGACGCCGGCGAGAAAGAACGCGAGCGCGATCAGTTCCGCCGGGAGTCCGAACGGCATGCTCGGCACCGACGCGACGACGGGCCATAAGTGCGGGCCCCTCGGGTGGAGGATGTCGATCGCCCCGACGCGGTCTCGACGGCGCTACCGACCGATCCGGTCGGCGTACTCGGCGATCGCCGGGGCCTCGCCGTCGAGGTACTCATTCGTCCAAACCGCTCGAGGGTCGATCTCCCCGTCGAGCAGGTCGGTCTCGGCGAGCGTCTCCCCGAGGCGCTCCCACCGCGCGGCGTCGTGGTTGCCCCACCCCTCCCGGGCGACGTGCTCGGTGAACTGCAGGTCCTCGGCGGCGGTCTCGAACTTCACGCGCTCGATCCCCCGGTCGCGTTCGAGGGTGGCGTTTCGCGCGACAAGCGCGTCGATCGCCGCCGCGGGGTCGGTCGTCGCCGCGGCCCACCCGCGGGCCGTGGCTCGGAGGAACCCTCGAACGGTATCGGGGTCCCCGGTGGCGAATTCCGGGTTCGTCACGAGCGTCATCCCGTAGATCGGGAGGTAGTCGCCGATCGGGAGTTCGTCGGCCTCCCGGTCGTGCTCGCGTTCGAGTTCCGTTCCATTGGTGACGACCCCGACCGCGGCGTCGACCGACCCGTCGAGCAACTGGTGTTCGACGCGGTGGTGCGTGTGGGGGTCGACATCGAGGAGGTCGACCTCGTCCCTGATCCCGGCGTCCGAGAGGAGCTGGGCCGCGAGGATCCGCGTCTTGGTCGCCGAGGGCGCGACCGTCTTGCCGGCGAGCTGTGTTGGCTCTTCTAAGGGCTCGCCGAAGACGTCCCGGAGCGTGTAGACCGCCGCGGGCGTCTTCTGGGTGACGGCGGCGACCGCCAGCGGCTCGTGACCCCGGCTCTGCACCGAGAGCACGGCGCTCGCGCCCGCGAGCGCGAAGTCGGCCCGCCCGCGGGCGGCCTCCTTGGCGGCGAAGGGCGAGCCGTGGCCCTCGACGAACCTGACCTCTATCCCCTCCTCCTCGTAGAACCCCCGCTCCCGCGCGAGGAAGTAGGGGGCCTGAAAGCCGTTGGGTTCCCAGTTGAGCTGGAAACTGATGGAACTCATTCGGGGACCTCCAGGCGGAATAAGCCGTCTGGAAGGTGATCGACGCCGATTGCCTCCTCGCCCGCGACGTCGAGCAGGTGGTCGAACAGCCGGTCCATCCCTTCTATCGTACTCTCGTCCCAGTCGGCGACGACCATGTCGCGCCAGCCGTCCCGCACGGCACGAATCACCTCGGGGTCGTTCTCGTACATCAGCTCGTCGCCGATGGTCTCCCAGAGCTCGTCGTCGCTGGTCAGCTGCTCTACCGCCTCGCCGTAGGCGCGCTTGAACCCGCGGATCGCTTGGGGGTCGTCCTCGAAATAGTCCTCGCTCGTCAGAAACGTCGATATCGGGAGCTTGTTCTCGGTGCCCGAGAGGCGCTGAACGAGATCCGAGACCGGAAACGCCTCCCGATAGGGGCCCGTCTCGGTGATCTCGGGGACGATCGGCCAGAACTGGAAGATTCCGTCGACTTCACCGGCACGAAGCATCTCCGTGAGTCCGACCTTCGAGCCCGCCTCGATGGGTGTCGCCTCCTCGTCGGGGTCGAAGCCGTGGAACTCGCGGCACGCGGCCCGCGTGAGGATCCAGTTCTTGTCGAGCCGACGGACGACCCCGAGGCGCTTCCCGCGGAGGTCCTCTAGTCCCTCTATCTCCGAATCATCGGGCACGACGAGCCCGCCGACCGTCCGCCCGTAGGGGTGGAAGGCGACGATGGGCGCGCCCTCCGCGCGCTCGCGCGCAGTTGAAATGTAGTCGATGTCGATCAGGTCCGCGTCGCCGTCCTGGAGTTTGGCCTCGACGGTCTCGACACCTCCCTCCAACTCATCGGAGACGAGTCGCACGTCGAGATGGAAGCCGTGGTCGTGGTCGAAGCCGAACTTCTTGATCGTATAGAGCATGTACCGCGGGCTGCCGTTGTGCTCGAAACGCGCGCGCAGCACGGGCAGCTCCCCTGAATCGTCGTGGAGCGCGTCGAGCGCCTCCTGTTGGGTCTCGACGTCCATGTCAGTTGGCGACGATCCGGTCGATGTCCGCGCTCTCCTCTACTAGCTTCCGTTCCTTCATCCACTCCAGATGCGCGTCGAGTTCGGCCCTGTCGGCGCGCTCGGGCACCTCGTACCGCGGCACCGAGAGGTCCGCCCGGACCGCGTCCATGTCGACGTCCTCGAAGAGGTCAGGCGCGACTCTCGAATCCTTCTCGAGCATGTCGAGATACTCCGCTCGATAGCGCTCGGGGTTCGCGTTGATCTCCATCGCCGCGCGGTCGTAGGCGGCCATGAACGCGTCGAGCACCTCTCCATCTACGTCCTCGCCGCCGACGATCCCCATGTGGTTCTCGAAGGTGAGGACCTCCCGGAAGCCCATGTGCTCGGCGAGCGTGCTCTGGGGGTCGAGCAGGATCGCGGCCGCGACCTCGCCGTCCCGCAGCGCTCGCAGGCGGTCGGTCGGCATCCCGAAACCTTCGAGAGTCACGTCCTCGGGGGCCATGTGCTCCTCCAGCGCCCGCATCGCGGTGTACTCCTGGCCGGTTCGGCGGTTGACCGCGACCGGCACCCCCGCGAGGTCGGCCGGATCCTCGATCCCCGAATCGGGCCGGACGAACACGGTGTAGGGCAGGTCCGCGAACGTGCCCTTGGCGACGATCCGGCCGTCGTCCATCTCCCACGTACGCTTGATGGACTCCCACTTGCAGATCGGGTAGAGGTCGACGCCGTGATCCCCCGTCAGGCTCGACTCGCTCGGGATGTACTTCACGTCGACCGATTCGCGCTCGCGCTCGATCAGTTCGACCGCCAGCCCCGCCTCCTCGAAGTACCCCCGCTCGTGTGCCACCCGCTGGGGGAGCATGAACGAGAACGGGAGGTGAAACAGCCGCACACTGTTACCGGTTCCCATGTCTCTAGGTCGATGGGGAGTGTTCCACTTAAAAATTCCTCCAGAATGTTTATTAGGAAATCGACCCACGACTCACGGGAACGCGAACCATGGAACGCATCAGCACCGAGGGGGCGGGCATGGAGGAGGTCGCGGAGGGCGTGTTTCTGGGCGATCTGGCGACGGGCGAGCGCGCGGGGATGAAGTACTGGCGCGTCGATCCCGGCGCGACCCTGCCGGCCCATCGCCACGACCACGAGCAGATCGGCTACATGATCAGCGGACGGCTCGTGGCGGTCGTCGAGGGCGAGGAGGTCCTTCTGGAGCCGGGCGACTCCTACCGCTTTTCGAGCAACGAACACCACGGCGCGGTCAACAGGGGCGACGAGCCCGCCGTCGGCGTCGGGATCCTCGCGCCGCCACGGGGGAAGCCCGCGTGGGGCGACCCGGGAGCCGAGGAGCCGAACCCGCCGCAGTAGGGGCCACCACTTTTGTCCCAGTAGGGCGATCGATACCCATGCTCCACGCAACCGGTCCCCTCTTGACGGTCGACGTCTCCGAACGCACCGCGGAGCGGACGAACATCGACGACGTCCTCGCGGAGTTCATCGGCGGGCGCGCGGTCGCGACCGCGCTCGCCCACGAGCGGATCCCGTTCGACGCCGACCCCCTCGGGGCCGAGAACCGCGCGTACCTCTCGACCGGCCCGCTCCAGACGAGCAGGATGAGCTTTACGGGACGGATGAACATGACCGGCCTCTCGCCGCTGACCGACGGGCTCGCCTCAACCAACGCCGGCGGCTATCTCTCGCGGAACTTCGCCGCCACCGGGATTTCGGTCGTCGAGTTCGTCGGGCGCTCCGACGACCTCCTCGCGATCCACATCACCGATGAGGACGTGGAGTTCGAGTCGGTAGCCGAACTCGAGGGGGCGACGGTCCCGGAGACTTCGGCGTACATGGCCGAACACCACGATCTCGGCCCCGACCACTGCATCGCGATCGGCCCGGCGGGCGAGAACCTCGTTCGGTTCGCGAGCGTGATGACGTTCGACTCGCGGGCGTTCGGCCGGGGCGGGCTCGGCGCGGTCCTCGGCTCGAAGGGAATCAAGTGCGTCACGTTCGAGGGCGATTCGGCCCCCGAGATCGAGGTCGCGGACGTTCAGAACGAGGTCCACCGGGAGGCCGCGACCAGCGACGACCTGATGCGCCGGCAGGGGACGACCAGCAGCACCGAGTTCATCAACGACAACTTCGCACTCCCCACGAGGTACTTCGACGAGTACGAGTTCGAGTCGGCGGCGGGGATCGGCGGCGACGCCGTCGAGGAGAAGAAGTACAAGAAGGGGGCCTGTTCGGCCTGCGCCTACGCCTGCAAGCTCCCGACGCGCGACGAGGCGGAGGGGGTCGAGACGGAGGGTCCGGAGTTCGAGACGGTCTACTCGTTCGGGTCGTGTCAGGGCGTCGGCGACGTCGTCGACGTGATGAAGGCCAACCGGCTGTGTGACGACCTCGGGATGGACACCATCTCGGCGGGCGTGACCGTCGCCGCGTACCTCAAGAGCGAGGACGCCTTCGGCGACGCCGAACTCGCACGCGAGATAACGGAGAAGATCGCCCGCCGCGAGGGGATCGGCGACCTGCTCGCGGAGGGGGTCGACCGCGCCCACGAGGAACTCGGCGTCGACAACTACACCGTGAAGGGAATGGAGTTCGCGGCCCACGACGGCCGCGTGCTGCACGGACAGGGACTCTCCTATGCCGTGGCGAACCGCGGGGCCGACCACATGTACGGCGGGATGCTCACGCTCGAGTACGAGGGCGCCCTCGACCCGGAGGGAACCCTCGGCAAGGCCGAACGGCTCGTCCACGAGGAAAACAGGAGAGTAGTCCGGGACTCGGGGATCGTCTGTGCCTTCGCCAGCGGCTACGTCACGAACGACCGGCTGGCGACCCTTCTGGAGACCGAGTACGACCGCCTGCTCGAGATCGGCGCGCGAACGGTCGCCCGCGAGCGCCACTTCAACAACCGACGGGGGAGGGACGCCGACGACGACGGCCTCCCCTACGCCGAGGAGGTACCCGATCTGGAGGCGGCGATCGAGGAGTACTACGAGGCGCGCGGCTGGAACCCGGATGGAACGGTTCCATCGAACGCGCTCGATTCGATCCCCGAGAGCGCGGTCGGCGCGGGCGTCGCCGACGACTGATTTCGTCACCTCTCCCGCCTCACCCGCCGTAGACCGACGGCGTGAGCCGGATCACGTCGTCCTCGTTCAGTTCGGTGGCGGTGCCGTCGAGGTGTCGAACGTCCTTCTTGGCCTTCGTGACGACCGTCGAGCCGGCGATACCGTCGTCGTCGAGGAGCCGCCCGTCGAGCGCGGGGTACGCCGCCGATAGCTCGCTCAACAGCTCCCCGACGATTCGGGCGTCGGTCTCACGAACGATCCTCTTCTCGCCGACGTCCTCGCGGAAGGGGCCGTAGAAGCGACACTCGATCCGCATGGGTCGTCTACGCGGCGGGACGGGTTATAACCGTCCTCATCCGAGAAACTCGCCGAACCGGCCCGAACCCTCGGCCGCGTTCGGGTCGACGTCGTCCAGCGCGCGCTCGAAGCCCGCGCGGGTCAGGAAGATCCCCTCGACGTCGCCGTCGCCCTCGACGTACTCGCGGACGGCGGCGGTCGCGGCCTCCCGGCAGACCGCCTCGACGTCCGCGCCGACGTAGCCCTCGGTCTCGGCGGCGAGCCGGTCGAGGTCCACGTCGTCTGCCAGCGGTTTGTCGCGGGTGTGGACGGCGAAGATCTCCCTCCTGGCCTCCTCGTCGGGCACCGAAACGTGGATGTGGCGGTCGAGCCGCCCCGACCGGAGCAGCGCGTCGTCGATCAGGTCGGGGCGGTTGGTCGTCGCGATCACGACCACGTTCTCGAGCTCCTCGAGCCCGTCGAGTTCCGTGAGGAGTTGCGAAACCACCCGTTCACCGACGTTCGAGCCGCCGGGGCCGCCGCCGCGCTCGGCCGCCAGCGCGTCGAGTTCGTCGAAGAAGACCACGGTGGGAGCGTTCTCCCTCGCCTTCGCGAAGATCTCCCTGACGCCGCGCTCGGACTCGCCGACGTACTTGTCGAGCAGTTCGGGGCCCTTGATCGAGATGAAGTTCGACTCGGCCTCGTTGGCGACGGCCTTCGCGAGCAGCGTTTTGCCGGTGCCCGGCGGGCCGTAGAGCAGCACGCCCGTCGCGGGCTTGAGGCCCGCGCGTTCGAACGCCTCGGGATACGACAGCGGCCACTGGACGGTCTCCTGCAGGCGGGCTTTCGTCTCGCCCAGCCCGCCGACGTCGGCCCAGGTCACGTCCGGGAGTTCGACGAACACCTCCCGGAGCGCCGAGGGCTCGACGGCGCGCAGCGCCCGGCGGACGTCCCCGTCGGTGATGCGAAGCGAGTCGAGCACCGAGGGGTCGACCTTCCCGTCGAAGTCGACGTCGGGGCGGAGCCGTCGCAGGGCGGCCATCGCGCTCTCGCGGACGAGGTTCTCGATGTCGCCCCCGACGAACCCGTGGGTGGTCTCGGCGTAGGCCGCGGGGTCCACGTCGTCTGCGAGCGCCACCCCGCGGGTGTGGATGACGAAGATCTCCTCGCGGCCCGCCCGGTCGGGGACGCCGATCTCGATCTCGCGGTCGAACCTGCCGGGCCGCCTCAGGGCCGGATCGACGGCGTCGACGGCGTTTGCCGTCCCGATGACGGCGACGCGCTGGCGGTCCTCGAGACCGTCGAGCAGCGAGAGCAACTGGGCGACGGCCCGCCGGTCGCCCTCGCTCCCCTCGCGCTCCGTGCCGATGGCGTCGATCTCGTCGATGAAGACGATCGCGGGGGCGTTCTCCTCGGCCTCCTCGAAGACCTCCCGGAGGCGGTCTTCCGTCTCGCCGTAGCGTTTCGAGAGCAGGTCCGCGATCGAGAGCCGCCGGACGTAGCTGTCCGTCTCGTTGGCGATCGCCCGCCCGAGCAGCGTCTTCCCGGTGCCCGGCGGCCCGTACAGCAGTACCCCCCGGGGCGGGTCGACCCCGAGGACGTCGAACAGTTCGGGGTGTCCGATCGGGAGTTCGACCATCTCGCGGATCTGCGTGATCTCGCCATCGAGGCCGCCGACGTCGTCGTAGGTGACGCCGCCCGGTCCGACCGCCCGCCCCCCGGCCTCGACCGAGAGCCCCTCGGCGGCCGTCTCGGAGATCGTGAGCCGGGTCCATTCCTTGACGACGACCGGTCCGGTCGGCTCCGTGGCGACGATCCGGACCGGAACGCGGCGCTCGGCCTCGGCCGACTCCGCGAGCGGGACCGTCGCCGTCTGCCCGGTCGTGACGACCCGGTCGACGAGCGCGTCCCGGAGGCGGAGCAGGGGGTGGTCCGCGGGCGGGAGGTCCCCGGGGAGCGCGACCGTGACCCGGTCGCCGGTCCCGACGCTGACCGCCTCGACGGCGACAGTCTCGTCGACCGACACCCCTGCCGCCCGCCGGAGGTCGTCGTCGAGGCGGATCACGCCCTCCTCGGCGTCGTTGAAACTGGGACGCACCGTCGCGACCGCCCGCTCGCCGCCCTCGCCCTCGATGGCGACGTGATCGCCGCGTTCGAGCCCTAGTTCGTCCATCGTCTCGTGGTCGATCATCGCCAGCCCCTCGCCGACGGCGCGCTTCTCCATCGGCCTGACGAGGAGGTTCCCGGAGCCCATACTATCGCGTGTCGTTCGCGACCGTGATATTCCCGTCGCCACCCGGTCCCGAACGGTCGTCGGAGGCGGCTATAGCGTCAGCCGATGATATCGTCTTTTTGAACTGATCGATTGGACGGAGAATCACGCGACTGGAGCGAGGAGAGAGGAGTGTGTCTCGGAACACATACTAAGTTATTGTTCTTCTGCTTATGAATTATTCTTAATATTGGAGATTCTTATACGAGAAGAACTATGTCGTCCCCCTGTATAATGAACAATGGTCCATGGCAAACGTAAACAGGCCGCAGGTATCGGTCGAGGACCAAGACGAGTTGGCGAGGAACCTCGGGATCGGTGCGACGGCGTCCGGCGAGGAGTTGACGATCGAGGGGTTGCGCGGCGCGATCGACGCCGGGACCGACCCGGGATTCGCCTCGATGGGCGAAGCGATCCGGGACGACCTCACGGGGAAGCTCGACGCCGACCTCCTCGAACGGGAGCTGTCGGAGCTGGCGACGCAGATCGGGAGGCTCTCGGAGGTCCGAGAGGCCGGTATCCCGGATGGGGACGCCCAGCCGGAGGTCCTGTATCGGGAGCTCGTCGCTCCCGGCTGGCGGGTGTACGATCACCTCGTCGAGGCGGGATTTTTCGACAGCGTCGAGGCCAACCTGCCGCGCTTTACGCCCGAACACATCGAGGGAACGGCCCACGGGCTGATTCGGGCCGAACCGCTCTCGTCGGCGCTGGCCGACTGTGGATTCGACGAGCGCGAGCAGACCGTCTTGGTGATGAACGTCGTGAACAACAACAACCGCCTCGCGCGGTGGACGCCCACGAAGGACATCCCCGAGGGGGTGGAGTTCAACGTCGAGGACGTCCCGCCGCTCCAGCAGCGGGCGATGGGCGGGACCCTGCTGTGGGTCAACGCCCTGGACGTCCACCTCTGGCAGAAAAAGATCCTCATCACCGACGCGATCCTCGACGACGGCTACTGGGACGTCAAGGCGATGCTCGGCGGGCTGTACGTCATGACGATGGCCGCCCACGAGATCGCGACGGGCGAGTCGCTCTCGGACGAGGAGTTGGCCGCGGCGCTCTCGGCGAGCACCGCGATCATGATCACCAACCAGGAGGAGATCGTCAAGGACATGTTCTGGATCACCGAGGAGATGCGCGCGCCAAGTACACTGCGATAACACACAACACACAACAATGTCAATAGACGAAGACAGGGCCGTCAAGGCCGCACAAGACACGGTCGTACGGGAGACAGACAACGGGTATCGGGTGCTCGGCGCACCGGAGAAGTCGGTCACACACCAGCACGACATCGACCGGATCCCCGAGAGGGACGTCACCCAGGAGATGCTGAACGAAACCGCCGAGAATCCCGAAAGCTGGTTGACGTACGGCGGCGGCTACGAACAGCATCGCCACACGACCTGCGAGGTCATCACGCCCGAGAACGTCGGGGACCTCGAACTCGAGTACGAACTCTCGGTCGGGGCCGGCTCCAGCATGGAGGGAACTCCACTAGTGGTGCCGGGCGACCCGCCGATCATGTACCAGACCAACGGGCCGACCCACATGAAGGCGATCGACCCCCGCGAAGGGGAGATCCTCTGGAGCTACACGTACGCGGTCCCGAACGACGTGGTGCTCTGCTGTGACGACAACACCCGCGGTGCCGCGGTGCTGGGCGATCAGGTCTTCATGACGACGCTCGACTCGGGCGTCGTCGCGCTGGATCGCTACACCGGCGAGGAGCAGTGGTACACCGGTACCGCCGATCACGAGCGCGGCTACTCGGCGACGTGGGCGCCCGTCGTCTACGACGGCACCCTGTTCACGGGCAGTGCCGGGGGCGAATACGGGGTCCGCGGCTTCCACACCGCCCTCGACACCGACACCGGCGACGAGAAGTGGCGCATCAACGTCTCCTCCGAGGAGGAGTGGGTCGGCGACAGCATCAACCAGTCGAGCACGACCAACTGGATGACCGCGACCCCCGATCCCGAGAACGGGCGGCTGTACATGCCGATCGGCAACCCCGGACCGGACTTCGACGGCTCGGTCCGGCCGGGCCCCAACAGGAACAGCGCCGGAACGCTGTGTCTCGACCTCGAGACGGGCGAGGAGCTGTGGTTCCACCAGGAGTCGCCCCACGACGTCTGGGACTACGACTCGGCGATGCCCCGCATCCTGATCCGCGACGTCGAGATGCGCGGGAAGACCCGCGACGTGGTCGTGAGCGTCGGCAAGACGGCGTGGCAGTACGTGCTGGACGCCGAGACCGGCGAGCTGCTCATGCGCAGCGAACCGCTCGCCCAGCAGCTCAACATGTTCCGGATGATCCCCCACATCGACGAGGGCCGACGGGTCCCGTTCATGCCCGGCGGGATGGGCGGCAACGACTGGCAGCCCGGCTGTTACAACCCCGAACTCGGCCTCACGTACCACAAGCTCCACAACTCCTTCCAGGAGGCGTGGTGGCGCTTCGAGGAGTTCGAGGAAGGCAAGAAGTACTGGGGCGGCATCCTCGAGGACGAGACCGAAGCGGTCCCCGAGGGGTACAACGAACACATCAGCGTCATCACGGCGGTCGACCCGTTCACGGGCCAGATAGCCTGGCAGGACTGGATCGACAGCGACATCTACCTGTGGGGCGGCACGATGTCGACGAAGACCGGTTTGATGTTCGCCGGAAACCAGAACGGCGACTTCGTCGCCTACGACGGCGAGTCCGGCGAGCGCCTCTGGGAGTACGACTGCGGCGAGCCCGCGATCTCGGGCGACCCGATGAGCTGGTACGACCCCGGTACCGAAAAGCAGTACGTCGCCGTCCAGATCGGCGGCAGCGGCTGGCTCCGCCGGGGCAAGCGCGACGACAGACTCGTCGTCTTCTCGATGGAGGAGTAGGACGACGCCGCGATCACGGTTTTTTCGAGGCGAAACCGGCACCAGCGACCGGTTTGCGATCCGTGTATCGACCGAGGAGGTGTGGTACGGCCCGTTCACCGCTCGTTGAAGTCCTCCACTATCCCGGGCAGATATATATTCACAGAAATATAATGGTTCGACATGGCCTCGCTCGTGAGAGCACGGCGGACCCTACTCGGGCGCGACGTCGCGGTCGCCTATGCAGTCATCATCGCGCTCTATCTCGTGAGGACCGTCGAGTTTCGAGCGTTGCAGATTCCGGCCTACCTCCTGATCGTCGCATACGACGTCGTCGAGGTCGTCCTCCCGTTCCTGACTCCCTACTATCCCCTCGGGTTCCCCCTCTTCCTCTACCTGCTGGCGCTCGTCGGAGCAGGAGTAGCCCGTCGACTCCAGTCGGGGGACGGATCGACCGTGATCCGGACGGTCGGCGGCGTCTGTCTGATCGTCGGAACGATCTCGCTCCTGTTCGGCGCGTCCATCGGCGGCCCGCTCGTTACCCCCGGCGACAACCCGACGCCGTTGGTCATCACCGCGACGACGGGGGGCGTCCTCCTGATCACCGGTTGGTGGTTACTCGGTCGTCCACTGCGAGGAGCGAGGCCGTCACGCCGTGAGTGACGGAATGAACCGCCGTCCCTACCGCTCCATCAGTATCGAGCGACGCCTCGACCAGTACCGTGTCACCCGATGGGCGCGGCGACGAGCACGATGTAGGGCTCGCCGCCGCGCGTTCGCTCGACCCGTTTCACCCGTTCGATCGAAAAGCCCGCCTCTGCGACCCGCTCGCGCCAGTACGTCTCGGGATCGCTCGCGGCCCCGTCGGGAACCAAGGGCAGTTCGAGGACGCCGAGGGTTCCGCCGGGTCGGCAGACCCGGTTGATCTCCCGGAGCGCGCGCCCGTGATCCTCGGCGGGCAGGTCGTGGAGGACGCGACAGGCGGTGACGACCTCCTGTGAGTCCTCGACGAGGGGGAGTCGGACGGCGTCACCCCTGACGGGAACGACGTCGATCCCCGCCTCGCGGGCGTTTCGCCGGGCGAGCAGCGGGGCGTTGCCGAGGATCACTCGGTCGTCGAAGACGTCGAGGCCGATCACCGACGCGCCCCCCGAGAGGTGGGGTGCGAGCCCGACGAGCGACCGACCCGTCCCACAGCCGACGTCGAGGACCCGCGTGGCGTCCCCGAGGGGGAGTTCGACCGCCAGCGCGTCGTACTTGTGGCGTTCGAGCGCCCACGGCGGCGGACGCAGGAGCTTCGATCCCGCGCGGCCCGCGCGGACGAACGCCGGCGTCGCCACGACCACCGCGAGCGCGCGAGCGCGCCGGAAGGGGGTCGCGCGCCACGCCGCGGCGACCGCGAGGAGCGCGCCAACCCCGACGGCGAGTTCTCGAAGCCGCCGTCGCCAGTGGTACAGCCCGAAGTAGTACACTACTCGACGCTGAGGCCGCTCCCCTCGCCGCCACGGGCCTCGGAGAACTCGACTTCGATCTCGAGTTCGCCCTCGCGCTTCTTCGAGAACTCGACCTCGACCTCGATGGGTTCGCGGTACTCGAAGGGGATCTCCCAGTCGCTGCCCGAGACGGTGATCGAGGTATCGCTCTCGATGGCGTCGGCGAGGTTACGGAGGAAGGCCGCGGTCTCGCCCCCCGAGAGGCGTATCTCGCGCTCGAAAAAGCCGCTGGTGATCGTCTTGCGCCCGTGGTCGCTCTCGTCCGGAAACTCGATGTCGTTACCCATGGTGATGGGTGTCACCCGACTCACTTAACTCCGGGCGCTCCCGTCGGGAGCGCCTGTCAGTCGAGTAGCAATGACTATGGTGGGGAGTTACAAAGGGTATCCCGTGTCACTGATTGACGTGCTGGGGAGCACGCCGCGGTTGAAGATCATCCGCGAACTCTCCCACGGGCCGCGGTACGTCTCCGAACTCACGGAGGCCGTCGGGATGGACGGGAAGACGGCAGCCCACCACCTCTCGACGCTCGAGGAGAGCGGGATCGTCGAACACTACCGTCGGGGGAACCGCAAGTACTACCGGCTGGTTCGAACCGTCGAGTTCCGCGTCGCCCCGCCGCCCCAACGGACGTTCATCCTCCAGGCGACGGAGCGCCCGGACGCCGCGTCGGGCGACGACTGATCCCCGAGTCCCGTGCCAAAGCTATATGGTAAATCGTGGTGATTGTGCTCACATGTCTTCCAGCGACGGGGCGGCAATCGAGACGGGCGAGGACGCCGAGAACGGCGAATCGACGGTCGACTACCAGATCGAGGAACTGATCGACCGACGAACCGAGGAGATCGAAGAGCGGATCGACGACCTCCAGACGGAGATCGAGGAGGTGGACAACTACGCCCGGATCAGCCTGGGCGAACGGCGGGTCAAGGGCACCGAGGCCAACCTCGCGGAGTTCTCCGAGTCGCTCACCGACTTCGCCGACCGGACGTTCACGAAGACGAACGCCCTCGAGAGCCAACTGGAGATCCAGCGACTCCTGCTGGCGGAGGTGCTGGAGGCGCTTGCGGAGGCCGACGTCGAGGTCGACGTCTCGGAGGTGACGAGCTACCAGGAGGACCAGTTGGTGATGAGCGCGTCGCCCGAAAAGCGCCTGCAGGAGGCGATAGAGAAACACGCCACGGACTGACTCAGACCTCGCGGACGCCGACGACGTTCTCCTGGAGGTAGTCGTGGTGCATGGCGTTGTAGACCACCTTGACCTCCTCGCTCTTCGGGATCGACTGACAGCTCAGGTAGATGTTTCGTTCCTCGACCTCCTCGTCGGTGAGGATCAGGTCCATGTCCATCTTCACCTCTCCCTCGACGAGGATCATCGTACAGTACGCACACGAGGCCGCCCGGCACTCGAAGGGCCACTTCTGGTCGGCGTCCTCCGCGCCGTCGAGGATGTAGCGCGTTCCCCGGATCTCGAAGGTCCCGTGGTCCTTCTCGTCGAGGTCCGCCCGCGCAGCCTTCTCGAAGAGGTCGTCGTCGTCGATGTCCCAGCCGTGCTCGGGGATCACCTGATAGTTCAGATACTCGATCTCGTAGACGGGGAGTTCCTCGGGATCCATGTCCGCCTCGGCGTCGCGCCCGACTTTGATGTTTGGAAGGCTACTGGACATACACGGACGATAGTGACACACGTACTTAACTGGCGTGCTGGCCGGTACCGGGGGACATCGGGTCGTGTGAGCACGTCATTCGATCGGCGGAAACGCCCTGAGCCGGTGGGAGGCGACGACCCGGAGATCGACCGCCGTGCCACGGTCGAGCAGCTCGTCGTTGCTGGCCGTGCAGTCGACGACATCGCCGTTTTCGAGCGTGACGCGGTAGCTCACCGTGGGACCGTTGAACCGGCGGTAGCCGATCGTTCCGTCGGCCCGGTCGTCGCCCGCTCGTTCGATCGAAACGTCGTCGGGACGGACGAGCACGTCGGGCCGGGGCCCCTCGTAACCGACGAGCCGGTCCGCGTCGATCGGCCCGACGGGCGTCTCGACGGTACCGTCGCGTCGGCGGCCGGGGAGGTAGCTCGCCTCGCCGAGGAAGTCCGCGACGGTTCGCGAAACGGGTTGCATGAACACGTCGTGGGGTGGGCCGACCTGTCGCAGCCGCCCATCGTCCATCACGGCGACGCGGTCGCCGATCGACAGCGCCTCCTCCTGGTCGTGGGTGACCCAGACGGCGGTGACCGCCACCTCCTCGAGCACCCGCCGAACGGCCTCGCGCATCTCGACCCGGAGACCGGCGTCGAGGTTCGACAGGGGTTCGTCCAGAAGCAGGACGTCGGGTTCGGGCGCGAGCGATCGCGCGAGCGCGACGCGCTGTTTCTGCCCGCCCGAGAGCTCCGCCGGGTAGTGCTCGGCGTGGTCGGACAGCCCCACCAGATCGAGCAGTCGGGCGATCCGTCGGTCGCGTTCGGCCTCCTCGACACCCCAGAGCCCGAAGGCGACGTTCTCGGCGACCGTCTTGTGGGGAAACAGCGCGAAGTCCTGAAAGACGATGCCGACGTTTCGTCCCTCGATCGCCGTCGAGGCCCCGCCGTCCGCGAGGGTCTCCCCCCGAACGGCGACCGTCCCCGCGTCGGGCTCCTCGAGGCCGGCGATCAGCCGCAGGGTCGTGGTCTTCCCGCAGCCCGAGGGACCGACGAGTGTCAGCACCTCCCCTTCTCGAACCGCGACCGAGACGTCCTCGACGACCCGCTCCCCGTCGAACGACTTCGTGACGCCGTCGAGTTCGAGCGCGTCCTCGTTCGACGGGCGACGGTCGCGCTCGGCCGCCGGCTCGACGCCGCCGTCGGCGACCGCCGGCTCGTCGACGCCGAACCCGTCGTCGGCGACGTCCTCGGCGATCGATTCGCGGACCGTGCCGCGCCGGTCGTAGCGGTCCCGGAAGACGACGACTAGCATCGACAGTCCCGAGACACAGAGCAACACGAGCGCCGGGATCGCGGCGAAGCCGTAGTAGGCGCTGCGCTCGATCCGCCAGATGAACGTCGCGAGCGTCTCGAAGCCCGCCGGTCCCAGAAGCAGGGTCGCCGGGAGCTCCTTCATCGCCGTCAGGAAGACCAGCGCCGCGCCCGCGACGATCCCCGGGACGATCAGCGGGAGGACGACGTGTCGAAACGCCTTCGAGGGCGTACAGCCCAGCGACCGGGCGGCCTCGACCAATCGAGGGTTGACGTGGAGCACTCCCGTCCGAGTGGAGCCGACGGCCTGTGGGAGGTACAGGACGACGTAGGCGAACACCAGAAGCGGGAAGGTCTGGTAGAGCGCCCCGACGTAGCGCGTGCTGAAGTAGACGAGGCTCAGCCCGATGACGACGCCGGGCACCGCGTAGCCGATGTACGTCGCCCGCTCGAAGAGCGCGACCAGCCGCGAGGAGTAGCGTGCCGAGAGGTACGCGACGGGGATCGCGGCGAGGGCGGCGACGAGGGCCGCGGCCGCCGCGACGGTGACGGAGTTGATCGCGTAGGACGGCTCGAAGGCGAGCGACGGGGCGTACACGTCGGGCATCCGGAGTAGCCACATCGTCAGTACGCCGATCGGAAACAGGAGGGTCGCCCCGGCGAGCAGCGCAAGACAGGCGAGCGCGGGCCACTTCCAGCGGCCCAGCGAGACGGCGTACTCGTCGGTCGAGCCGCGGACGCTACCGTGGAGCGTGTCGTCGCCCCTGACCCCCGACTCGATCGCGAGGATCACCAGCGCGATGACGACGAGATGCATCGCCAGCAGCGAGGCGTACTCCCGACCGAAGGCGTTGTACTCGACGTAGATCACCCGGGTGAAGACGTCCAGTTGGAGCATGGCCGGGGTGCCGAAATCCCCGACGGCGTACAGCGCGACCAGCAGCGCCCCCGCCGTAATGCCGGGCCGGACGAAGGGGATCACTGCCCGGAGGAACGAGCGCCACGTCCGGCCGTCGAGCGATCGGGCGGCGTCGAGATACGTCTTGTCGAACGAGCGAAGCGCCGCCCGGGTCGTGATGTAGACGTAGGGGTAGTTGTAGAGCGTGAGGATGACCACCGCCCCGGGGATCCCGTAGAGATCCGGCAGGGAGTCGACGCCGAGCGGTGCGAGCAGCGACTGGATCTCTCCCTGTGGCCCCCAGACCGAGATATAGGAGAACGCGCCGATGTAGCTCGGAACGACGAGGGGAAGCGAGACGACGACCGCCCAGAAGCGGCTGTAGGGCAGGTCGGTGAGTTCGGTGAGACAGGCCAGCGGAACCGACAGCAGGACCGACAGCGCGGTGACGCCGACGACGAGCGCGAGCGTGTTGAGCAGTATCTCGAGGGTCTTCGTCCGGAACAGGAGCGCGGCCGCCCGCCCGGGGTCGACGCTCCCGGCGACGACCGCGATCCACAGGACGGGAACGACCACGCTCGCGGCGACCGCGCCCGCGAGCAGCGTCACCGTGAGCGGGGGGCGCTCTCGCTCCAGTCCGTCGCCCGCCGCGCGACCGACTCGGGGCGTCGAATCGCGTCCCATCAGCGCGCACCTCCCCGATCAGAGCACATCCAGATCCCGGAGCAGCTCGAGGGTCGTCTCGATGTCGGCCAGATCGTTCAGGTCGATCTCCGGGGGCTCGAGTTCGTCCCGATCGGGCAGCACGTCGAGCGGCTCGACGTGGGGGCTGACGGGGTACTCCCAGGTCGTCGTCGCGAAGTACTCCTGGGCCTCGGCGGAGGCCCAGTGGCCGATGAAGTTCACGGCCGTCTCGTGGTCGTCGCTCGCGTCCATCACACAGGCTCCTGGAACGATCGGAACGACGCCCGCGTCGTTTCTCGTGTAGGTGACGTCGATCGGCATATCGAGGTTGCCCCGGACGATGTAGTGGTTGTAGAGGCTGGCGCCTATCTCGCCGCTTCCGGTCGCCTGCGCCAAGTCGCTCCGGCCGCCCTCGTAGGTCCGGAGGCCCGCATCGAGCATCCCCTCGATCCACTCGCGGGTCTCCTCTTCGCCGTGGATCACCCGCATCGCGGTGACGAAGGCCTGGGTCGAACCCCTGAACGGGGCCCACCCCATCTCGCCCGCGACCTCGCTCTCGGGAAATTCCATGATCCCCTCGGGGATGTCGCTCGCCTCGAACCGGTCGGTGTTGAACGCGACCGCCCACGAGCGCCGGGTGAGCCCCATCCACTGGTCGTCCGGATCGCGGAACTCCTCGGGACAGAGTTCGAGGACGTCCTCGGGCATCGTCTCGGTGTAGCCCTCCTCCTTCAGGAAGGTGAGCGTGCCCGATTCGGTGGTGTAGTAGATGTCGGCTGGCGTCCCCTCCTCGGTGAGGATGGCGTTGACCAGATCCGCGGAGTCGGCGTACCGGACGTCGACGGTGAGGTCGTCGTATCTGTCCTCGATGTGGTCGATGAGTTCGCCGACGCGCTGTTCCGAACGTCCCGAGTAGACCGTCACCTCCCCGCCGAGATCGGGCAGGTCGTCCATCGTCGGCCCGTCGGGGTCGGGCCGGCCCTCGGCGAACTCGGGGTTGCCAAGGGTCCCCCCGTCCGTCTGGCCGGTGAACCGTCCCGTACACCCTGCGAGACCGACGCCGCCCAACCCGACTCCCACCCGAAGGACCGCTCGTCGCGTGTTATCGACCATGGGACTACCACAGGAAAGGATCGTTATGAACGTTCGCGGTCACGTACAGGAGTCCACGGGAATATTGTACACGGGGCGGGTGGCGATCACGTCGGGGGGTCGGCCCGGGGGAGGAGGGGAGCGAGTTCGTCCTCGTCGGCGGTGGGAACGGAGAGTTCCGCGAGGAGCGCACCGCAGCCCTCACACTCGGTCCAGACGACGGTGTAGGAGCGCTGGCAGCACGGATCGACCCGCTCTCGCTCCCGACGGGCGGGCGCACTGCAGTCGGGACACCGATCGAGCAGGAGTCGGAGGCGTTCGAGCAGGTCGCGGCGCGTCGCCCCGTCGAGGCCGGCCCAGTCCTCGACGCGTTCGTCGAACACCGCCGCGGCCGCGACGTCGGCGAGGAACGCGGCCCGCGAGTCCCACCGGACGAGTCGGTTGCCCGCGACGGAAAAGGCCCGGTCGCCGCGCTGTGCGACCTCGTCGGCGTCCAGCATCCGGGCGACCTCTCGCTCACCAAGCTCCGCGTCCCGTCGTTCGTCGATCGCCGCCCACCAACGCTCGCGGAAGTCGTCGGCGAGGGCGACGGCGTCGCGGCGCTCGACGACCCCGGCGGCGTAGAGCGCCTCCCAGAGCCCCCGTGCGTCGAGGTCGCCGAAGCGCGTTCGAGGGACGTCCTTGCCGAACAGACGGAGGACGGCGGGCGGGAGGTAGCGTTTCGTGAGTTCGGGCGTCCCGGGGACGAGATACCCCCGGAGGTAGATGGCGAGCAGACAGCCGACGAACAGCACCAGCGCCGCCGGCGCCGAGACGGCGACCACGGGCGCGACGAGGACGGCCGCGAGCAGGACGTTGATCGCGGTACATGGGGTACAGCGGTTCTCGCCGGTGTACTCGGGCCGTCGAACGGCCGCTTCGATCTCTGCGAGCCCCATCCGCTCACCAACCGGACGGAACGGCCGATCCAATGCGGTTCGATGACGGTTCACACATACCGCCGGGGACGGACCGGCGAACGGTAATACTGTCGGTCATGGGACTATGACCGTCCGTGGCACGAGTCATTCTCACCAGCGCAGCTACTCCCCGTCGTTGCCAGCGGCGATGGACGGAGGCATGACCGACGGTATGAACTGCCGGATAGAGTGGTTTCGTTCCACACGAGAGAGAAAGAAGCTCGTCGAGGCCGATTCCGGCCGGACGGGTGTGTGGTCCGGCGGTTCGGCCGAAGCTGACGGCCCGTCGGCTGTAACCGGTATCGGTTACTTCGAGGTGAGAAGACCTAACACGTTCCCAACCCAAAGTAACACTCGTAGATTACCATGACAGACTTAGGCGGATTTCAGGACCACGTCGCACGAGTCGACCTCTCCTCGGGCGATGTGAACTACGAGAGCATCGACGACGAGGACGCGAAAAAGTACATCGGCGCGCGCGGGCTGGGCGTCAAGTACGTCTTCGACAACGGCCCCGACGTCGACCCCATGAGCGACGACAACCTCCTCGCGTTCATGAACGGCCCGCTGACGGGCACCCAGACGGTGATGAGCGGGCGGATCGCGGTCTGTACGAAGTCGCCGCTGACGGGCACCGTTACCGACTCGCACCACGGCGGCTGGTCGGGTGCCCGACTCAAATGGGCGGGCTTCGACGGACTGGTGTTCGAGGGGCGCTCCGACGAGCCCGTCTACGCCGTCGTCGAGGACGGCGAACTCGAGCTTCACGACGCCTCGGACCTCTGGGGGAAGGGCACCCACGAGACCCGCGAGCTCCTCGAGGAGAAACACGAGGGCGCCTACGGCAAGAACATGTCCTTTATGGGCATCGGCCAGGGCGGCGAGAACGGCGTCAAGTACGCCTGCATCATGAACGAGGACGACCGTGCCTCCGGTAGAGGGGGAACGGGCTGCGTGATGGGCAACAAGAACCTCAAGGCCATCGTCATCAAATCCGGGACGAAAATGCCCAAACCGGCCGATCAGGAGACGTTCATGGAGGGCCATCAGCAGGCGATGCAGCTCATCCAGGAGTCGGACGTTACGGCCCCGAACGAGGGCGGGCTCTCGATGTACGGGACGAACGTCCTGATGAACATCACCGAGGAGATGGACGGCCACCCGACGAAGAACGGCCGCTACACCTCGGGCAACGCGTACAACGACCTCGAGGAGGACCGCCCGCACGATCTCGACGCCGAGAAGATCAGCGGCGAGAACGTCCGCGAGAACATCCTCGTCGACGAGCCGACCTGCCACTCCTGTCCGGTCGCCTGTAAGAAGGAGGTCGAGGTCCAGACGATGCACAAGGGCGAGGAGATGAACGTCCGCATGGAGTCGTTCGAGTACGAGTCGGCGTGGGCGCTCGGGACGAACTCCGCGAACGACGATCGCGACAAGATCGCCGTCATGATCGACCGGTGTAACGACGTCGGGATCGACACCATCGAGGCCGGCAACATCATGGCGATGGCGATGGAGCTGACCGAGCGCGGCAAGCTCGACGAGCTGGGGGACGGCATCGACTGGGGCGACTCCGAGGAGATGATCGACATGATCACCCGGATCGCCAACCGCGAGGACGATTTGGCCGACTTGCTCGCGGAGGGCCAGAACGGCGTTGCGGACGAACTCGATGCCCACGACTCGAAGCTCTCGGTCAAGGGCCAGGCGATCGCCGCCTACGACCCCCGCTGTATGAAGGGTATGGGCATCGGCTACGCCACCTCGAACCGCGGGGCGTGTCACCTGCGCGGGTACACCCCCGCGGCCGAAATCCTCGGCATCCCCGAGAAGGTCGACCCCTACGAGTACGAGGGCAAGGGCGAACTCACCGCGACGTTCCAGGACCTTCATGCGATCTCGGACAGCTTCGACATCTGCAAGTTCAACGCGTTCGCGGAGGGCATCGAGGAGTACGTGCTGCAGTACAACGGGATGACCGGGCTCGACGTCAGCGAGGACGAGCTGATGGAGGCCGGCGAGCGCGTCTACAACCTCGAACGGTACTACAACAACCTGGCCGGCTTCGACGGGAGCGACGACTCCCTTCCCGAGCGGTTCCTCGAGGAGGGCGGCACGCCCGGCCAAGGCGCCAGCGAGGGCGAGTACTGCGAACTCGACGAGATGAAGGCGGAGTACTACGAGCACCGCGGCTGGGTCGACGGCGTGGTCCCCGACGAGAAGCTCGACGATCTGGGGATCGACGTCGGGCCCGGAACGGGCGTCTCGTCGGGCGACTCGCCGGCCCCCGCCGACGACTGACGCGATAACGCAACCGTTTTTCCCGCGATGTGCGGACTGCGAGTATGACTCCGGAGCGCCGCGAGCGCACCCCTCGGTGGACCCGCGAGCACGCCTCGAGGATCGAACGCACCGACGAGACGGTCGCGCCGATCATCTATCCCCCGCGGGAGGCCGTGGCGCCGGACGTCCACGGCTGGGACACCTGGTTCCTCCGCGAGCGCGACGGCTCGATCGCTTCTATAGGGGGGTGGCGCGTGATCTTCTCGCTGACTGCGCCTGCGGACCTCCTGCCCGGAAAGCGCCACGACGTCGCCGAGATCCGCTACTTTTACTCGCGCGAGGGCGAGACGTGGCACGACGGCGGCCCCGTCTTCGAGGGCGAGACCCGGGGCTCCCGCCAGTGGGCCGGCTCCGCGCTGCTCGACGACGGGGAGGTCTACGTCTTCTACACCGCCTCGGGTCGGGTCGGCGAGGCCGATCTGACCTACGAGCAGCGCCTCGCGGTCGGTTTCGGGGGGACCGTCGAGGCCGACGACTCCGGGCTCGATATCGAGGGCCCCTTCGAGCACGAGGTCCTACTCGAACCCGACGGCGAGCGCTACGAGCGCGAGGAGCAATATAGAGGAATGATCTACACCTTCCGGGACCCGTGGTTCTTCGAGGACCCCGCGGACGGGGAGACCTACCTCCTGTTCGAGGCCAACACCCCGGTCCCGGAGGGCGAGGGCGTCTGTGAGGACCCCGTGTGGGAGGAGTTCAACGGCAGCGTCGGGATCGCACGCTCGCCGACGGGCGATCCCACGGACTGGGAGCTCTGCGATCCGCTCTTGGAGGGGATCTGTGTCAACCAGGAACTCGAACGCCCGCACGTCGTGGTCCGTGACGGTCGGTACTACCTCTTTATCTCGAGCCACGACCACACGTTCGCACCGGGCTTAGAGGGACCGGACGGCTTGTATGGATTCGTCGCCGACTCCCTCCGGGGGGAGTACCGCCCGCTCAACGGCTCCGGGCTGGTGCTCACCAACCCCGCGAACGCGCCGTATCAGGCCTACTCGTGGATCGCCTTCCCCCACCGCGAGGAACTGCTCGTCAGCGGCTTTTTCAACTACTACGACCTCGGGGGGCTCACGCTCGACGACGTGGCGACGCTGTCGCCCGACGAGCAGTTGGCGAAGTTCGGCGGCACGCTCGCGCCGACGGTCCGAATCGCGTTCGACGGCGACCGGACGCGGATCACGGGCACACTCTCGCACGGACGGATCCCGCTCGAATCCGAGGAGCTACCCGCTCTCCCCGAAGAACGGCTGTCCCACCGCGAGGAGACTCGACAAGGGTACGGCGGCTACTGATTCGATGTCGGCCCGCGTTCGCTGGCGTTCCACGCCGACCCGAGCGTCCAGATCTCGAGTTCCTCGAAGCGCGCCGAACCGCCGTGTGCGTGGACCGAGAGCCCGTCGCTGTCGGGTCGGGTCGGGTAGACCCGCGTCGAGAGGGTGCGGCGCTCGTTGACGAACACCTCCAGAACGGAGTCATCGAGGAACACTCGAAGATCGAGGGGTCGTTCGAGGTCGTCGATCGGGAGTTCACGGGGGTCGACCGAGGAGGCCGCGAGGCTCGAGTCCTCGCGATGGACGACCAGTTTTCCGTCCTCGATCCCGATCCGGGTTCGCTCGACGCCGTCGGGAGACTCGAAGACGCCGATACCCGCCTCGCTCGCGTCGGTCTGGACCCTCGCCCGGAGTTCGATCGCCCGTCCGCGAACGTCGAGTTTCCGCGAACCGTCCTCGACGTCGAGGCCGACGTGGCGGGCGTGCGAGCGCCGGAGCGCCTCGAGTTCGGGGGCGGGACGCTGGCGTAGCTGGCCGTCCTCGACGGCGAGTTCCCGGGGGATCGAGAGGGTGCCCGACCAGCCGGCGTCCCACTGGGCGCGCTCGTCGCGCAACTCGGGGATCCAGCCCCACGTGAGATAGCGTTCCTCGCCGAACAGCGACTGGGGGGCGTACAGGTCGCCGTGATCGAGCAGGCCCCGCCGGTCGGCGTGGAACTCGTTCTCTCGAAACTCCCCGAGGAAGTAGATCACGTCCTCGTAGTTCGAGACGTGAAGCAGGTCACGCTCGTCGAGTTCGAGCAGTTCGGGACACTCCCACATCCCGCCGGTCTCGCCGTCGCCGACCAGCAGCGGGCCGACGTACTCCCACTCGCGGAGGTCGGGGGAGGTGTAGTAGAACACCGCCCCGCCGACGTCCGCGAGTCCGGAGCCGATCAGGTGGTGCCACAGTCCGTCGGAAAACCAGATGCAGTGGTCGCGGAACTCCGCCTCCCAGTGGTCCGAGCCGACGACGCCCTCGGGCACCTGCTCGATCACCGGATTGTTCGGGTCCTTGTTCCACCGACTGAGGTCGGGATTGGCCGCGTCCGCCCGGCAGGGCAGTTGGACGGGGCCCCGCCCGCCGGTGTAGAAGACCGTCGCCGTGCCGTCGTTCTCGACCGCACAGCCCGACCAGCAGCCGTCGCGGTCGGGGCCGTCGGGCGAGGGGGTGAGCGCGACCGGTTCGTCCTCCCAGCGCACGAGGTCGTCGCTGACGGCGTGACCCCAATGGATCGTCCCGTGCATCGGGCCCGCGGGGTTGTACTGGTAGAAGACGTGATACCGGTCGTCGTGCTCGATGATCCCGTTGGGATCGTTGAGCCAGTTGGCCGGCGGCGTGAGGTGGTACTGTGGGCGCAGCGGGTCCCCCGCGAGGCGCTCGCGCATCGCCGTCAGTCCCGACGCCGAGCGCGGGTCGTGGATTCCGGGGTGGTCGCCCTCGGCGAGGAGCGCGAGGAGGTCGCCCACTAGCTGTGAGCGGTTGCTCGCACAGGTCCCGTCGACGGGGCCATCGAACGCGAGCGCGCTGCCCGCGCCCACTACGGACCCGTTCCCGACCGCCCACGAGACGAGCGACGGCTCGTGAAAGCGGTCCATCCCGCCGTCGACCGTCGCCGCGAGCATCTCCCCCCGTTCGGGGAGGACGCGCTCGTAGCGCGCGTAGGGCACCTCGTGGCCGGGCTCGCAGGTGTGGATCCGGAGGTCGTCGAAGGCCGCAAACGGCGGGTCGTCGGCGTAGATCGACTTCGCCAGGTAGCCCGTCGGCTCCCCGCTCTCCTCGACGCCCGTCAGGTCGGGGACGACGGGATCGATTCTGAGGGCGTCGACCGCCGAGAGCGCCCGCAGGCTGAGCAGGAGTCCACCGCCGCGTTCGGCGTACGACCGCACGGCGGGACCGGCGTCCGCCGTGGAAGCACCGAGGTCCTCAAGCGGCGCGGCGCGGTGCCACCAACAGACGTCGTAGCGGTCGAGATCGGCGGTGCCGGCGGCGATTTCGGGGATCGAAACCGTCTCGACGAACGGGGCGACGGCCTCACACCACTCCAGAGCGGCCCGCTGCTCGGCGGAGAGGTCGCCGGCGTGGAGGAATCCGACGGCCACTGCGGGATCGAACATCGACTCGAAGTCGCACGCACGCGAGTAAAACGTGTGCGATCCCGTTCAGGCGGTCTCGGCGTCCGTTTCGAGGACGTTCACGCCCTTCTGCTGGAGGTGACGCATCTGTCCGCGCGCGAACTCCTCCTCCTCGGTCCCCCGCGTCGCGAGCACGTACACCTGTGCGCCGCCGACGGGACGCATCGTCCGGCCCGCGCGCTGGGCACCCTGTCGGCGCGACCCCCCGAGCCCGCTCGCGACGATGGCGACCGTCGCCGCGGGCAGGTCGATCCCCTCGTCGCCCACCCGCGAGACCAGCAGGACGTCGCGCGTTCCATGCCTGAATTCCGAGAGGAGGCGCTCGCGTTTCGCGTAGCGGGTCTCGCCGCTCAGGAAGGGGATGTCGAGCGCCTCGGCGTACTCCTCGCCCTGTTCGAGCCAGTCGACGAAGATCAGGACCTTCTCCTCCGCGTGATCCTCGAGCAGGCGGCGGATCTCCGCGAGTTTCGCGGGGTTCGAGGCGGCGACCTGCCGGCGCTCGTGGCCCAGCGCGCTCGCGTATTCGGATTCTGCCGCCTCGCTCGCCCACGGGACGTAGCGGATCTCCACGTCCGGTTCCATCACGTAGCCCGCCTCGAACAGCGCCGACCAGTCGGTGCCGATCGGCGGGCCGATCAGGGTGAAGATCTCGGCCTCGTCGTCGCTTTCCCTGACGGGGGTCGCCGACAGCCCCAGCCGGTGTTTCGACTGGAGGTCCGCGCTCTGGCGGAAGATCGGCGCGGGAATGTGGTGGCAGTTGTGCGTCAGGATTCCGTTCGCGAGGAACGTGTGCGATTCCGTCTCGAAATCGTAGACAGTCTCTGTCCCGATCTCTTCGATATCATCGACGCGGAGGACGTTAACGTTCGTAAGCTCCTTTAACCGTCGAACGTACTCTACTGCACGTTTTTGACGAGAAACGACGATCTCTGCGACAGCGTCGCGGGCGGCTGAGGTTTTTGATCCGAACTGCCGGTGTGCAGTACCGAGTGAAACGTCCATCGCGGTAGCGAGGCGTTCGAACGTGATATTGTACTGCTTGCGAGCAGTCGCAGCGTCAGCGGCAGTTTCGTCCGCATACTGTGCTAAACCGTCGGTAAGTGCGTGCAGATTTCGCTGTCCAAGCTGGTACTTTCCGCGAATAACGTCGTCGACGGTGGTCCTCGATATATCCATCATCGAACCCAATTCGCTCCCAGTAAGGCGCAGATCGTCCTTCACTGCCGACAGGAACGGTCCAACTGGCAGTCCAGTCGCTGGAGTATCTCCATCGGTAAGCCGGTTCGACTTGTGGTCGAATCGGAACCCGACTCGTTCCCTGAACCGGGGACCGTAGAACGAGGGAACGTACAGTCGATGAATCGTGTTGTGTCGTGGACTCTCGCGTTCGAGGGTATGACGTCGAACCATGATCCCCACTTTCTGAAGGAGCAAAGAGACATCAGTCGCCAACTGCTCCGATGTCGTATCGAATTCGATACGTCCCTTCGGATCGATGGACCCCTCAGCATCGAACAGTCCTCGGAGGAGTGCGCCGATACGATCTTCGGACCACACGTAACTCTCGTCCGGAACGGAAACGGTGGTTGTTTTGTTGCCAGACGGGCCTTGCCAATCGAGCGTCTCGCGTAGCTTCGGGATCCATAGGGTGCGATCACCACGCGCGTTCTCGAACGTCGAATACGTTGCTCCGAGTGAGTCACACAACTGGGTTAGGATAGCTATCTGCTCGTTCGAGCGGCGAGAGAACGAAAACTTCACGTCGTCGTACCGATTCAGGTGTCCGTCCCCGATAAACCAGCCGAGCAGTTCGGCACGCGCGAGATCTACTGCGGTGGCAGTGTCGGCCGGTCGAGCGGTCGGCTCCGAAAGCGGCTGGACGAGGTAGTCTCCCTCCCTAAGTCCCTGTTGTTCGTGAATCTCGCACGTTTTCGGGTCGAATACGAGGTGAGTATGTCCCTCCGTGGCTTTCAAACGACGGCCAGTGTTGGTCGTGATCCGCTGAACCGGAGCGGACGTTCTGTATACGCCTGTAACCGAGTCCCACTGATAGGTCTCGTGTTCGAGATCATACGTCCGTACTGTGAGGTCCACCTCCTCGTTCCACCCATCATCGAACTCATACTTCGCATCCAGCGCCTCGAACGTCGTTTTCCCGTCTGAAGTCTCAACGACGGTATCGCCGGAAAGACATTCGTCGTAGAGTATGAGGCCCCACCGCCGTTCGTCGAACAGCCGGCGGTGGCGGTCCATGCCCGCCGTCTGGTAGGTGGCGATCGTCACCGGCCGGATCTCCTTCTCCCCGCCGTGATACTCGCCGATCCGGCTCTCGTCGAGCGACGTGTTCGCGAGCAGCGACTCGCGCCACTGGGCGGCGAGTTCCCGAGAGGGGACGAGTACAAGGGTCTCGCCGCCGACCGCGGCCATCGCGCCCATGCCCGCGACGGTCTTGCCGCTGCCGGGCGGCCCCACGAGGACGCCCGCCTTCCGCTCGACGAAGCGCTCGACCCACTCGCGCTGATAGTCCCGGAGTTCGAGCGAGAGGTCGACCTCGAGGGGATCGCCCGTATCCAGATCGCGGGCGTCGCGCACGGGGTAGCCCTCGTCGTAGAGGATCCGCTTGATCTCGGCCTCGCTGCCCTCGCGCACCCAGCTCTCGGTGTCGGAGATCGGCGCGTGGAGGTGCGATTCGTCCAGTACCTGCCGGGCGACGTTGCCCATCAGGCTCTCGCTGCTCGCCTCGAGGACGGTGTACCCGTCCTCGTGGGTCCGCAGGGTGAACTGTCGGGCGCGCTTCCACTGGCTCGTGATCCACTCCTCGAGGGCCTCGTGGCGCTCGCCGGTCACCCGCCGGAGGGCGACCAGCAGATCGGCGAGGTCGTCGTAGGGCGCCCCCCAGATGTCCTCTTCCCTGATGCGATAGAGCGCGTCGCCCGCGCTGTTCGAATCGACGAGGTGGGCGAACGTCGAGAGCCGCGCCCGGGTGAACTGCTCGGGGTGCGAGACGACGAGTTCGCGGCGGTTGGGGAAGGTGACGACCCGCTCGCGCCTCGCCTGCTGGTCCCACTCGGCGGGGTAGAAGACCACGGGGTCGCGCTCGACGTTCCGGCGGCCTACCCCGCCGGTCTCGGCGAGTTCCGAGAGTCGGCGATCGGCCTCCTCCTGCGTACAGTCGAGGACCCGCGCGACCTCCTCGGCGGTGACGACCGGGTGGCCCAGTTCCTGGATCGCGTCGTAGAACTCGTCGAGCGGGGTGTCGTCGGTCACTGTCCGCGGGTAGGACCGCCGGGGGCTAAACGGCTTTCACTTCCCGATCACGACGGCCGACCGCAGGTCGAGCGCGGTCTCGAACTCCTCGCGGCGATCCTCGCGCTTGCCGAGGCGTTTCAGTTGCTCCTCGTGGGTCCGGCGGACCGCCTCGTACTCGCGGCGATCGAGTCCGATCGCGTCCCCGACCCCCTCCCAGTGGTCGGCGGAGACGAAAAAACAGCAGGCGTCGTCGTCCTCGGCGGCGAGTTCGTAGCGCCGTCGGTACTCGTCGAGTTCGGGAGCCAGTTCGGTCTGGACCCGTTCGAGGAGGTCGGGGAGTCGGCTCCCCGCGACGCTCGCCTTCGCGGCGGCGAGCAACACCACCTGCCCGTCGATCGGATGGCTCATCCGCCCGCGCGCATCGCCTTCTGGGCGAAGTCGTCGATCAGCGGCGTCAACGTGTCCTCCTCGCCCTCGAAGACGACCGTCACCTCCGTCAGCGACATGCTGGGGCCGATCGAGACCTTCTCGGAGGAGAGGTCGGCCGTCCAGTCCTCGCCGACGACCCGGTCGTCGGCCTCGACCTCGCCGCCGAGGTTCGAGAGGTAGTGGCGGGCGAGGCGCTGGCTGATCCCCCGAAACGAGCGCTCGGTTCTCATCGTCCTCCGGCGACCGGCGGGAAGAGGCTCACCGTATCGCCCGACTCGAGCGGCGTCTCCGGACCCTGTGCGTGGGTCACGTCCCGGCCGTTCTTGAGGATCGAGAGCTGCGGTTGGATCGCCCCCTCGTCGTCGAGAAGCCGGCCCTCCAACCCGTCGAACTCGGATTCGAGGGCCGCGAGCACGTCCCCGACCGTGGCCCCGTCCTCGTACTCGCGTTCGATCGTCTTCCGGCCGATGGCCTCCCGAAACGTCGCGAACGAGCGCAGTTCGAGGTTCATACCCGAAGCAGGAACGCCGGCAGTATAAATGCCGGTCGTCGCGCCGTGCGGGATCAGCGACGGAGGCGAACGCCGAGCGCGCCGCTGAGCGCGCCGAGACACACCGCGAGCGTGCCGACCGCGGCGAACGACGGGGGCGAGAGCGTCTCGTAGGCGAGCACGAGCGCCACCCGCGAGACCGAGCCGGTCCCGAACGCCAGCGACACCGCGACGGCGACCATCAGCCCCGCGGTACAGCACACCACCGCGGCGCCCTGGAGCGCGCCGCTCGCCGTCGGTCGGGTGAAGTAGCCCGCCGTGAGGCCGCCACAGAACAGCCCGACCGTCGTGATCGTGAGCCGAACCGCCCCCGAGAGCGGCCCGACGATCGAGACGAAGATGGCGAGCACGCCGAAACAGAGGCCGGCGGCGACCGCACCGCCGTCTATCGCCCGGTCCGCCCCGCCCCGCGAGCGCCGTTTGCGGGCATAGGCCGGGTCCTCGTCGCTCATACGGCGTCGCTCAACCGGATCCCGTCGTCCACGAGGCGGGCGTGGCGCTCCTGGTCGAGCGCCTCCGCCAGCTCCTCGTGGTCGTAGAGCTGCTGGATCAGCGCGTACTGGAAGTCACACCACACCTCCGCGTAGATCGACGACTGGCCCCACGCCCGGAGTTCGGCGATGAGCCCGTCGTATTGCTCCCAGCGCTCCTCGATCCGATCGAGCACGTCGGCGGCGGCGCTCGCGGCCTCGCTTTCGCCCTCGTCGATGGCCGCGTTGATGTAGCCCTCGTACTGGTCGATCTCTCGCTGCATCGCCACGATCGTCTCGTCGCTGTCCTCGGGCAGCGTCTCGCCGAGCTCTCGGGGTACCGCAAGTGTGATCTCGTCCATGGAGGCGCATGGAACGCATAGGATAAAGATCTGTCCGACGAACGGAGAGCGACGACGCCGTCAAAAGCGGTGATCGCTTAGTTCGTGTCGATCTCCTCGGTCGTCGTGTATTCCTCGTCCCGGTAATCGCGTTCGATCGCGGTTATCGCCGACGGGAGCGACTCGAATTCGAGACGGACCTCGTACTCGTCTGCGCTGATGTCATCGGTACACACCCCACCCTCGTCGCTCGCCCACGTCACGACAACGGTCACCGTATCGGACTCGCCGTCGTAGGTGATCCCATCGAGCGTCGCTTCGTTGCACGATCCGGACCCGACCAGTAGCGTGCCGGTGACGACCGCACGGCCGTTCTCTGCGTCAATCCGAACCGTAGGATTGTTCCGGTGGTCTTCGTACCGTCCATCCGAGAACTCGAAGTCGGCCTCGGCCACCGGTTTCGGCGTCTCGATTTCGTTCGACGGTCGGGGGTCGAGACGTCCCAAGCACCCGCCCAGCGGGATAGCTACTCCTGCAAGGGATACCTTGCAGATCTGACGGCGGCGCATAGTCGTACCGTTTGCCGTCGTTCGCTATGCTTTTTTTGGCCGTTTTCGTTCGACTGACCCCGAGAACGGGAAATAACAGGCACTCCCACCGCTGGACAGAGTACGGAGAAACGCTATCGGTACCGCTCCTCGACGTGACGGACATCGACCGCAACTCCCCGAGAGCTCTCTGTCATCTCGCGGCCGAACATCTCCGCGCGCCCGACCGCGAAGGCTTTGGGACCCTCGACGACCACCTCGTCGCCCGTGCGGATGGTCTCGTCGGCATCCAGAATCCCCGGCGCGAGGACGTTCCCGTGGGGAACGAACCCGTCGATCTCGACGCGTTTGGTGTGAGCGTCGCTCTCGATCCATTGCCGAGCGCCCGCGAGCGTCAGCGCCAGCGTCCCGTACTGGGGGACCATCGCGGCCAGTTGCTCGCCATCCGCGGTGTGCGCGCGGAACTTCGGGTACCGGCTCTGGATCGAGAGGTCGTCGAAGAGTTCCTCGCCCGCGCCCTCGCCGAACTGGTAGTCCGCGATCGCTTTCACCGTGTTGTGCTGGCGCTCGCGCTTTCCGTACTTGAGTTCGCCGTCGAGCGTCCGCATGAGGTTCGCGATCGAGTCGGTCGTGGTCGGGTGGTCCTCGACGGTGTACTCGATCTCGGCGTCGACGTGGGGTTCGACGCGCTCTACGATCTCGCGGTAGTCCTCGGGCAGGTGAGCGATGATCCTCGGGTAGTCGTTGCGTTCGAGGTAGCGCCGGAGCACGCGGGAAACGAAGGCGATCTCGGTTTCAGTCCACCTTCCCGTAACGGCGGTGTCGTAGTGCTGGGCGGGGTAGGTCGTCTCGAGTTCCTGGGGGACGACCCCGATCGGCGAGGTCATCGAGACGAGGTGGGCCCGGTACTGGATCGCGTCGTGGAACTGGCCGTGGCTCTGGGACTCGCTGTAGGGTTTCGTGGCCGAACAGGGTACCAACACGAGCGGGTTCGAAAACCGATTGCGATAGCGCGACGTGACCCGGTCGGCGAAGCGCTGGATCTCCACCCGGCGAAGGGTGTCGTCGGTCGTCGCGCTGATTTCACTGGTGCGGTGGATCGGGGTTCGCTCCTCGAGGTAGCCCCACTCCGAATCGAACTCCCGGAAGAGAGAGGTCAGCCACGGCGCGTGGCGGGCCTGCCCCTCGACGTAATCCCGAAGCCGTCCCGCGCGGATCCGCTCGCGCACGGTCGCGAGTTCGGCCCTGAGCGCGTTCTCGTTGTGTTCGGCGCAGTCCTCGCGGGTGAACTCCTCGATCGAGCGCTGGCACGCCGGACAGGCACACGGCAGTTCCTCCAGATCCGAGAGGAAGTGCTCGCCCTCGCTCGTGAGATACTTGCCCTGGGTGCCCTTCACGACCGCTCTGTGGGTATCGAGGAGGTCGACGCCGACGTAGGCGAGCAGGGCGGCGTTCCGCGGCGTGGCGACGCCCGAGAGATAGAGTGCGGTGTCGGCGGGGATCGCCTCCCTGGTTTCGATGATCGCCTCCCGAAGCGCGCTCGCGTGGCCGACGACCCCCTGCGCGGTCGAGAGGACGTAGGCGTCGGTACCGACATCGCCGGCGGTAGAAGGGGAAACGACCGCGGCGCTCGGGTACTCGACGTCCGGATGCGAGACGGCGAACGCCTCCTCGACCTCCTCTGCGGTGCCACTCGGAAACGCCCGATGCGGGAGGATCGTCACGCGGTTCTCGTGGCCGTCGGGCAACTCACGGTCCTCCGACCAGAGGCTGCCGGCGTCCTCGACGAAGTCGTCGGCGAGCGCCGGGGTCCGTACGGACTCACTGAGGCGGACCTCGCCGAGGCGTGCGGCCCCGTCGCGCCCGTGGACCTCGAAGTGCTCGGTCATGGCCCCTCGTCGGACCCCTCACGGGAACTATCCGTCGGTTCGACCCGTACCGTCTCGGGCAGGGCCGCGAGCGCCCGATCGGGCCACTCCGCGACGAGCGTGACCTCGCAGTCGGGGTTCGCCTCGGCTAGCTTGGCGACCCCGCGGGCGGCGGCGGCGTAGGCCTCGGCGTCGAGTCGGTCGGGGATCTCGGCGTTTGCAGGATAGGTCTCGGCGAGTTCGTCCGGGACGGGCCCGAACGGCGGGCGGACCGCCCAGACCTCCTCCGCGTCGATCCCTTCGGCGGAGCCGTCGGCGAGCAGGAGCGAGTCGGGGACCGAGAGCCGTTCGAGTCGGCGGTGGTGACGGAACACCTCGGGTCGGCGGGCGCTCTCGCCCGAGAGGTAGAAGAAGGTGGTCTTCGAGGCGGGGTCGGTGCGTTCGAGTTCGTCGACATGGGAAAGCAGTGCCCGGTAGCCGTCGAGCATGGTCGGATGGCCTCTCGCCCGTGTTTCGACGAGTTCGAGCAAGGTGCCCGACCGGATGGCCTGCTTGATCCGCCGTATCTCGCCGAAGGAGACGTGGAGGTTGTGCTCCGAGAGCAGCCGCTCCGTCTCGTCGTGTGCCTCAACCTCCGCGGGCGAGAACTCGGCGCAGACCGGACACGAACACGGGAAGTAATCGAGGTCCGCGAGGTGGTCGGTCCCCCGAACCGTGAGGTAGCGCCCGTCGCGCGCGTAGATGGCGTAGGCCGCCGAATCGAACAGGTCACAGCCCGCGGCGACCGCGAGCGCGAACATCATGGGGTGGCCCGCGCCGAAGAGGTGGACCGGCGCGGCCGGCCCGAGCCCCCGTTTGGCGGCCATCACGACGTCGATCATCTCGCCGTACCGGTAGTCGTTCATCAGCGGGACGACCGCCCCCACCGGAAAGACGTCCAGCCCCGTCCCCGCGGCGTGTTCGCCCGCCGACTCGCGCAGGTCGGGGTAGGTCGATCCCTGGACGGGGGCCGAGAGGAGCATGTCGCCCGCGTCGAACTCGCTCGCCCGTTCGAGTCGCTCCTGCGTGGTTTCGAGTTCGATTTCGGCGCTCTCTCGGACGGCCTCGGGCGGCGTCGGGATGTCGACCGGCGTGGCGATGTCGGAGCCGATCGCGCGCTGAAAGTCCAGGATCTCCGCGCTCGTGACGTCGATCTCGCCGTATTCGGAGAGTTGAAACGAGCCCGAGTCGGTCATGATCGCGCCGGGGAAATCCAGCAGGTCGTGCAGACCACGCGAGAGGGCCTCCTCGCGCAGGTCGTCGCTGCCGTGCAGGATGTAGGAGTTCGTGATGAGGATCTCCGCGCCGAAGCGTTCTGCGAGTTCCCGGGGAGGGATCGTCTGGATGTGGGGGTTGACCACCGGCATGATGGTGGGGGTCTCGACGGTGACGCCCGCACGCGGGACCGAGAGCCGGCCGATCCGCCCGGCGGCGTCCCAGTCGCGGGCCTCGAAGATCTCGCTCATTGGCCGGGGTTGGACGGAGTTCCGGGTAAGGGTTGCGAGTCACTCCTTCCGGGCGACCAGCCGCACGTCGGCGTCGTCCTCCGTGATCTCCATCGGCTCCTCGTAGCTGACGACCCGCAGGTCGAGGCATGCCCGCAGAAGGTCGTTGGGGTGAAACCGAAATCGGTGGGAGTCGTCGCCGGGCGGGTGGAGGCGATGTTCGTACAGCAGGACGCCCCCGGGTGCGAGCGCGCGCTTGAGGGCGGGCAGCGCGTTCAGGCTGTAGTAGCGACTCACCACGATCATGTCGTACGTCCCGGAAGGAAGCTCGTACTCCTCGACGTCGTCCCGGACGAACTCGATGCGCTCGGAGACGCCCCGGTCGGCCGCGCGCTCGCGGGCGATCTCGAGTCCCTCCTCGGAGACGTCGATCGCGTCGACCGAGTAGGTATGATCGGCGAGGAAAAGCGCGTTCCGGCCGCCGCCGGTCGCGACGTCGAGCGCCCGACCTGCGGGGAGGTCATCGATCCACTCCCGAAGGAGGTCCGAGGGATCGCTCGGCGGGTCGCGCTCGCGATAGCGCTCGTTCCAGCGGGCGCGCTCCTCGTCGGTCATGTCGAGAGGGCGTAGCGGAGCACTCCGAGGGCGGTCCGCCCGTCGCGGATCTCGCCGCTTTGGACCTCCTCGAGGAGCGCGTCCCAGTCGGCGGTCGTCACCCGGATCGACTCGTTGAAATCGAGGTCCTTTTCGGCGGTCGGCTCGCAGTCGTGGGCGACGAAGTAGTGGTGGACCACGTCGAGCAGGCCGTTCGCCGGCTCCGCCGTGGTGAGGTTCTCCACGCGGTCGGCCTCGTATCCGGTCTCCTCGGCGAGTTCGCGCCGTGCGGCCGTTTCCATGTCCTCATCGGGTTCCATGCTCCCCGCCGGAAGCCCGCGGTTGACCCGTTTCACGGCGTGGCGCCACTCCTCGATGAGGACGACCTCGCCCTCGGGGGTGAACGGGAGGATCACCGCCGCCGGTGGCTCGCGCGCGTAGTCGAACTCCGTCTCGGTGCCGTCGGGCAGGCGGACCTCCTCGTGGATCACGTCGAAGCCGGGGCACGAGTAGGCAACCGACTCGTCCAGCGTCTCCCATTCGAGGGGATCGCTCATGCCGGGGTTAGGACCGATCGAAACCAGAAGCTTCCGACACGCCGGCGAAGTAGTAGTGATAGTGGTTCGCACAGCCGGGGTTGAACGCCGCGCCACAGGCGGGGCAAACGTGGCGTGAATCGAGGTACTCGCGGATCGTGAGTTCGACCCCGCAGACCCCACAGCGGACGGCGCGTTCGTCGCGGGCCTCTGCGGGCCAGCGTTCGGCGTCGTGGTCCGCGCGGGCGGCGTGACACTCGTAGCAGGCGTACCACTCGCCACAACAGGGAAACCGGATCGCGATCACGTCCCGTGGCGAGTCGTAGTGGGCACACCGTGTCTCGGAGTCGAGGTCGACGCCACGGACGGTTACGTCGTCGACCATCGTCGATCGATCGGCCCGGGCGGTCATCAAGCCGTCGCTATCGCAGCCGACGGCGACCGGACTCGACGCGTATCGTGGCCTCCTTCCATTTAATGGTATCAAATGGTAGCGAATGGTATTTCGGGGCAACACTTAACCCGCCGAACGGTGTACGTTCGGGTGATGACCGATCAGCATACACCGATGAACGTGGCGTTCGAGATGCAGCGACTGGCGATCGAGCAAGGCCAGCGTGCCTTCGAGCAGGGGGTCCAGGCCCAGCGAAACGCGAACCGGATGGCGCTCAGCGGCTTCGAGGTCCAAGAAGAGCTCCAACACCAGAGCCTCGAGCTGATGCGCGAGACGACCCACGGCTATCTCGACGCCGTCGAATCGACGGTTCCCGGCGGGCGAAGCGGGTTCCGTCAGCTTCACCGCGCCGTCGACCAGCAGTTCGACAGCGTCGAAGAGGGCCACGATCAGCTCCTCGAGAGCCTCGAATCCGGGTTCGAGGAGGGGACTGAGGCGTACGATGAGGCCCTCGAACGGCAGGTCGACGTGATCGAGGAGCAGACCGAGACGCTGCTCGACGCCCAAGAGGAAACCCGGGAACGGACCGAAGCGGTCTCCGAGGAGTTCCGAGAGCAGATCGAGGAGTCACAGGAGCGAATGCGCCAGCAGTCGGAGCAGTTCCAGGAGCAACTCGAGGGACAGTCCGAACAGTTTCGAGAGGAGATGCAGCAGTTCCAGGAGCAACTGACCGAACAGCTCGAAACGCTCCAGTCCGAGATGCTCGAGACCCAAGAGCAACTGCAAGAGCAGGCCGAAGAACAGGTCGAGGGCACGCAGACACGGCTCCAGCAGCAGACCGAGGAGACAGGGGAACGGATCGAGCGGATCCAGGGACTCGGCGAGACCTACGCCGACCGACTGCGCGAGGCCGGCTTCGAGTCGATGGAGACGCTCGCGGAGGCCAACGCCGAAGCCGTTGCCGAGGCCGCCGAGGTCTCCGAGGAGCAGGCCGAAGAGTGGATCGGCGTCGTCGAGTCGAACCAGTTCTAAGTAATCGAATCGACCGCGAACGACCACCATCCCCGAATATCTCACTCCCCGCTTCCCGTCGCCGCGGACACCGTCAAGTTTTTAGGCAATCCTAAAAGATCTCGGATCGACATGGGCCGCGACATCTGCGTCATCGTGCCGACGATCCGTGAATACGAGTGCATGCGCGAGTACATCGACAACGCACGCGATCACGGGTTCGACACCTCGCGGCTCCACGTTCTCCTGATCACGGAGGACTTCTGTGAGGTCGACGCGATGGCGGCGATGCTCGACGAGGAGGGCGTCTCCGGGGAGGTCTTCGACGGCACGCGGCGGGAGGAGTGGTACGAGGACCACGGAATCGCCGAGTACGACCACCTCGTGCCGGCGGCGAGCCACGCCGAGACGAGTTTCGGGCTGCTGTACGTGTGGGCGAACCCCGAGTTCGAGTACGGCGTCTTCATCGACGACGACACCCTCCCCCACGAGGACGAAGACTTCTTCGGAACCCACGTGGAGAACCTCGCGTTCGAGGGCGAGGTCGAGGAGGTCTCCTCGGACGAGCGGTGGGTGAACGTCCTCTATCGGAACGCGGACGACCACGGGCTCTACCCTCGGGGGTACCCCTACTCGGCGATGGACGAGACGGTCGAGACCGACACGACCGGGATCGAAGCGGGTCGGGTCGTCGCCTCCCAGGGGCTCTGGACCAACGTACCCGACCTGGACGCCGTGCGCATCCTGATGGACGGCGACCTGGAGGGGCAGGCCCGGACCCGGACGAGCCGGGAGGACTTCGGGGCGGACTTCGTCGCCGCGCCGGGCAACTACCTAACGGTCTGCTCGATGAACCTCGCCTTTCGCCGCGAGGTGATCCCGGCGTTCTACCAGCTCCCGATGGACGACAACCGCTGGGACGTCGGCCGGTTCGACGACATCTGGAGCGGCGTGTTCCTCAAGCGCGCCTGCGACCTCCTCGGGACGCGCATTTACAACGGCGCGCCCCTCTGTGAGCACAACAAGGCCGCCCGCTCGACGTTCGACGACCTCCACAACGAGGTCGCCGGCCTCGAACTCAACGAACACCTCTGGGAGATCGTCGACGACGTGGAGCCAGAAGTGGAGGTCGCCCGAGGTGGGGACGCCGGGGCAGAGGATTACGCCGCGGTCTACCGGGCGATGGCAGGCGAACTCGCCGTCGGCGAGTTCGACGGGTACCGAAACGGGGCCTTCCTCAACCACGTCGGCGAGCACATGCGCGACTGGCTCGCGTGTCTCGACGCCCTCGACCGGGTTCCCGCAGTCGCCGACGACTGAAACAGCAGCTATAAGTCGGTTTAGGCAGACCTAAAACCCATGACACGAGACACACTGGGTCGACGCGGTCGCCGGCGGTTCCTGATCGGGACGGCGGCGGTCGGGGCGGCGGGGCTGTCGGGCTGTACGGGACTGTTCGGCGGCAACGAGGACGACGAGGACGAAAACGGGGGCGACCCGTCGATCGGCCAGATCGGGTCGGGCCGCGAGGGGCGGGACGCGCCCGGGGGGACGCCGATGGAGGAGTTGCCCGCCCTCGAGGGCGAACTCACCGTCTACTCGGGCCGGGGCGAGTTCCTCGTGGGCGACCTGGTCGGCTACATCGGGGACCTCTACGACGGCTTCTCGCTGGACGTCCGGTACGGCAACTCGACCGACCTCGTCAACCAGATCCTCACCGAGGGGGGCGGAACGCCCGCCGACGTGTTCTACTCGGTCAACGCCGGATCACTCGGGGCGCTGGCGTCGGAGGGGCGGACCCGGTCGCTGCCCGACGACCTGTTGGAGACGGTTCGCGAGGAGTTCCACGCCCAGGACTGGATCGGCACCTCGGGGCGCGCCCGGACGGTCCCGTACAATACGGAAGCGCTCTCGGCCGGGGACATGTCCGACAGCATCGACGACTACGCGAGCGGGTTCGCCGGATCGCTCGGATGGGCGCCCTCGTACGGCTCCTGTCAGGCGTTCGTGACCGCGATGCGGATTCTCAGGGGCGAGGCGGCGACCCGCGAGTGGCTCCAGGGCGTCCTCGACGCGGGCATCGCCGACTACCCCGACGAGTTCGCGGTGTGTCAGGCGATCGCCGACGGCGAGATCGACGCCGGCTTCACGAACCACTACTACATCCAGCGCGTCCTCGACGGCTCGCCGGAGGCCCCCATCGAGACGTCGTTCACCGAGGGCGACGCCGGGGCGATCCTCAACGTCGCGGGCGCGACCGTCACCGACGCCGCCGCCGATCCCGACCTCGCGGTGAACTTCATCCGCCACCTCCTCTCCGCGGAGGCCCAGGACTACTTCGCGCGCACCACCTTCGAGTACCCGGTGATCCCGGACGTCGAACCCATCGGGGACCTCCCGACGATCGACGAGCTCAGCCCGCCTTCGGAGTTGGATCTGACCCAGCTATCGGACCTCGAACCGACGATCAACCTGATGCGCGACGTCGGCATCGACGTCTAACGCGCCGCCGAATGAATCGCCCCTCGGGCCGGTGGCCGGATCGCGAACCGCTTTTGGCCGCCGTCGTCGCGGCCCTCGCCGCTGTCGCCGTCTTCGCCGTCGCCAGCGTCGTCTTCCCGTATCACTCGGTCAACCACGACGAGGCGGTCTACCTCCAGCAGGCCGCGATGTTGCTCGAGGGACAGCTCCAACTGCACGCGGGCGACCTCGCGGGCGCGTTTCGCCCGTGGTTCTTCGTCGAGGACGGCGGGCGGCTCTACCCGAAGTACGCGCCGGTGCCCGCGGCGATGTACGCCGTCTCGATGGCGCTGTTCGGCGAACCCCGCGTGACGCTCGCCGCCGTCGCGGGCGGGAACGCCCTGTTGGTCTACGTTCTTGGAACGATGGCGTTCGACCGCCGGATCGGCGTCGTCGCCGCCGCGACGTTTGCGGCCGCGCCGATGACGCTCGTGACCTCCTCGGTGTTCCTGCCGTACGCCCCGACCACGCTGTTGAACCTGCTCTTTGCCGTCTGCTATCTCCGGGGGGTCCGGCGTCGAAACCGGCGGTACGCCGCCGCCGCCGGCCTCGCCATCGGTCTCGCCTTCTTCGCTCGGCCCTACACCGCCGTACTCTTCGCCGCGCCGTTCGTCGTCCACGCCCTCTGGACGGTCGGGTCGGCGCTCCGCGAGGAGGGGCTCCGACCGCTGCCCGGCCCCGTCGAGCGGAACGCCCTGACGGCGGTGGGTGGGCTTTCGTTCGTCGGCCTGACGCTCGCGTACAACGCCGTCCTCACCGGGTCGCCGCTCGTCTTTCCGTTCGCGGCGTTCGCGCCGATGGACGGGCCGGGCTTCGGCCGGCGGCGCATCCTCGAACACGCCATCGAATACACGCCCGCGCTCGCGCTGGAGGCCAACGCCCACGTCCTCCGATACCTCGCGACGCGGTGGTTCACCGCGGGCGCGCTCGGGGTCGCGTGTGCGGCCTGTGGGCTGGCGCTCGCGGTCAGCCGGTGGCGCGGTTCGGAAAATCGGGTCACCCGGGCGACGCTCGCGGGGCTGTTCCTCACGGTTCCGCTCGGGAACGTCTTCTTCTGGGGGAATTTCAACATCCTGGCGACGATGGACGACCCGACCGACGGCCTGATCGCGTCGCTGGGCCCGTTCTACCACTTCGACCTGCTCGTTCCCCTCTCGATTTTCGCGGCGGCAGGAGTCGTGACCGGCTGGCGGTGGCTCGCGGCGCGGGTCCGTGAGCGGGCCTCCCCGCCCGCGGCTCGCCCCGTACTCGCGGCTACCCTCATCGTGAGCCTCGCGCTCGCGGGGGCCGCGACCGCCCCGCTGGTCGCCGAGCCGATCGAGCGAAACGCCGACTACACGGCGAAGTACGAGACGGCCTACGAACCGATCGAGGCGGTCGACTTCGACGAGGCGCTCGTCTTCGTCCCGACCCCCTACGGCGAGTGGCAGAACCACCCCTTCCAGTCGCTGCGCAACGACCCCGGCTTCGACGGATCGGTGGTCTACGCGCTGGATCGCGACCCGGGCGAGGACTTCGCCGTCCTCGATGCCTATCCGGATCGAAACTACTACCGCTACGCCTACCGCGGCGAGTGGACGCCCGATCCCGACGAGGGCGTCGCTCCGAAACTCGAACCCCTCTCGGTCCGCTCGGGCGATCGGCTCGCGGGCGAGACGACCGTCGGCGTCCCCGCGAACGTCGACCGCGCGACGGTCCGCCTGGAGGCCGGCGGCGAGGTCGCCGAGTACGGGGTCGACGACCCCGGCGAACGGATCACGGTGGACTGGACGCTCGAACCGGGTGCGGCCCGGCTAGAAGGAAGCGACTCGCCCGTGGACGTTGAGGGAACGGAGGAGGTCGTCCTCACGGTCACGCTGGTCCAGCCCGACGGCTCGACGCTGACCTACCGTCAGGAGACGGCCGTCAGGGACGAGGGCGAGCGCGTCGAGGCGATCGCGCCGCCCGAGCGGTCCGTCTGCACGCTCGTGACGCAATGCGGGTCCGAGGGGACGTACCTCTCCGAGAACCCCGACGCCCACCGCGAGGGCGTCTCCTTCGAGACGCGGATCGAACCCGCCTAGCGAAGGCGTTCCTCGATACCGGCCCGCAGGATGGATTTCGCGATCGCCGCACCACCAGAAAAGGGATCGAGCTTCGTCTCGCCCGCGCGCTCGCGGTACTCGATGGGTATCTCCCGGACCGCGTAGCCCCGCATCAGCGACCGGATCAGCAGTTCGGCCGACAGGCCGGTGTTCTCGGTCCACTCGATCGACTCGACGACCTCGCGGCGATAGGCGCGCATCCCGGTGGTGGTGTCGTGGACCCGCTCGCCCATCAGGGCGCTCGCCAGCAGCGCGAACGCCGCGTTGCCCAGCCGATTGGTCGTCGGCATCGCGTCGGCGCCGTGATAGAGGCGGTCCCCGCTGACCACGTCGTAGCCGGCGTTGATCCCGGCGAGGAACTCCGGTAGGCGCTCCATCGGGTAGGTGTCGTCGCAGTCGGTCGTCACCACCACGGGTCGCTCGGGCGCGAGGATCGCCGCCCGGACCGCGACCCCGTAGCCCTGTGGCTCCTGCTCGATCACTCGCGCGCCGTGCTCGCGAGCGATCTCCGGGGTGCGATCCGAGGAGCCGTCGACACAGACGACCTCGGCCCGTCCGTCGGTGACCCGCTCGATGTCGGCCAGGACCGTGCCGATCGCCGCCTCCTCGTTGTACGTCCCCATCACGACGCTCACGTCCTCGAACGTGTACTCCTCCCCTTCGCCCGTCGATGACGCCGGACGCGCTACCGATCGTTCGAGCCCCGAGTCGCCGGCCCGATGAACCTGACTCATTGCCCCCCGTTTCGGTCGGGGGGACTTATTCTTTTAGGTTCGCCTAAATCACTGGGTTGCGGATTCACAGGGATGCGTCGACGCTCTCGGCGACCTTCAACGCCAGCGCGGCGATGGTGAGCGTCGGATTCACCGCGCCGCCCGTGGGAAAGACGCTGCTCCCGGCGATCCAGCAGTTCGAGAGGTCGTGGGTTCGGAGGGTAGGACCGACGACGCTTTCCTCCGGGTCCTCGCCCATCCGGGTCGTCCCCATGTGGTGGAAGGCCGGACCGGTGTTCTCGGGGCCGACCGTCCACGTGATCTCGGCACCCAGTTCCCCGAGGATCTCGCGCTGGACCTCGTTCGCGCGTTCGAGGGTCCGGAGCGCCCGGTCGTCGACGCTCCAGTGGACGTCCGGGACGGGGAGGCCGCGGTCGTCGGTAACGTGGGGGTCGAGTCCGACGTAGCTGTCCTCGCTCGGGAGCTGTTCGACCAGCGCGCCGATCCCGACGTGGGTCCCGGACTCGGCTCGCAGGCGGTCGAGGAGGTCGTCGCCCCAGTCGTCGCCCGAGAGCGCCGACTCGACGGGCGAGGGGCCGGCGTAGTTGAAGAACTCGAGTTTGAAGGGTGCGAGGTCGGCGTCGGCCTCGTCGTAGAACTGGTGGCTCTCGCTGGTGAGGAAGCCGACGTGGTTCTGGCGGGTCGGTTCCTCGATCGTGCCGCCCATTCCCGCGAAGAGGTGCTCCATGAAGCACGTGCCCACGAAGCCGCTGGAGTTCGCGAGGCCGTCGGGGTACCGCTCGGACTCCGAAAGCAGCAGCAATCGGGGCGTCTCGACGCCGCCACAGGCCAGCACGAACGCGTTGGCCTCCTGGTCGTGGGTCTCGCCCGCTGGCGTCGTGTAGCGTGCGGCGGTGACCCGGTCGGCGTCGTGTTCGAGGAACCGGACGGGCGCCCGGTCGATCACCGTCGCGCCCTTCTCCTCCGCGCGCTTGACGTGGACGGCGGCGTCGTACTTCGCGCCGGAGGGACAGACCGGCTGGCAGGTTCCGTAGCCGGCGCAGGCCCCCCGACCGTCGTAGGACTCGGAGTTGCGGGCGTTGGGCACCGAGTGCATGGCGATCCCGAGTTCCTCGCAGGCCTCGGCGAACAGCGAGTCGCTGTAGGAGGGGGGAAACGCCGGCATGGGAAACGGTTTCTCTCGAGGGGGTCCGAACGGGTTGTCGTCCGCGCCGGCGACGCCCAGTTCCGACTCGGCGGCGGCGTAATAGGGTCGGAGGTCCTCGTAGGAGACCGGCCAGTCGGTCCCAACCCCGCGGGCGCTCGCCGAGCGGAAGTCGTCCTCGTGCAGTCGCATCACCATCCCCTGCCAGTGGAGCGTCGTGCCGCCAACGGCCTTCACGCGGGCGTGGTTCAGCGGGTAGGGGCGCTCTCCAGAATTCGAGTGGGCGTCCCGGTCGCCGCCCATCCCCCAGACGGCGGGACGGTCGTAGGCGGGCCGCAGCGCCCGTTCCATACGGTCGAGGCGATCCGCCGGGTCGAAGCGGGGACCGGCCTCGAGGATCACGACCGCGCGGCCGGCGTCGGCGAGTCGGTCCGCCACCAGTGCGCCGGCCGGGCCCGCCCCGATCACGCAGACGTCGGCTTCGACCGGTGTTCGAGCGCTCACGCCTCTGGCCCCCGCCGGTAGCTCTCGATCCCGCCGGGGTGGCCCTGCGGGTTCTCGATGCCGACCAGCTCCCCGCCCGTCGGCGAGCTATAGAGCGCGAGCAACAGTTCGTTGACCACGTAGTAGCGCACTCGTTCTGCGGTCGTTCCCTCCGGGTCCTCCTCGGCGGTGTCGGCACCGATCTCCCGGAGCAGGCGGTCCCGATCCGCGGGAGACAGCGCCGAAAACCGCCCGTCGTACCACTCCGTCGCGGCGTCGTCGAGGTCGGAAACCGCCGCCCGGAGCCCCTCGGCGTGGGTCCCGTCGTCGAGACGGCCCTCCAGGAAGGTCTCGACAAATCCGCGCACCCCGCTCACCTCCGAGGGGTAGACGACCTCGGCGGCCGCGACGAACGCCTCGCGAACCCGCGCGTCGGGCCCCTCGTCGCTCCCCGAGCCGGCGCGTTCGCGGACGCCGAGCGCCGCCGCGCCGACCCCCAGTGCCCCGAGCGCGGCCATCGCGTCGCGTCTCGACAGCTCCATGCGTCCGATTAGGCTAACCTAAACCTTATATCCGTTGAACCACCATCGCCCCACGAAAGACGGCGTCCGGGCCCGGTATTCGGCGTCGATCGGACGTCGCCGTCGACCTCCCGTCTTTCGATGCACCAATGAGATCCGTCGTTCCCGCCGCGATACGCACACGGTTTGGTAGCCTCCCGCTCGGGTTGACGCTCCTATCGGCGGTGATCGCCACGGGCGTCGTGTTCCCGCTGACGTGGCTGGTGATCCGGGCGACGAGCGTCGATCCCAAGCGGGCGCTGTCGATGCTGACCCGGCCCGCGACCCTCGAGATCGTGGTCAACAGCCTGCTGCTCATGGCCGCCGTGACCGCTCTTTCGGTGTTGCTTGGCGTCCCGCTCGCGTACCTCACGGTCCGGACGGACCTGCCCTTTCGACGGTTCTGGTCGATCGCCGTCTCGCTGCCGCTCGTGATCCCGAGCTACATCGGTGCGTTCGCGTTCGTCTCGGCGTTCGGCCCGCGCGGGGAGTTCCACTCGATACTGTCCCCGCTCGGGATCGACCGCCTGCCCGAGATCTACGGCTTTCCGGGCGCGATCGTCGTCATCACCCTCTATACGTACCCCTACGTCTACCTGACGACCCGGGCCGCGCTGCTGTCGTTCGATACGACGCTCGTCGACGCCGCGAGGACGTTGAACCACGACCGAAAGAGCGCGTTCCGTCGGGTGACCCTGCCCCACATCCGGCCGGCGATCGCCGCCGGGGGGCTGCTGGCGGCGCTGTACGCCGTCTCCGACTTCGGAACGCCGACGATCATGCGCCTGCCGGTGTTCACCCGCCAGATCTACGTCGAGTACAACGCCTTCGGACAGGACTACGCGGCGCTGCTCTCGCTTCAGTTGCTCGCGATCGTGGTGGTCGTGCTGGCGCTCGAACGCTGGGTGCGCTCCGAGCGGACGGTCCACGGCGACATCGGGGAGGCCGCGGGCGAGGCCGTCGTTCCGCTGGGGAGGTGGCGCTGGCCGGCGACGCTGTTCCCGGCGGCGGTCGCGGGGGTCGCGCTGGTCGTCCCGATCTGGATCCTCGGGCTGTGGCTGGTCACCGCCGAGGCCGGCGGGCGCTCGTCGCTCGCGTTCGAGTGGTCCTTTGCGTTCAACTCCGTCTGGGTCGCGGGCGCGGCGGCGCTGGTCGCCACGCTCGCCGCGCTGCCGGTGGCGTACCTCGCCGCGAACCACGACTCCCCGCTCGCGACGGTGTTCGAGCGCGCGACCTACGTCGGCTTCGCCGTCCCGGGGGTCGTCCTGGCGCTCGCGCTGGTGTACTTCGGTGCCGGATACGTCCCGGCGCTCTACCAGACGATCCCGCTTCTGGTCTTCGCCTACACCGTGCGGTTCATGCCCCAGGCCGTCGGCGCGATCCGGACGACCACCCGCCAGGTCGACCCGCGGTTCGTCGAGGCGGCACGCACCCTCGGCGAGGGGCCCAACCGCGCGTTTCGCCGGGTGACGCTGCCGCTGATCGCGCCGGGGATCGTCGCGGGGGCGGCGCTGGTCTTCCTGACGACGATGAAGGAGTTGCCCGCGACGCTCGTCCTGCGTCCGACGGGTTTCGAGACGCTCGTCACCCACATCTGGCGCGCACAGGAGGCCGCCTACTTCCAGTACGCCGCCGTCCCCGCGCTCGTGCTCGTGGCGGTTTCGGGACTGTCGATGGTCGTCATGCTGTCCCAGGAGCGCGGGGAGTGACCGCACATCGGTCGAAAACCGATGGAAAACGGATCGAAGTCGATCGGTGCCCGCGCTGCGGCGCTACTGCTAATTGGCGACGGCCCTCGCGACGATCACGATGGGGACGACCGGGATCGCCAACCCCGTGACGAGGAGGAAGACGACGATCACCGCCTTCTCCAGTTGGCTGGAGTCGTCCCAGATCGAGCGTGACATCTCGTCGATCGACTCGGCCGTGCGCTGGATGAGTCCCGCCATCGCCGTATCCGAGGCGGTCGACCGTTGTAAAGTCCCCGGCGGTCGAACTGTGGTGGCGGTCCTCGGCCGGGAGGAGTGGGCCGGCTCGGATTCGAACAGCGCGAACCTCGCTGCGCTCGGCTCGCTGGCTCGAATCCTCGCGGTTCCATTTTACACTCACTACGGACTCCTCGCTGTCGCTCGTCGTTGCGAAGTGAGGTAAAATGGGCCGGCTCAGATTCGAACTGAGGTTACGGCCACCCGAAGGCCGAAGGATACCAAGCTACCCCACCGGCCCGCGCTCGGAGAAAAGCCGGTGGCGTTGTTAAGCGTTCCGGAACGACTCATCAGTACCGGCTGTAGCCCTCGGTGTCGAGCCAGTTGTGCGCCACCGTGATCGCGTGGTTCGCGTGCAGGCGCTCGGGTCCCAGCCGCACCCGCTCGTCCGCGTGCTCGGAGAGCAGGTCGGTCTCGTGCGCCGAGAAGTCGTGGTGGTCCGAGAGGACGAACACGGGATCCTCGGGCGGGGCGACCTCGACGACCGGGTCGCCCTCCTCGTGGAGTTGGATCACGGTTCCCTCTCCGGCGGCCGTCTCCAGCACGGGTTCGAACCCGCGCCGCGAGAGATGAACTCCCGGGGAGGTCTCGACCTCCATGTGGCCGACCGCCTCCTCGCGCTCGCCGAGGGCCTTCCTGATCAGCGCCGCCGTGGAGCGCTCGTCGGGGTTGAGCCGTCTGAGCTCGCTTCCCTCGAACCGGATCGCGAACGCGTCGGCGAGCACCAGATGGACGCGAACGTCCTCGCGGATCGCGTGCGAGAGAAAGAAGGCCGAGGAGACGCACCGACAGAGCACGTCTAGACGGCCCGCACCGCCCGCGAGGTCGGAAAGCGAGAACTCCGCGGTCGTGGGGACCTCGTGGCCCGAGACGATGAACTGGCGCATACCCGTCCTCGCCGCTGGGCGGGGAAATAGTCGCGGATCCTCGCCGCCCATCGGGCGAAAACGTCAAGCCCTTACCCCCACACGGCCAGAATTCTGTATGTTCGGAGTCGAGAGACGGCGACGCCTCCACTCGAACGGTGTCGCGAAAACGACGGTCGCGGGGGACGCGAGATGAGCGTCCTCGAAGACGCTCGGGAGATCGTCGCACAGGACCCCGTCTGTAACGCCTGTCTCGGGCGAGTCTTCGCCGACAGGAGTTTCGGGCTGACCAACGAGGAGCGCGGACGCGCCCTGCGCACGGCGTTCGCCCTTGCGGACGACGAACCGTACGAGGCCCCCGAGATCGGGGACTGTTGGGTCTGTGAGGGCTACAGCGGCGCGTTCGACGCGCTGGCGGAACGCGTCGTCGAGAAGCTAGAGGGGGTGGGCTTCTCGACCTACCAGGTCGGCACCCGGGTCTCCCCGCTGATCGAGGAGAACGAGCGCCTGCTGCGCGAGAGCGCGGACCTGCCCGCCGACGCGGGCGAGTCGTTCAAATCCGAGTGCAACCGCGAGGTCGGCAAGCGGGTGGGGCGCGAGACGGACACCGAGGTGGACTTCGAGCGCCCGGACGTGCTCGCGCTGTGTACGATCGAGGGCGACGGCCCCGAGTCGATCTCGGCACACGCCGTCGACCTCCAGATCAACCCCGCGTTCGTCTACGGGCGGTACAGAAAGCTCGAACGCGACATCCCCCAGACCGAGTGGCCCTGCCGGGAGTGCGGCGGGTCGGGAAAACAGCTCGGCCCCGACGGCGAGGAGCCCTGCGAGTACTGCGGGGGCTCGGGCTACCTCTACGACGACAGCGTCGAGGGCTACACCGTCCCGGCAGTCGTCGAGGCGATGGACGGAGAGGAGGGCGTTTTCCACGGCGCGGGCCGCGAGGACGTCGACGCGCGCATGCTCGAGTCGGGCCGCCCGTTCGTGATCGAGGTCAAACACCCGCGCGAGCGCGACCCCGACGTCGCGGCGCTCGAGGCCGAGATCAACGAACGAGCCGCGGGATCGGTCGAGGTCGAGGGGCTCGAACTCGCGACACACGAGATGGTCGAGCGGGTGAAGGGCCTCGACGCGAGCAAGACCTACAGGATGGACGTCGAGTTCGCGGAACCGGTCGATCCCGAGGCGTTCGAGCGCGCCCTCGAGGAACTCGACGGCACGACGATCGAGCAGGACACCCCCCAGCGGGTCTCCCACCGCCGGGCCGATCTCACACGCGTGCGGGAGGTCTACTCGATCGAGGGCGAGCTTCACGACCCCGAACGCGCCGAACTCACGATCCACGGCGCGGGCGGGCTCTACGTCAAGGAACTCGTAAGCGGCGACGAGGGCCGGACCGATCCGAGCTTCGCGGGGCTGGTCGGCGTCGAGAGCGTGGTCACGGCGCTCGACGTGATCGACGTCCGCGGCGAGGACGAGCCGTTCGACGACCCCGACTACCTCCGGGAGTGATCGCGTCGGGAGCGTGCCGGGAAGGCGTCCCGCATTCCGACCCGTCCGCCCGACCGCGGTCCGTTCACCGCGTCGGTCCTCCGACGCGGAAATACGGCTCAAAATGGTTCGTCGAAAGACACGTCACCGAAACGAATATATCTTGTGGTGTGGTACCGTTTCGTATCACGGTGGGAGAGCCGCGATTCGAGCGGCCTCACGGCGTGAGGACGCCTCACGGGAGGGAACGTTCCAGCGGAGACGGACTGATACGATGAGTACGACAGACACGGACATCGACGGGGAACTGACGGACGACCGGGCGGAACTCGGGCCGCCCCGCCGGTCACGGCGGCCGGCGATCGGCGGTGCGTCCGGGACGGGCGCGCCGACGCACCGAGTCGGGCGGCGACGGGTCCTGCGGGCGATAGGCGCCACGAGCGTCGTGGCGCTCGCCGGCTGCCTGGGCGACGGGTCCGGTGCTGGCGGCGCGGGCGGTGATCCCACCGATAGCGGTGAGGGTAATGGAGGAACCGGAGGTGCCGAGACGAGCGCACTGTTCGGCCAGAGCGCCCGATTCGCCGACTCGTACGCCTTCGAGATGCGGAGCCTCGAGACGGGGGAGACGCTGGGGTGGAGCGGACGGGTCGACGGGGAGGACAGCTACATGCGAATGGAGGAAGACGGCGGGGCGATGGAGTTCTACTCGGTCGGCGGCGAGACCTACATCGTCCAGGACGGGGGGTGTTTCCTCATGCGTCCCGAGGAGTTCGAAGCGGCCGAGGGCGAGGACGTCGACGAGCCCGACATGGGGGCTCACGAGGGGGAGGCCGCGGCGCACCCGGAACTGGAGGCGGTCGGTCGGGACACGATCGACGGCGAGGAGGTGTACGTCTTCGAACTGTCGGCGAGCGAGGCCTCGGAACACGACGGCGCCGTCACCTACTACGTGAGCGTCGAGACCGGCTACCTGCGGCGGGTGGAGTCCGAGGACACCGCCATGGACTTCCACTCGTGGGGGGACGTGGACCCGATCGAGCCGCCGGAGATGGAGTGCATGGAGATGGGCGGCTGGGACGAACCCGGGGAGATGCCGGCGGTCGGCTTCCCCGACGAGGGGTGAGCGATGGCGCTCTACTTCGGGAGGGCCACGAAGGTCTTCTTCAGGACGCTCCCGTTCGTCGCGCTACGGATGGTCGTCGGGGCGCTGTTCGGCCTCGTCACGGTGGTGTACTTCGGGGTCGTCGGCTGGTTGGTGCTGACACTGCTCGATGCGGGGACGGTCTCGGGCCCGATCGGCGGGATCGGGCTGCTGGTCGCCACCCTCCTGTTCCTCGCGGCGATGCGCTTCGCGAGGCGGTACGTCCTCTACATGGTCGCCGCGGGCCACATCGCCGTCATCGCCCACGTCGTCGAGACCGGCGAGACCCCGCCGAACCAGATCGCGTTCGGGACGAACGCGGTGAGGGATGACTTCGTGGAGGCCAACGCGCTGTTCGCCGTCGACCAACTGATCAAGGGGGCCCTCGAGCAGTTCAACGGGACGGCCCTCCCGCTCTCGCGCTGGGTGCGTTTCGTCCCGGCGCTCGAACACGTCCTGACGGTGCTCCGTCGGGCGCTCTCGCTCGCGGCCACCTACCTCGACGAGGCGATCCTCGCGTACGTCCTCCTGAACGACGAGGGGGACAACTGGCGGGCGGCCCGCGACGGCGTGGTGCTCTACGCGAAGACCTGGAAGTCGGTGCTGGGGTCGACCCTGCTGATCGTCCTCGGGATGTACGCGGTCGCGGTCGCGCTCCTGCTGTCGCTGACCCCGCTCGCGGCCGTCTTCGGCGGCCTCTCGCCGACGTTCGAAGTGCTCGGGTGGGTCGTCGTGGCCGGCGTGGCGGTGACTCTCTACCTCGGCGTGCTCCGGCCCTGGGTCAAGACCGTCGTGATCACGACGTTCCTCCTCGAATCCCGGGGGTTGACGCCCGACAGCGACACGATGGGGTTCATCGCGAGCCGATCGGACGAGTTCGGACGGCTCGTGGCCAACGCCGAGGCGGTCGAGCGCGACGAGCATCGGAGCAACCGCGATCCGCTCGGCGAGGGACGAAGCCCGAGTTGAGCGGAGGCCCGCCGGTCGTGGAGGGAGGGCCGTCGGACCGTCCCGTCACCTACTTCATCCACGCGCGCCAGCGGCGGGTATGGAACGCTTCGGGATCGACGAGGCCGGCAAGGGTCCCGTGCTGGGGCCGATGATCGCCGCCTGCGTGGTCGCCCCCGAGGGAGCCCTCCCCGAGGGAATCGACGACTCGAAGCGCCTCGCGCCCGCCCGCCGCGAGGAACTCGCGCGAGCGCTTCGCGAGGACGACCGGATCGCGGTCGGTCTCGCCGCCGTCTCCCCGGATCGGATCGACGCGCCCGGAACCGACATGAACTCCCTGACGGTGGCCGCCCACGCCGAGGCCGCGAGCGGGGTCGTCCGCGAGGGCATGCGGGGGGTCTGTGACGCGGGCGACGTGGACGCCGGGCGGTTCGTCCGCCGGGTGAGCAAGCGCCTCCCATCAGGGGTCTCGCTGACCGGCGAACACGGCGCCGACGGGACCCACGCGATCGTCGGCGCGGCCAGCGTCGTCGCCAAGGTCGAGCGCGACGAACGGGTTCGGGCGCTCGAAACGGAGTACGGCGGGGTGGGAAGCGGCTATCCGAGCGATCCCCGTACGAGGGAGTTCCTCGCCGAGTACGTCGCCGAGAACGGTGCCCTCCCCGAGTGTGCCCGGGCGTCGTGGAAGACCTGCACGGACGTGCTGGCTGCCGCGGAGCAGGAGACGCTCGCGGAGTTCTGATACCGTCGGTCATGGGAGTCTGGCCTGTAGTGGCGTGAGTCGACGGGCACGGGCACGAGTCCCCGCCCTCGTGGCTCGTGGCGATTCACGGCGGTATGACCGACGGTATGACCGTGGTACTATACGTCCCGTGGACCATGCGCGAACGATGAGCGACGGGGGACGCGAGCCGATCTACGGGGGCGACGACTGGCGGACGGGCGACGCGCCACACGAACACGAGGCCGTCTACGACTTCTTCGTCGACCTCATCCGGGGTGGGCTCGCACAGGTCGCCTTCCTCGGCGCGCCCGCGCTCTGGATCGTCGCCGGGACGCCGGTCTACACCGTCGAGATCGCGACGGCGGCCGGGAGCGCGCTCGTCGTCCTCGGGCTCCTGATCACGACGTTCCGCGGCGGGCACTTCTCGGTGGGCCGGCCGTGGCCGGTGCTCACCAACAGGCGCCTCGGGACCACGGGCTGGCGGGCGTTCCTGACGCGCTCGGTCTACCTCTCCTCGACGCTCCTGGTCGTCGTCTTCGGCGGCGTGCTGGCGCAGGCGGCGGGCGGGTCGTCCCTCGCGAACGTCCTCGTCGCAGGGGCGCTGAGCGTCGCGGCGCTCGTGGCGCTGCCGTACCTCTCCGCGTCCACGCCGCGGGCCCGGATCGGGCGGTTTTGCTACTGCGTCCTCGGCCTCCTCCCCCCGGTCGTCGTCGCCCTGACCGGAACCGACCCGACCGGCGTGCTCGCCGCGGTAACGGTGCTCGCGCTGGCGGCGGTCGACACCCGGCCGATCGCCGCGATGCGGGGGCGGTGATCGCGGCCAATACTCATAGGGAGTATCGTAGGGGTCCATGGATCTTCTACCCAGGGATCGAACCACGGCGTCAGTTCTCGTGAGTCGCACTAGACGGTTGGCTACGATACTCCCTATCAGCGGTCGATCGTCAGCAGGATCCGGAGGACGTCGCCGTAGGCCGGCCGGGTGACGAGCACGCCGATCAGCACGCCGACGATGGTGAACAGCGCGAACCCGGTCAGGTCGCCGAGGCTCATGAACGCCAGCGGCGACATGGCGATGATCGTCGTCGCCGCGGCCGCGCCGATCACCCAGAACGCCTTCCTGAAGCGGGACTCGAACACCCGGCCCGTCGAGACGTCCCCCTCCTGGAGGATCTCGTCGGCGATGATGATCAGGTCGTCCACGCCGGTGCCGACGACGGCGATGAAGCCCGCGATCGCCGCGAGATCGAGCGGATAGCCGACGGCGGCGGCGAAGCCCAGAAGTAAAAAGACCTCGGCCGCGGCGGTCAGGATCATCGGGCCGGCGATCCGGGGGCGGCCGTAGCGGATCGCGACGACCCCCGAGACGGCCACCACGGAGATCAGACCCGTCACGAGCGAGTAGAGCTTGAAGTCGTCGGCGAGGCTGGGTTCGAGGTAGTACTGCGTGCCCGCCTCGATGTCGAGCGGCGCGGGCGTCGTCCCCGCCAGCAGGTTCACCCGGAGGGTGCGCACGTCGTCGATCGACTCGCCGCTCATGACGAACGATCGATCGTTGAGGTACGCGCCCGACTCCATGCTCGCCGCGAGGCTCTCGCCGAGGCTCGCCGAGTAGACCACCTCGCCGTCGACGACGGTCAGCAGGCAGTAGCCCGGGTCGTCGGGGTTCTGCTCCCACCGGCAGGCCTCGACGCCCTCCTGGGTGAAGCCCGTCTCCTGCATCACCTGCGAGAAGTCCTCGGCACCGTTCTCGCTGAGCGTGATCGACACGTGGGGGCCGTAGGGCGGTTCGTCCGCGGGCTGGCCGATCGACTGGATGTCGTCCGGTTGGATCGCGGTGGTGTTGGTGTAGCCGTCGTCGGTCGGGTGGTGGGCGTAGACCTCGACGAACCCGCGGTCCTCGATCAGGTCGATCACCGTCTCCCTGTCCTGGCCGGGCACCTCGACGACCACGAAATGCTCGCCGGTCGAGGAGGTCGACTTCTGGACGTCGCCCGTCGCGAAGGGCGATTCGCGGATCTTGTCCTCGAGGACCTCGACGGCGTCGTCGACGGTCTCCTCGGTCACGCCCTGCCGGACGTCGCCCTCGTCGACCTCGTCGTAGCCGGCCGCCCGCAAGGCGGCGAGGAACTCCTCCTCGCTCACGGTGTCGGTCGTGACCTCGATCCGTCCATCGTCCTCGGACTCGCCGGGGTAGACGTTCACGTCGCGCCCGCTGATGCCCAGTTCCTCCGCGATCGCCGACTCGATGTCGGCCTCCTGACCGGGGTCGACGTCGAGACCCTCGGCGGTGAGGCCGGCCAGCGGCGCGCGGATCCGCGTCCCGCCCGAGAGTTCGAGGCCGAACTGGAGGTTCGTCGGGCCGGTCTCGGCGACCTGTTCGCCGCCTTCGCCGTCGCCGGGGGCGAACTGGGGGGCGAACAGAACCACCGCGCTGACCGCCACGAGCACGACCAGCAGGGTGATCCGCCAGTGCTTCCGGACGAGGCCGAGCGTGCTCATCGGGCGACCCCCTCGTACTTGTACCAGCGAAGCAGGCTCACGTTGAGCAGGTAGGTGTTCATCAGGTCGGCCAGCAGGCCGAAGACGAGGACGAGGCCGATCGCCGGGAGCAGCGGGATCGCAAAGAGCGTCGCGACGCTCGTCATCACGAGCATCGCGAGGATCGACGTGACCGTCATCGTCACCCCGGTGCGCATCGCCCGGTGGGTGCTCTCGTAGAAGTCGCCGCGACGGCGCAGGACGTGGTTGTTCAGCAGGAGATCCGAGTCGACGCTGTAGCCGATCAGCATCAACAGCGCGGCGACCGTTCCCAGCGAGAGTTGAATCCCGAAGAGGTTCATCAGCGCCACCGGGATGACGATGTCGCTGAACGCCGAGAGGACGACCGCGATCGAGGGCACGAACGTCCGGAACATCAGCGCGACCAGCGCGCTCATCCCGGCGAACGCGATGGCGACGCCGACGACCGCCTGAAACTGGGTTTCGGCGCCGAACGACGCCGAGGTGCTGGATATCGAGATGACGGTGAAGCCGGCCTCCGTGGCCTGTTGTTCTATCGCCCCGGTGTCGGTCGACTGGAACGTGACGATGTACTCGCCGTCGCCCGTGGCGATCGACTGGACCGACTCGGGTTCGGTCTCGAAGGCGGTCTCGATCTCCCCCTGTGGGGCGTCGGTCTGGATCTGGAGTTCGGTGCCGCCGGTGAAGTCGATGCCGGGGTCGACCGGCGTCCCCGTCGTCACCCACATGCCCGCGATGACGAGAAGCGAGAGCGCGAGAAGAGCGAGGGGGACCGCCGCCAGTTGGCGGTTCGAGTACCGGGAGTATTCGACCACCGGCACCGTCGCATCGAGCATACGTCCGCTCGGACACGGCCAAAAATAAACGTTCGTATCCGTCGGGTGTGTGCTTTTCCCCCTCGAGTCCCTACCCCGGGTATGGCATCGAACGCGGCGGAACGGATCGTCGTCTCGTACCCCGCGGACCTGAGCGACTGGGGGCGATTCCAGGTCGAGAAGCCCGCCTTCCGCGCGTATCTCACGAAGACGCTCGGGCGCGTACGGGAGGGCGACGAGTGGGAGGAGTTCGTCGGCGTGGGCTGCTGTGGCAACACGCTCGACGTTCCCCTGCGGATCGAGGCGGTCGAGGGCGGCGACGAGGTCACGCGCGACACCGAGGTCGAGTACAGCGTTCGAGAGGCCTGCGGAATCGAGGGCGGGTGGCGCGTCCAGAGCGCGGGCGGACCGGCCTAGGGCAGATAGCGAACGCTCACGATCCCCTCCTCGGCGCGGATCTCCACCCGCTCGACGCCGTAGCGCGCCGCCCGCGCGAGCGTCTCCTCGTCCGCGCGGATCTCGGCGACCGCCTCGTCGGTCCGCTCGGGCGGCACCGTCAGCACGTGGATCTCGCCGATGCCCGCCCGCTCGCGCCGGGTGACCTCCCCCATCCCCTGTGCGGCGGCGATCTCGCGTTCCTGGCTCGTGGGCGGCTCCTCGCTCTCCTCGACCGACAGCGTCCGGCGCCCGTCGATCTCGCGGAGTTCCCACGTCGCCTCGACCGGGGGTTCGGGCGCGAGTTCGCCCTCTATGGCCTCGCCCTCCTCGAGGCCGGGGTTCGAAGCGAGGGTGTGGACCTGCCCCGTCTCGACGTCCCGGAGGATCGCGGCGGCGTCGTCGGCGTGGGTCACGAGAAACGTTCCGGCGGTCTCGTCCATGTGGGGGAAAGGCCGCGGACCCCTTTGTCGATTTCGCCTACCGGAACCGCCGGTGGAGGGCGACGATGAGGGCCACCGCGAGAAGCGGCGGGACGACCCCCAACGGGGACGGCAGCGCGTACAGGGCGTCGACGACGGCCCCGAGGACGCCGCCCGTCGACTCCTGCAGGTCCGGCGGGACCGAGATCACGAGTCCGAGGTAGAGCGCGCCGATAAAGAGGAAGCCGCCGAGCGCGAGGGCGGTGTCGTAGGCGGTTCCCGAACCGGAGCGCCGCCGGTGGCGACGGGCGACCAACAGGACCGGCGCGAGGATCGGCGCGATCACGAGCATCCCGACGAGGAGGAAAAACGAGCGCACGAACGTGATCGACTCGGAGGCCCCGAGGGTGGCGGCGATGACGCCGATCAGCGCGAGCGTGAACAGCAACGCCAAGAGGAGCGAGACGAGGGCGCTGACGAGGACGTACCCCCGGTAGACGGGCGAGTCGCTCGCGCCGAAGGAGTAGCGAAACGAGCCGAGCAACCCCGAATACGTCCGCTCCTCTGCCATCGCCGGAGGTTGGGCGGGCGGGCGAATAAGCACCCCGGTCGGCGAGGACGACAACCCTTTTGCGCCGCGCCCGCGCGCACCCGGTATGGAAATCGACATCGGCAACGCCCTGGAGTCGGTCGCCACGCCCGGCGTCTCGCGCGAGGCCCTCGAACGGCTCGACGAGCGGGTCGCCGCGGCCCACGACCGGATCGAGGCGGGGATCGACGAGCGCGAGCACGGGTACGCCGCCCTCGCGCTCCCCGAGACCGCCGACCCCGACGCGATCCGCGCGGCGGTCGACCCGATCGACTGCGACACCCTGCTGGTCGTCGGGATCGGCGGCAGCGCGCTGGGCGCGGCGACGCTCGCCGACGCCCTCGACGTCGACATCGACGTCCACACGCTCGACAACGTCGACCCCGAGCACACCGCGAGGCTGCTGGACTCGCTCGACCTCTCGCGGACGGCACTGCACGTCGTCTCGCGGTCGGGAACCACGGCGGAGACGCTCGCGAACTTCCTCGTCGCCCGCGAGGCGATGGATTCTGCGGGAGTGGACTGGACCAAGCGCACCCTCGTCACGACGGGCGAGGAGGGCAACCTCAGGGATCTCGCCGAACGCCACGACCTTCCCGTCCTCGACGTTCCCGCGGGGGTTCCGGGCCGGTTCTCCGTACTCTCGACGGTGGCGCTGCCGGTCGCGGCGCTCGGCGGCGGCGACGTCGAAGGACTGCTCGCGGGGGCGGGCGCGGAGGCAGAAACGCTCTCGGGATCGCTGTTCGAGACCCCCGCGTACGCCTACGGCGCGACGACCTACGCGCTGGCCGGCCGTGGGTGGACGGTCAACGCGATGATGCCCTACGCCGAATCCCTCGAGACCTTCGCCGAGTGGTTCGCCCAGCTGTGGGCCGAGAGCCTCGGCAAGGACGGCGTCGGCCAGCTCCCGGCGCGCGCGCTCGGCGCGACCGATCAGCACTCACAGCTCCAGCTGTATCGGGCGGGCCCCCGCAACGCGATGGTGACGCTCGCCCGCCCGCGCGAGCGGACCGACCTGACGATCCCCGAGACGGAGTTGGAGGGGTTGGCGTACCTCGGCGGTGCGTCGCTCGGGGAGCTACTCGACGCCGAGTTCGAGGCGACCGAGGCGAGTCTGGCGGCGGCGGGTCGGCCCTCGATTCGGATCGAGATCGAGCGCGTCGATGCCCACGAACTCGGGGGCCTCCTCTATGTCCTGGAGGCGGCCTGCATCGTCGCGGGCGAACTGTTCTCGGTGCCGACCTTCGAACAGCCCGCAGTCGAGTGGGGCAAACGCGCCGCCCGCGGCCTGCTCGGCGGCGGGGAGTTCGAGGAGGCGCGCGCGGTCGAGGAGAAGACCCGCCTCGTGATCGACTGACCGCCTCCTATCTGACAGTGGATATGTAACTTCGATAGAGAAGTTATAGAAGTCTGACATAGTTTTATATCGGATGGCGTCGTAGAGGAGGGTATGACCCAGCGGTACAGCCTCGTGTGCGACGACCAACTCGCGGCGAGGGTCGACGCCATCGCACAGGAGTACGGCCTGACCGAGACGGAAGTCCTCCACCAACTCGTCACGATCGGACTCGAACGACGCGAGACGGTCGCGCGCTAGGTGGGGTTCTTGCGCGCGAGCGGACTCCCGCAGACCTCACAGCGGTCGTGCTGTTCGTCGAACTCCCGACCACAGCCCTGACACTGGAACGTCCAGCGGCGCTGCTCGGTGATCCCCTCGCGGGCGATCACCTCGACGTCGACGTTGAGTTTCTCGGCGACGTTCTGCATCGCGTAGTCGTCGGTCACGAGGGTGCCGTCAAGCTCGAACGTGGTCGCGATGAGGCGGACGTCCGTCCGCGAGAGTTCCTCGAGATCGCCGAGTTCCGCGGCCGCCCGCTTGACCGTGTCGACCGTCTCGTCGGTCGGGATGTGGATGTGCATTCCCGAGCCCTCCATGGCGTCGTAACGGTAGGCGCTCTCGTCCTCGAGTTCCTCCCGGACGAGCGGGACGCTCGCGGTCTGCTCCGTCGTGTGGTACTCGTGGATGAACGCAGAAGAATCGAGGACGTACATTTAGCGCTGGACGACGATGTAGTCTTTGACGGCCTGCACCCGGGAGACGGGCATTCGCAGTCGGTTCTCCTCGTCGAGTTCGAGCCCGAGGTCCGCCGCGGTGATGTCGTCGTTCGGCGTGACCACCAGGTCGTGGAGTTCGCCGGTCTTGATGTCCATCGTGATGTTGTACAGCATCCCGAGTTCGGCACCGTCCGCACCCATGACCGCCTTTCCCGAGAGGTTCTCCGCCAGTATCTCCGACATACCCCACAGAAGAGAGCGGACGCTAATAAACGCCACGGGGCCGATTTCCCGGTTTGCGCGCTACGATGGACTTAACTACCGCGCCCCGTTCGGCTAGGACACGAGCTTCTCGGGTGGTAGGATGTCGGACACAGATACAACACGGACGTCGTCGGGGCTCAGGACGCCGATCGTCGCCGTCCTCGGGCACGTCGATCACGGGAAGACCAGCCTTCTGGACAAGATCCGCGGCTCGGCGGTGATCGAGGGCGAGGCCGGCGCGATCACCCAGCACATCGGGGCGACGGCCGTTCCTCTGGAGACGGTCTCGCGGGTCGCGGGCAGCCTCGTCGACCCCGACGACTTCGACCTTCCGGGGCTCCTGTTCATCGACACGCCGGGCCACCACTCGTTTACCACCCTCCGTTCGCGCGGCGGCGCGCTCGCGGACATCGCGATCCTCGTCGTCGACGTCACCGACGGCTTCCAGCCCCAGACGATCGAGGCGATCACCATCCTGCAGGACTCCTCGACGCCCTTCGTCGTCGCCGCGAACAAGATCGACACGGTCGCGGGCTGGAACCCCCGCGAGGACAGCCCCGTCCAGCGGACCTACGAGGCCCAGAGCGACCGGGCGCGCTCGCGACTCGACGAGCGCCTCTACGAACTCATCGGCGAACTCTCGGATCACGGCTTCTCCGCCGATCTCTACTGGCGGGTGCAGGACTTCCAGAAGAACGTCGGGGTCGTCCCCGTCAGCGCGATGACCGGCGAGGGCATCCCCGACCTGTTGACCGTCCTCATGGGCCTCTCCCAGCGGTACATGAAAGAGGCCATGGAGATCGACGTCTCGGGGCCCGGCGCGGGCACGGTGCTGGAGGTCAAAGACGAGAAGGGCTTCGGGGCGACCGTCGACGTGGTGCTCTACGACGGCACCGTCAGGGAGGACGAGACCATCGTCGTCGGCGGCACGCACGAGCCGATCGTCACGGACGTGCGCGCGCTGCTCCAGCCCCGCCCGCTGGCCGAGATTCGGGCCGAGAGCCGGTTCGACCGCGTCGACGAGGTGGGAGCGGCGGCGGGCCTGAAGATCGCCGCGCCCGACCTCGAGGAGGCGATGGCCGGCGCGCCCGTCCGCGTGGTACGCGACCGCGAGATCGACGACGTGATCGCGGAGGTCGAGGCCGAACTCGCGGAGGTCGAGGTCGAGACCGAGGAGGAGGGCGTCGTCGTCAAGGCCGACACCCTCGGCAGTCTCGAGGCGATGGCGAACGCGCTGGCGGAGGCCGAGATCCCGATCATGCGCGCCGAAGTGGGCGACATCGCGCCGCGGGACGTTTCGGTCGCGAGCACCGCCGACGAGCCGATCCACCGGGCGATCCTCGGGTTCAACGTCGAGGTGCTGGGCGACGCGAAACGCCACGCCGACGAGAGCGAGGTCCGGGTCTTTCGCGACGACGTGATCTACCAGCTCGTCGAGGAGTACGACGAGTACGTCGAGGACTCGAAGCGCGCCCAGCAGGAGACGATCCTCGAGAACATCACCCGACCGGGACGGTTCCAACTGCTCATGGACCACACGTTCCGCCAGAACAACCCCGCCGTGGTGGGCGTCGAAGTGCTCGGCGGCACCGTGAGAAACAACGCCCAGGTCGCGAAGTTCGAGGGCAACGAACCCACGCGTGTGGGACGGATCAAGGGCATCCAGGAACAGGGCGAGGACGTCGCGGAGGCCCGACAGGGCAAACGCGTCAGCGTCGCCATCGACGGGCCGACGGTCGGCAGACAGATCGAGGAGGGCGACGAACTCTGGATCGAGATCCCCGAGAAACACGCGAAGATCCTCGAACAGGAACTCACCGAGGACATCCCGGCCGACGAACGCGAGGTTCTCCAGATGTACCTCGACAAACAGCGCCGTCGGGACCCCTTCTGGGGGAAGTGAGGGCGGAGCCGCCTCGAAATCGGGGCTACCGAGCGGTCGGCGAGACGTCGTCGTTTATCGCGTGTTTGACCTGAAGGGCGGCGCTCGCGGCCAGACCGCGGGCGACCTCCTCGCGGTCGTCCTCCGAGATGTACTCCTCGCTCTCGAGGTCGGGCTGGAAGCCGGCGCTGATCGGGTGGCCGATGGGTGGCTGGACCGCGACCATCGCCTCGGGGCCGCCCTGACCCTGACTGACCTCCGCGCCGACGGCGTACTCGTCGGGCAGGTACTCGCGGACGCGGCGGGTGATCGCTGAGAGGTCCGCACGAAGCGTCCGGCGCTGGTCCGCCGTGAGTTCGGGCATCTCTTCGGGCATGCGCTGACCGGCGTTCGTCGTCTCCGGCAGCCCGGCGTACGGCGTATTTCCGTTCATGAACTGGAACCACCCGGGATAGGTGCCCCCACGTCAAAAGTCCGTCGGCCCCTCATCCGGTCGCCTCGACGAGTCCGACGACCTGCTCGCGCAACGTCGAGGGGTCGAACCCCAGATCGAGAACGCTCGCGAGGGAGACCCCGGAGACGCCGGGAACGAGCGTTTCGAGGGCGTCTTCGGGGGGAAAGACGCCGCCGGCGACGTACGCCGTGTCGACCGCCGGCTTCCAGACCGCGAACACGCCCTCCATGTCGAGGGGCTGGCCCGAGAACTCGACCGTCGTCGAGACGCCGTGGGCGCTGACCTCGCGCGAAAACGGCGGCAGGGGTGTCAGACCGCGGTACTCGACGATTTCGCCGTCCATCGCGGGGAGCGGGTCGGCGGGGTCGACGCGCTCTACCGCCTCGATCCCCCGCGCTCGAAAGCCCGACTCGACGCCGCGCATGGCGTCGTCGACGAGGCGTTCCGGGGTGGCAAAGCGACGGCCGATCCCTTCTAGGGTCATGCGCGAGGCGACGAAGCGCGCGAGGCTGCGGTCGACCTCGCCACGGGAGAACTCCGCGATCGACTCGCGAAGCGCCGTGTAGTCGTACGTGTAGGTCCGCTCGTGGACCGAAAGCGCGTCGATCCCCCGGTAGGAGACCTCGTACTCGTCGCTCCGTTCGCTCAGTCGCCCCCACCCCTCCAGGGCATCGTCGTCGATCACCGGCCACGGGTACGTCTCCCGCGCGCTCCCGAGGCAACCGGCGAGGGCGGCCATCCCGACGACGCCGCCGAGAACCTGTCTGCGCTTCATGACACACAGATGTGAAAACAGACCGATAGTTATGGAGTGCCTATCGGATCGGTCGACCCCGGCCGTAGACTGCGAGGACCACGGCGGTCGCGTACCCGCCGTCGGGTTCGGCGTGGGCGGTGACGGCTTCGGGGTCGCGGAACGTCCACTCCCTGAGCGCCATCCCGGCTTCGAGGCCGCGCTCCGCCCGCTCGCGGGCGCGGTCGGTCGATCCCTCGCCCGCCGCCTCGTAGAAGAGGCCGGGGCCCTCCTCGCTTCTCGCCCACGCGAGGGCGGCGCTCACGGGTCGTTCGGAACTCATCGCGCGCGCCTCGACCACGGTGAGGCCCGTTCCGACGGGGCCGAGGTCGGGCGCCGCGTCGACGAACTCGACGCTGGCGTCGGCGGGGATCACGGAAGAAACGTGCGTGAGGTTGTAGTTGTGGACGTTGGCCCCGGCGAGGGCGGCGTCGTACGAGGCCATCTCGGTGGGGGCGGTGGCCCCGCCCCGGACGATACGGATATCCATGCCCGAACTCGGCCCGAGCGGACCAAAGGGGGTTCGATTCTAGTAGACGTAGTAGCGCGTGTCGTTCTCGGCGTCGGTGGCGACCTTCCGGAGGGCCTCCTCGAAGTCCTCGTTGGTGACTTCGGTGCGGTCGTCACGGACCGCGAACATCCCGGCCTCCGTACAGAGGCTCGCTAGTTCGGCGCCGCTGAAGCCGTCGGTGTCTGCCGCGAGCGCCTCGAAGTCGACGCCGTCGGCGACGTTCATCTCGGCCGTGTGGATCTCGACGATCCGCTCGCGGCCCTCGGCGTCGGGTTCGGGCACCTCGATGAGGCGGTCGAACCGGCCCGGCCGGAGGATGGCGCGATCCAGCATGTCGAAGCGGTTGGTCGCCGCGATGATGCGGATCTCGCCGCGTTCGTCGAAGCCGTCCATCTCCGAGAGGAGTTGCATCATCGTGCGCTGGACCTCCGCGTCGCCCGACGTCTTCGACTCCGTCCGGGTGGCGGCGATGGCGTCGATCTCGTCGATGAAGACGATCGCGGGTTCGTGTTCCCGGGCGAGTTCGAAGAGGTCGCGCACGAGACGCGAGCCCTCGCCGATGAATTTTTGAACCAGCTCCGAGCCGGCCATCTTGATGAACGTGGCGTCGGTCTCGTTCGCCACGGCCTTCGCCAGCATCGTCTTGCCCGTCCCCGGCGGGCCGTGCAGGAGGACGCCGCCCGGCGGGTCGATACCCACTTCCGCGAACTGCTCGGGGTTCGTGAGCGGGTCCTCGACGGCCTCGCGGACCTCGCGGATCTGCTCGTCGATCCCGCCGATGTCGGCGTAGGACACCTCGGGGCTGCGGTCGACGGTCATCGCCTGTGCCCGGGCGTCGGTCTCGACGTCGAGGGCGGTCTCGACGCCGAACGAGTCGTTGACCGCGACCCGGTCGCCCGCATCGAGACCCTCGGCGAGCGCGGGGTCGACCTCGGTGAGCACCTCCTGGTTGGTGCCGTGCTGTTTGATGATCGCCCCGTCCTCGGTGAACTCCTCGACGGTGGCGACGTACAACGAGGCGGTCTTGAGCGCGCCGTTCTCGCGTTCGAGCGAGTCGACGCGGTCGTGGAGCGTCTCGCGGCGGTCGGTCGCGTCCTCGATGCGCTCTTCGAGCTGGTCGTTGATCCTGACGAGGTCGACGTAGTGTTCGCGGAGGGCGGCGAGCTGTTCGCCCTCGGGCATCTCGGAGTCGATGTCGAGGCGCGGTCGATCGGGAACAGAGGGGCTATGGGCCATTGATGTCCACTCTAGGAAAGCACGTCAAAAGTGCCTTTGGGTGGCGGCCGATCCTACAGCAACGAATCCATCTCCCCGAGGTACTCGTCGTACACCGAGAGCGCCTCGGATATCGGCTCGGGAGAGCGCATGTCGATGCCCGCGACCTCGAGCAGTTCGAGGGGGTACTCGGTCGAGCCCGATCGGAGGAACTCCCGGTAGTCCGCGGCGGCGGGTTCGCCGTCTTCGAGGATCCGCTTCGAGAGCGCGACCGCGGCGCTGATCCCCGTCGCGTACTGGTAGACGTAGTACGCCCGGTAGAAGTGCGGGATGCGCATCCACTCGCGAGCGATCCGGTCGTCGACGACGGCGGGTTCGTAGAACTCGGCCTTGAGGTCGCCGTAGAGGTCGTCGAGCGCGTCGGGCGTGAGGGCGCCACCCTCCTCCTCGATCTCGTGAGCGCGGTGTTCGAACTCAGCGAACATGGTCTGGCGATACAGCGTCGAACGGAACCGTTCGAGGTACTCGTTGAGGACGTGCAGGCGGAACGCCTCGTCCTCGACGGTGTCGAGGAGGTGATGCGTGAGCAGCGCCTCGTTGACGGTGGAAGCGACCTCCGCGACGAAGATCTCGTAGCCGCTGTAGACGTAGGGCTGGTGCTCGCTGGTGAGTTGCGAGTGCAGCGAGTGGCCCAGTTCGTGCGCCAGCGTGTACATCGAGGGGATGTCGTCCTGGTAGTTCATCAGGATGAACGGCTGGGTGTCGTACGTACCCCCGGAGTACGCGCCCGCCTGCTTGCCGACGTTCTCGTAGACGTCGACCCAGCGGGAGTCGAGCCCTTCGGCGACCCGCGACTGGTACTCCTCGCCGAGCGGCGCGACGGCCTCGACGACGTGATTCGCGGCCTCGTCGTACTCGACGTCGGGGCTCTCGCCCTCGGCGACCGGCATGTAGACGTCCCACATCCGCAGTTCCTCCACCCCGAGCGCCTCGCGCTTGAGGTCGACGTGGCGATGGAGCGTATCGAGGTGGTCGTGGACCGTCTCCACGAGGTTGTCGTACACTTCGACGGGGATGTTCGGCCCGTCCATCGCCGCCTCGCGGGCGGTCCCATAGTCCCGCGCCCGCGCGAGTTTGACGTCGGCCTTCACGCTGTTTTTGTACGCGGCGCCGACCGTGTTCCTGACGTCCTCCCACGTGTCGTAGAAGCCCTCGTAGACCTCGCGGCGGAACTCTCTATCCAGATTCTTCTGGAGCCTCGTGAAGTTCGCCTGCGTGATCTCGACGGCCTCGCCGTCGCGCTCGACGACCGGGAACTCCAGATCCGCGTTCGAGAGCATGTTGTAGATCTCGCCCGACGCGCCGGTGACCTCGCCCAGTTCGGCGAGCAGACCCTCGATCTCCGCCGATCGCGTGTGGGGTTTCATCCGCAACACGTCGTCGAAGTAGTGGTCGTACTCCTCGAGGGCGGGTTCCTCGGCGATCAACGCGTCGAGTTCGCCCTCCGAGAGCTCCTGCAGTTCGGGCTCGACGAAGCTCGCGGCGCTCGACGCCTCCGAAGCAAGCGACTGGGCGCGGGCGGTCAGCGCCTGATACTCCTGATTGCGGGTGTCCTCGTCGCGGCGCATCCGCGCGTAGGCGGCGACCTGCGAGAGTTCGCGCATCACCTCCTCGCGCAGCGAGAGCAGGTCGTACAGCGTCTCGCCGTCCTCCGTGATCCGGCCCTCGTAGGCCTCGAGGTCCGGGATCCGATCCTCGATCGCCTCGTAGGCGGCCTCCCAGTCGTCGTCGCTGGCGTAGATGCTCTCGAGGTCCCACGTGTACTCCTCGGGGATCTGGCCGCGTTCGGGAACCGAACTCATAGCACACGGTAGGTGTCAGTACGGACTAAACACTAGCGGTTCGCCGCGAACGCAACGCAACGACCATGTGACGGGCGCGAGAGCACCCGATATGACGGAACTCGACACGCTACTGGGGCGGGCGTGGCACGACGACAGCGCGTGGGAGTTGCTGACCCGGCTGACCGAACTCCCCGAGCGCATGGGGGGGCATCCCGGCGAGCGACGGGCGGCAGAACACGTCGCCGACGCCTTCGAGGACGGGGGCGTCGAGGGCGTCGAGATCGAGGAGTTCGAGATGTGGCGCTGGGACCGGGGTCGCGCGGCCCTCGCCGTCACCGATCCCGTCGAGCGCTCCTTCGAGACGCTCGCGCTGCCGTACTCGCCGGCCGGCGAGGTGAGCGCCGAGCTGGTCGACGTCGGCTACGGCACGCCCGGGGAGATCGAAGACGCCGACGTCGCGGGGAAGATCGCCGTCGCGAGCACGACCACGCCCCCCGAGATGGGGCGGTTCGTCCACCGCATGGAGAAGTTCGGCCACGCGGTCGCGGCGGGCGCGGAGGCGTTCGTCTTCGCGAACCACGTCCCCGGCCAGCTCCCGCCGACGGGCGCGTTGCGGTTCAACGGGGAGGCCGCCGCACCCGGCGTGGGCGTTTCGAAGGAGACCGGCGCGTGGCTCACCGACTACGCCGAGCGGGGCGGACGGGCGAAACTCTCCGTCGAGGCGAGTACGGAGGAGGGGACGAGCCAGAACGTCCACGGGACGCTCGGCGAGGGAGGGGAGGAGATCGTTCTCGTGGGCCACTACGACGCCCACGACATCGCGGAGGGCGCGCTCGACAACGGCTGTGGGATCTCCGTGGTCGCTGGTGCGGCCCGCCTCCTCTCGGAGATGGACCTCGACTGCCGGGTCCGGGTCGCGGGCGTCGGCTGCGAGGAGGTCGGCCTGATGGGCGCCGACGCGCTCGCCGAATCCCTCCCCCTCGATTCGGTTCGGGCCGTCGTCAACGTCGACGGGGCGGGGCGATTTCGAAACCTGAAGGCGTACACCCACGGTTCCGAGCGGATCGAGGATCTCGTTCGGGGAGTCTGCGGGGAGTGGGGTCAGCCGGTCTCCTTCTCGCGCGATCCCCACCCCTACAGCGACCACTGGCCGTTCCTCCAGCGCGGCGTCCCGGCGCTCCAACTGCACAGCGAGCGCGCCCGGCCCGCGGGCGGCGTTCGGGGCCGGGGCTGGGGCCACACCCACGCCGACACCCGCGAGAAGGTCGATCCCCGCAATCTGCGCGAGCACGCGATGCTCGCGGCGCTACTGGTTCGCGAACTCACCGAAATCGAGGTCCCACGGATCGACGAGAGCGAACTCCGCGAGCGGCTCGAAGAGAGCGACGCCGAGGCAGGGATGCGCGCGGCGGAGGTGTGGCCCGACCACTGGGAGTGACGACGGTCAACACGGCGCCGGGTGGCCGTCGGCGGCCGTCTCGCCCGCCTTCGAGAGGGAGTAGATGCGCTGTCGTGCGTCCCTGAACGAGATCCGCTCCTCGACCAGCCCCTCCTCTTCCAGCCGGGAGAGCGCGTATCGAGCCGTCCGAGCCGTCAACAGTGACTCGTCACGGATCTCCCGTTGGGTGAGCGAACCGTTGTGTTCGAGCACGAGGAAGACGAGTTTGGCACTCGGGGGGAGATCCGACAGCCGCTCGGCGGGGAACGCGCTCATCACCTATGTCAGGCGTCCCGAGGTTTGAAACCGTTTCGCGCTCGTGCGCGTCGTTCTCACGACCGGGAATCGTTTTCCTCGTAGCGGATCGAACGCGCGACCATGAACCGCCACGTGCTGGTGGCGATGGGGGCGACCGAGGCGTCCGAGACCGCCCTCGAACACGCGCTGCGGGAGCATCCCGACGCGAGGATCACGATCGTCCACGTGACGGCCACGAGCGATCCGCTCGGCCTCTTCGGGGACCGCGACCCGGAGGCGTACATGGTTCCGGAGTGCGGGTTCGATCTCGACGACGAGGTGATGCCCGACGGGAACGCGTTCAACCGAGCACAGCGGCGGCGGGCCGAGCGCGTGTTCGACCGGGCGTGCGAACTCGCGGACGAGCACGAACGGGAGATCGAGCCCGTAGTGAGATCGGGAAACGCGGTCGAGGAGATCGTCACCTGCGCCGACGAGCGGAACGTCGACCGCGTCGTCATCGCGGACCACCAGCAGACGGAACTGCGCCCCCTGCTGTGGAGCGTCCCCGAGTCGGTCGCCAGAAACGCCAGTCCCCCCGGTCACGGTGCTGTGCTGACTCTTAGCGTGGAGACGCCCGTCGTTACCCGTCGACTCCGCGTTCGATGAACCCGGCGACCCGCGCGCCTGCCTCGCGCTCGACGCGCTTCTCGCCGAAGACCTCACGGGCGCTCTCCGCACCACGCTCGTCGACCTCGAAATCGAGGTCGTACGTCACGTCCACGAGGACGAGCGGCTCCGGCGGCGCCGGTGGAATCCCCTCCGGGCCGGTGAGGCGCTCGTCCGAGAGCGCCCTCTCTGCGAACGCCGGGTCGCGCTCTCCCCGGCCCACCGCGGCGACGAGCGAGACGAGCCGGCGGACGAGCTGCCTGAGGAACCCGTCGGCGCGGACCGTGACGACGACGAACTCGCCCTCCCGTTCGAGATCCGCCTCCCGGATCGTGCGGGTGGTGTCACCGCCGTCGGGCGTGAGGTTGTGGAAGTCGTGGGCGCCTACGAATCGGTCGAGAGCCGCCCGTAACAGCTCGTCGTCGGCCGCCGGCGCGTGGAGGTGGTAGGCGTACGCCCGCGAGAGGGCGTCGTACCGGGCGTGAAACCCCTCGGCGTCGGCGCTCGCCCAGACGCGGATCTCGGCGGGCAGTTCGCCGTTGAACGCGGCGGGGGTGAGCCACTCCGGACACTCGAAGGCGACCGTCTGGGCGAGCGCCGAGACGCCGGCGTCGGTCCGTCCGGCGGCGGCGTAGTTTTCGGGTTTCTCCCCCTCGAAGACGCCGTGCCGGCGGAGCGCGCGAAAGAGGGTCCCTTCGACGGTTCGGACGTCGGGCTGGCGCTGGAAGCCGCGATACGGATCGCCGTCGTAGGCGACGCGAAAGGCACGCATACCGCGAGTAGCGGGCCGAATCGGATAGCTCCCCCGACATCTCAGTCCGACGACTACGTCACCGGCTGGAACCGCCTCGTGGACGTACCGGGAGTCAGCGAACCGGACGAACCGATCGAAGGGGTCCCCGAGCGGCCACCCGAGTCGCTCGCGAAACGACGGGACGCTCGCTAGCCCATCCCGCCGAGACAGCGCGCACACCGCCCCGCCGGGCCGTCGAAGTGGCGATCACAGACGAGGCTCCCGCAGTTCGGACAGGTGTGGCTGGCGGGCGCGCGCTCGCAGTGCTGACAGACCCCCGTGAGGCTCATGGCGGGGGTACGCCTCGCTGCCCCTTCAGTTCGCCGGCGAGACGTTTACGGTCCCCGCCTCCCTACCGAAGCCGTGACCGGATCGCGGCTGCTCGTGGTGCTCGCCTCGGTGTTCGCGGGGATCGCCGTCCTCATGGTCGCGCTCGCCGCGGCCTACCGGACGCCGGTGCCGCTCGCGATCGCGCTCCCGTTCGGCGTCACCGGCTACGTGCTGTGGTATCAGGGGACCGGCCGGCTGGCCGCCCGCGTCCGGGAACGCGCCCGCCGGCCCGGCAGGGAGCGAACCCGGACGCGGGAGCGAACGCGCCGCCGGAACGCCCGGACCACCCGCCCGCCCCGCACGTCCGGGCCGACCCGCCGGGAGGCCTACCGGACGCTCGGTCTCGACCCCGGCGCTGGGACGGGCGAGGTCAAGCGCGCCTACAGGGAGAAGGTCAAAACCACCCACCCCGACCGGGGCGGCGACGAGGAGGCGTTCAAGGAGGTTGCGAACGCCTACGACCGGCTGACGGAGTGAGAGGGATCGTGGCAGTCCGGGGAGGTCCTGCCCGGGGATCGAACCACGGCGTCGGCTCTCGGGAGGCGACGTAGCCGGGTGGCTACGAGACTCCCTGTGAGTATCGATGGCGGGGGATCGCTCCCGTGTCCAACGGTACCACGAAACGAGTGGTTTTTGTCGACCTCCCCCCAACCCCTCCCCATGAGCCCCGACCGAGCCGTGTTGCGCGACGCGATCGAACACGGCGAGAGGGAGGGTGGCAGCGTCGAGTTCAAGGAACGACTCACCAGAGCCGACCACCTCCACGGGGGGCGAATGGAGAGCCTCGCGGCCCAGTTGCGCCACCGCGTCCTCTCGGGCGACGGCGAGGCGACGTACGTCGTCGGCGTCACCGATTCGGGGGGGATCGCCGGCATCAGCCACGACGCCTTCTCCGAGTCGATGGACGTCCTCTCGCTGCTCGCGGAGGAGGCGAGCGCCCACATCCACGACGTCCAGACGTGGGGTGCGGACGGCCCGGACGGCGAAGACGGCCTCGTCGGCGTCGCGACCCTCAGAACGGGGTCGATGCTCCGGACCGACGACGAGCACGTCGTGATCGGCACCGCCGGCCACGTCGACCACGGCAAGAGCACGCTCGTCGGGAGCCTCGTCACCGGCCAGCGCGACGACGGCGAGGGCGGGACACGGGGCTTTCTCGACGTCCAGCCCCACGAGGTCGAACGCGGCCTCTCGGCGGACCTCTCGTACGCCGTCTACGGCTTCCGCGAGGGCCAACCGGTTAGAATGGACAACCCCCACCGGAAGGCCGACCGGGCGGGCGTCGTCCGGGAGTCCGACCGGCTCGTCTCGTTCGTCGACACCGTGGGCCACGAGCCGTGGCTCCGGACCACCATCCGGGGGCTCGTGGGCCAGAAGCTCGATTACGGGCTGCTCACCGTCGCGGCCGACGACGGCCCCACGAAGACGACCCGCGAGCACCTCGGGGTGCTTCTGGCGACCGACCTGCCCACCATCGTCGCGATCACCAAGGTCGACCTGGTCGACGACGAGCGCGAACGCGAGGTCGCCCGCGAGGTCGAACGCCTCCTTCGCGATGTGGGGCGCACGCCCCTGCCGGTCGCGCGCCACGGCGTGAACGCGGCGATCGAGGAGATCGACGAGACGGTCGTCCCGATCCTGCGGACGAGCGCGGTCACCGGGCGAGGGCTCGACACGCTGGACGCGGTCTTCGAGCGCCTCCCCAAGCGCGCGAGCGACGACGGCGAGTTCCGGATGTACATCGACCGCACCTACTCGATCACCGGCGTGGGCGCGGTCGCCTCCGGAACGGTGAAATCCGGCGTCGTCGAGGCCGGCGACGAACTGCTCCTGGGGCCGCTCGCCGACGGCACCTTTGCCGAGGTCGAGGTCCGATCGATCGAGATGCACTACCACCGCGTCGAGGAGGCCCAGTCGGGCCGGATCGTCGGCATCGCGCTCAAGGGGGTCCGCGAGGCCGACATCGAGCGCGGGATGGTGCTGCTCCCCCGCGAGGCCGATCCCGAACCCGTCCGGGAGTTCGAGGCCGACGTGATGGTGCTCAACCACCCCACGCGGATCACGACGGGCTACGAACCCGTGGTCCACCTCGAAACGATCAGCGAGGCGGGCGTGTTCACCCCCTCGGAGGGGCGGTTGCTGCCGGGCGACACCGGCACCACCCGCGTGCGCTTCAAGTTCCGCCCCTATCTCGTCGAGGAGGGCCAGCGCTTCGTCTTCCGCGAGGGCCGCAGCAAGGGCGTCGGCACCGTCACGGACGTGACCCCGGCCGACTGACGTATCCTTCTTCCCGGCGCTCGGCGAGACCGACCAGCACCAGCCACTCCAACAGTCTCCCGACCCGCTCGCCCCAGAACGCCTCCCAGTCGGGGTCGCGGTGGCGCTCCCACCGCGGGACCGCCTCGAAGCGCTCGAAGACCTCCTCGGCGGTGAGCGGTTCCCGAGAATCGAGCAGCGCGTCCACCTCGCGTGCGCCGTAGACACCCGAGAGCAACGCCTCGGACAGGGCGGGATCGGGCTCCTCGTGCGGCCGGTAGAATCCCGTCTCACCCTCTCGAACCAATCCCAGTCCCCGAAGGAACGTCAACCAATCGCTCGCCGCGTCGGGATCGACGTCGGTACGCGAAGCGAGGCGCTCACAGCAACTCGCCTCGGGTTCGGGAACGAGGGGGACCGCCTCGCGGATCCGCTCGACCGCCTCGACGGCGCCGGGCGGTTCGGGCACCGGTTTGACCCTCATAGTCCGAAGCTCGATTCGAGCAACGCCTCGTCGCGCCGGCCGTAGTGGTAGGTCGCCCCGCCGAGCACGTCGATCGTCACCTCCGCGGGCGCGAAGATCGACTCGGGCACGTCGTACAGTTCCCAGCCGACGTCGTCGAAGATCTCGACGAAGGGGCGACCGTACTCCTCGCTGGCCGTGGAGGCCACTTCCTCGAATCGGTCGAACTCCTCGCGGACGACGACGTGGGCACGCCCCCCGTAGGCGAGCGCGTCGTTCGTCCGGCCGATGGCGGCCTCCTCGCTGCCGGCGACGGGCGCGACCGGCGCGCTCGCGCTCGCGGTGACGACATCGAGCGGGTCGTAGCCGAGTTCCGAGAGGCGGAAGACGGCGAGTTCGGCCCCCCGGGCGGCCATGTTGACGCTGCCGGCGATGCTCGCCGTCGAGAACGCGGGGAGGAAGAGCGCGCCCGTGTCGACCTCGGCCAGTTCGGCGACCTGCCCGGCCGCGGCCGCGGTCGGGAGGTCCTCGCTCTCGACGGTAAGCACCGCGAAGTCGAGGACGTCCTCGTAGCCCACGCGGGCGAACTCCTCCTCCTCGGCGACCAGCGCGCGTGCCGGACCCGACCCGAGCCCCTCGAAATCCTCGACGGCGAGTTCCCAGCCGGCCTTCTGCGAGCAGAGCACCGAGAGGGCGGGCTGGTCGGTCGAGAACTCGACGAACGGCATCGGAACGCCCCCGACCGCGTCCATCCGGGTCTGGACGGTCGCCAGTCCCGCCGTCTGGATCTCGACGAGCAACAGGCCGGCCTCGAGGCCGCCGTCGGCCTCGACGCCGAAGTCCAGCACGGTGGTCTCGCCGTCGAGTTCCGAGACGAGGAGGTTGAGTTCGTCGGCGAAGTCGATCGCCTCGTCGACGAGTTCGAGCGCCATGCGATTGAGGCTGTCCATACCCCCGACTGCGAGGGGACTCACCTTGGGAATACCGGTCGATCGGTCAGGAACTGTGTGGTTCGCGCCCGAGTTCGCGCTCGACGGCCGCGACCTTCTCGCTCGCGCTCTCGTCGCTCGCGCGTTTGTCGTCGACCTTCAACACGGTGCTCACGCGGTCGGCGTCGACCGCCTCGTGGGCCGCCCGCGCGGCGGCGAACAGTTCCTCGGTGCTCTCGGCCTCGATGACCGTCCCCATCGGGTTGGTCTCGTAGCTCACGTCGAACTCCTCGAGGGCGTCGACGGCCTTGGCCACCTCGCCGGCCATGCTCCCCTCGGTCACTGGCGCGACGCTCAGCAGTGCGATCACGGTCATACCCGATGGAACGCGGTCCAGTTACTAAAACGGACGGTGCCCACACCATCGGTCGTGGGAGATCGAACGGCGATGATCGATTCGGTGAGCAACAGCGCGTTGCCAGCCCGTCTTCACCACCGCCGATGGACGTGTGACCGACAGTATCAGAGGAGCGACTGTTCGAGGTCCGAAAGCGCCCTGCCGCCGGCCTCGGTCGCGACCGCCGTCTCGGTTTCCCGATCGTATTCGATCAACCCCGCGGCCGCGAGTTTCGGGAGGTGGACGTGTCGGAGCGACCGGAGGACCCGCTCGCGCTCGCCGGCCGGAACGGGTTCGTCCCTCCCGGCCCACTCCCCGGCCACGACCGCCGTCGCGACGGCGGTCGCGTCGACCGGTTCCCCGCACTCGCACACCTGCCTCAGTATCGCCCGCCGCCGTGGCTTCGACAGCGTTCTGAGCACCGTTTCGATCGCCACGCCCCCCTCGGGCGGGACGGATGGCACGTCCGATTTATCGGTTTTCGTCGGCATCTCTATTAATGGAATACGGAATAGTATATAAATAAGTCTGGACCACGGGTCAGGCACCGTCCGGTCCCGGGCGCGCGAAGACGGCGTCGAGGTGTTTGCGCTCGGCCACGCGGAGGTGCTGGTGGAGCGTCGAGGGAGTGATCCCGAGCGACGCCGCGATCATCCTCGGGGTCCTCGCAGGTACTCGCGCGCGGCCAGCCGAAGAGGCCCGAGAGGTACGCCGCCTGCTGTCGTCTACTGGAAGCCGATCCGGCTACCCTGTCTGCCCCGCCCGGGTTCGGCGGTGCCGCCGGCGAACTCGTCTTTGATCTGCTCGTAGTAGTCGAGGATGTCGTCGGTGATCGTCGGACGCACGGACTCCATCGCCCCCCGGAAGTGGCGCATCTCGACGACCTCCGCGTCGGGGTCCTCGCGCAGCGCGGTCATCGCCGCCTCGCGGGCGATGCTCGCCAGATCGCTGCCGACGAACCCGTCGGTGATCTCGGCGAGTTCGCGCAGGCTGACGTCCGCGGCCAGCGGGATGTCCCGGGTGTGGATCTCGAGGATCTCTTTCCGTCCTTCCTCGCTGGGCTGGCCGACCATCACCAGCCGATCGAACCGCCCCGAGCGGATCAGCGCGGGGTCGATCATGTCGGGTCTGTTGGTCGCGGCGATCACCATCACGTTCTCCATCTCCTCGAGCCCGTCGAGTTCCGTGAGGAGCTGGTTGACGACTCTCTCCGAAACGTTCGAGCCGACGTCCTGACCCCGCGAGGGGGCGAGGCTGTCGAGTTCGTCGAAGAAGATCACCGTCGGCGAGACCTGCCGGGCCTTCCTGAACGTCTGGCGGATCGCCTTCTCGCTCTCGCCGACCCACTTGCTGAGCAGTTGGGGCCCGCGGATCGAGATGAAGTTGGCGTTGGTCTCGTTGGCGACGGCCTTCGCCATCAGCGTTTTCCCCGTTCCTGGTGGCCCGTAGAGCAGGACGCCCGCGGGCGGGTCGATCCCCAACCGGGTGAAGCGCTCGGGGTTCGTCAGGGGCCACTCGACGCTCTCTTTGACGTCGCCGATGGCGTCCTCGAGGCCGCCGACGTCGTCCCACGACATCTTCGGGAGTTCGACGAGCACCTCGCGCATCGCGCTGGGTTCGACCTCGCCGAGCGCACCCCGGAAGTCCCCGCGTTTGACGATCATCCGGTCGATCAGTTCGGGCGGGACGTCCTCCTCGTCCAGGTTGATCTGCGGGAGATACCGACGAAGGGCGCGCATCGCCGCCTCCTTGGTGAGGCTCTCGACGTCCGCGCCCACGAAGCCGTGGGTGTCGTCCGCGAGTTCCGAGAGGCTCACGTCGTCCGACAGCGGCATTCCTCTGGTATGGATCTGGAGGATCTCCTCGCGTCCCTTCTCGTCGGGCACGTCGATCGAGATCTCGCGGTCGAAGCGGCCCGGCCGCCTGAGGGCGGGATCGACGCTGTCGACGCGGTTGGTCGCGGCGATGACGATGACCTGGCCACGGGATTCGAGGCCGTCCATCATCGTCAACAGCTGGGCGACCACGCGCCGTTCGACCTCGCCGGTGACGTCCTCACGCTTGGGCGCGATCGAGTCGAGTTCGTCGATGAAGATGATCGCGGGGGCCTCCTCGGCGGCGTCCTCGAAGATCTCCCTCAATTGTTGTTCTGACTCCCCGTAGTACTTCGAGATGATCTCGGGGCCGGCGATCGAGAAGAAACTCGCGGAGGTCTCGTTGGCGACCGCCTTCGCGAGCAGCGTCTTGCCCGTCCCGGGCGGGCCGTGCAACAGGACCCCTTGGGGCGGCTCGATCCCGAGTTTCTTGAAGATCTGGGGGTGTTTCATCGGCAGTTCGACCATCTCCCGGACGCGTTGAATCTCGTTCTGGAGGCCGCCGATGTCCTCGTAGGTTATCCCTGATCCTGCTTTCTCGAAGCCCGAGATGGGCTCCTCGCGCAGTTCGACGTCGGTGTCCTCGGTGATGAGACACACCCCCTCGGGGTCGGTCTCGACCGCAATGAGGGGAATCGCCTGGCCGGGCGAGCGCATGAACGGGTGGTTCGTCGAACTCATCACGGGGACGATGTCCCGTTCGACGACCGGGCGTTTGAGGATCTGGCGCTTGACCATGCCGGCTGCGTCCGACCCGAACTGAACCGACGCCTCCTCGGGTGGGGCGAGCACGAGTTTCTCGGCCTTCGTCGCGTCGGCCTTCCTGATCGTGACGCGCTCGCCGATGCCGACGTCGGCGTTCTGCCGGGTGAACCCGTCGATGCGCACGGTATCGGTGTTCCAGTCCTGGCGGTCGGCGCGCCAGACCTTCGCGGCGGTGGTGTCGCCGCCCTCGATCTCGATGATGTCGCCGGGACTCAGCTTCAGGTGCAACAGCGTGTCCGGGTCGAGGCGGGCGATGCCCCTCCCGGAGTCGTTCGGGTAGGCTTTCGCCACCTCGAGTTGTACTTCGTTCATGATGGGCCTGCGGGGATGGTTGTGTGTCCACCTGCAGCGCCGATAGGTCTTGTGTTCCCCCTACCGACCCTGCGTGGTATTCATTCGCACGGTATGGTACGCACGAACGACTACAAAACCCTATTGCTTGACGGACCGCCCGGCGGCCACCAGAACGACGGCGTTCGGGGATCGAGCGATCGCGTGGGCTTTTTGCTCGCGGGCGCGAGGGGCGAGGTATGAGAACGCTTGCGTTCGACGGTCGGACCGGTGCGAGCGGCGACATGATCCTGGGGGCGCTCGTCGCCGCCGGCGCGGATCCCGGCGTGCTCGCCCCGATCGAGGCGGCCCTCGGGGTGCGATACGAGATCCGCGACGTGGTGCGAAACGGGATCGGCGCGACGAGCGTGGACGTGGTCCTCGCGAGGGAAGGGGGCGAACGGCACGCGAATCACGATCACGACGTGGATCACGGAGATCACGCCCACGAACGCGAGGATCACACGGATCACGCGGGCCACGCCCACCATCACCACGATCACGCGGACCACACCCACGCGGAAGGGGCGGGACCGAACCGTTCCTACCGGGAGGTCTGCCACCTCGTCGAGTCGATGGACCTCGATCCCGACGTCGAGGGGAGCGCGATCGAGGTCTTCACGGTCCTCGGGGAGGCCGAGGCCGAGGTCCACGGCGAGGACCTCGACTCGATCCACTTCCACGAGGTCGGCGCCGACGACGCGGTCGCCGACGTGGTCGGCACGCTCGTTCTCCTCTCGGACCTCGATCCCGACCGCATCGTAACGACGCCGCTGTCGGCGGGCGGGGGAGTGGTCGAAATGAGCCACGGGACCTACCCCGTGCCCGGCCCCGCGGTCGTGGCGATCGCCGAACGCGCCGACTGGTCGATCCGCGGCGGCCCGGTCGAGACCGAACTCCTGACCCCGACAGGCGCGGCGATCCTCGCGGTCGTCGCCGAGGGCGTCGAGACGCTGCCCGGCCTGCGGGTCGTCGCCTCGGGCTACGGCGCGGGTGACCGGGAGCTAGAGGACCACCCGAACGTCCTTCGGGCGACCGTCGGCGACGAGGAGGGGATGGCCCGCGAGGAGATCACGGTCCTCGAAACCAACGTCGACGACGTCTCGCCCGAGGTGCTGGGCGGGCTTCAGGAGACCCTCACGGAGGCCGGCGCTCGCGACGTCTCGATCCTGCCCGCGACGATGAAGAAATCGAGGCCCGGCCACCTCGTGAAGGTGATCTGTCGGCCCCCGGACGCGGAGCGGGTGGCCCGTCGACTCGCCGAGGAGACCGGAACGCTGGGGGTGCGTGCGGTCCCCGGGATCCACCGCTGGGTGGCCAGCAGGGAGATCGAGACGGTCACGCTGGAGATCGACGGCGACGCCCACGAGGTGGACGTGAAGGTCGCGAGCGACGCGTCCGGCGAGGTCTACGACGCCAGCGCCGAGTACGACGACGCCGCGGCCGTCGCTCGTGAGACCGGCCTGGCGATCCGCGAGGTCCTGACCCGCGCGGAGGCGGCGTGGCACGACCTCGCGTGAACCTAATACTGAAATAAACACATGGTATTATCATATCATTATCAGGACCAGGGTTATGTCCGAGGCGGGTCGAGTGGTCGTCGATGACACCGGAACTCGTCTCGCGGCCGGAGAAACCGACGGCGACCACGAACGACTCGACCGAGGAGGGCACCTGTCCCGACTGTGGCGCGACCGCGATCAACGTCCAGGGGCTGCTCGACTGTCCCGAGTGCGGGTTCTGGTAGGGACTCTCGTTGCCGATCATCGTCTCTTCGCCGGTTAGCTGAACCACGATGGCTGGTTCGCCCAGCCACCATCTATGGCTTCTAACGAGAATCCCCATGAGCGACCGGCTACTCCTCGCGGTGTTCCTCCAAGGCCTCCTCGACGGTGAGTTCGCCGTGGGCGACCCGTTTCGCCAGTGCCTCGTCGATCTCCCGGTTCTCGGGCGAGCGTTCCCGGGAGCGGCGTTTGATCACGGTGAGTTCCCCCGCCGTGGGTTCGATTTCGCGGCTCTCGACGGCGTCGCCCTCCATCCGGGCGATGTTGACCGCCGCGAGCACGTCGCCCATCCCGCGGGCGCCGGTCCCCAGCGAGGGGGTCGTTCCGGTCTCGTCGACGAGTTCCACTCGGACGCCATCGAGGGCGTTGACGATCGTCGCGCCCTGGAGGCGCGCCCCGTCCCCGATCCGTACCAGCGGGTCGACGCCCCCCCGAACCTCCTCGAGGACGAGTTCCGCGGCGTCGGCGAGGGGCACCTGAAAGGCCGCGACGACCGTCTCCCCCGAGAGGACCGCGATGCCCGGCCGGTCGCCGGGATCGACGCCGACGATCGTCCGGCCGTCGCCCTCCCGGAGGGTCGAGAGGGCCGCCTCGACCGCCCCGCGGGGGTCGTCGGGGTCGGCCCGGATCGACTCGACGCCGCCGGGGAGTTCGTCGGCAGGACCGGTGATCACGACCTGAGCGTGTTCGGGGAGGTCCTCGCCGGGTTCGATCGTCGTGAACGCGACCCCGCGCTCGCGGAGTTCGCCCACGACGCCGTGGTACACCTCGAAGTCCTCGGTGGCGACGACGATCACGGGCAGGGTTCGATCGCGGGTCGCTAAACCCTTTCGCGGACCGGGGCGTTTTTGGCCCCGTCACCCCGACGTTGCGGCGTGAACGACGCCATCCCCGTCGGCTGCCCCCCGGTCGACGACCTGCTCGGCGGCGGCGTCGAGCGCGGGACCGTAACGCAGGTGTACGGCCCGCCCGCCGCCGGCAAGACGAACCTTGCGCTCTCGGCGGCCGTCGAGTGCGCCGCGGCCGGCGAGCGCGTCGCCTACATCGACACCGAGGGCCTCTCGCCGGACCGGTTCGAACAGCTCCTCTCAGCCCACGAGGGGGACATCGGGACCCTCTCCTCGCGGATCGTGATCAGCGAGGCCCACACCTTCGACGAGCAGGAGGAGGCAGTCCGGGACGTCGAGGACCTCGCCGAGGAGGTGTCGCTGATCGTCCTAGACAGCGCGACCGGCTTCTACCGACTGCAGCGCACCGAGGACGAACGCGAGGGCGACGCGCTGCGCTCGGTGGCCCGCCAGGTCACCCACCTGCTCGGTCTCGCCCGGAAGCACGACCTCGCCGTGCTGATCACCAACCAGGTCTTCACCGACCCCGACTCGGAGATGACCCGCGGGCTGGGGGGTAACACGCTCGAACACTGGACCGGCACGGTGCTGCGGATCGACCGCTTTCGCGGCGGCAAGCGCCGGGCGACGCTCGAGAAACACCGCTCGAAACCCGCCGGAGAGAGCGTCCAGTTCCGGATCACCGCGGAGGGACTGGCGGGGATCGACGAGTTGGCCGGGCCGTAGCGATACGGATCACTGTAGACGGCTGTGGACCGCGAACGAGCGGAGCGAGTGAGCGGTAGCAGAAGCCGACCAACGGGAGGATTCTGCGCTTTTGGTGCAGCTTTTGCCGAGCGAGTAGCTTGGAGAGCTACTCACGCAGCGCAAAAGGTGCGTCCCGAAATCCTTTTACGCGCCTCAGGGAGACGTATAGACAACTGAGCATCATGGACATCTCAATCGTTTCGGAGGAGGAGAACCCGATGTTGCACCGTACGGACGTCACCTTCGAGATCACCCACGAGGAGGCCACCCCCGAGCGCCTCTCTGTCAGGGATAGCCTCGCGGCGAAACTCAACAAGGACGCCGAGGAGGTCGTCATCCGCGAGATGAACACGAAGTTCGGGATGCGCACGACCGTCGGCTACGCGAAGGTCTACGAGAGCCCCGACTTCGCGCGCGACGTCGAGCAGGATCACATGCTCGAACGCAACAAGATCAGCGCTGGCGACTCCGAAGGCGCCGACGAGGGGGAGGAAGCGTAGATGGCCCGCTACGACCTCTACGGCGAGGATGGCTCGGTGGAGCGCGAGCAGTGTCCCCGGTGTGGCGACTCGTTCCTCGGCGACTACGGCGACCGCATGCACTGCGGTCGCTGTAGCTACACCGAGTGGAAGTAGTGGCGTTGCGGAGTCAGCGATAAATGCGCGTTCTCGGGATCGAGGGGACGGCGTGGGCCGCCAGCGCCGCGTACTTCGACTCCGAGACCGACGGGGTCCTCATCGACTCGGACCCCTACCAGCCCGGCAGCGGCGGCATCCACCCGCGCGAGGCCGCCGAACACATGAGCGAGGCGATCCCGCGGGTGATCGAGCGGGTACTCTCGGAGGCCGATCAGGTGGACGTGGTCGCGTTCTCCCGCGGACCGGGACTGGGTCCCTGTCTGCGGATCGTCGCCAGCGCCGCCCGCGCGCTGGCTCAATCCCTCGACGTTCCCCTCGTGGGCGTCAACCACATGGTCGCCCACCTCGAGATCGGCCGACACCGCTCGGGCTTTACGAACCCGGTCTGTCTCAACGCCAGCGGCGCGAACGCCCACGTGCTTGGCTACCACAACGGGCGGTATCAGGTGCTCGGCGAGACGATGGACACGGGCGTGGGCAACGCGCTCGATAAGTTCGCGCGCCACCTCGATTGGAGCCATCCAGGCGGGCCGAAGATCGAGGACCGTGCGAAAGACGGCGAGTACGTCCCCCTCCCGTACGTCGTCAAGGGGATGGACTTCTCGTTCTCGGGGATCATGAGCGCCGCGAAGGACGCTGTCGAAGCTCCTTCGACTGGCAACCGGAACTCTTCGAGTTCCGGTGACGCCGTCGATTCCGGCGAGCGGATCGAGGACGTCTGTTTCTCGCTGCAGGAGACCGTCTTCGCGATGCTCGCCGAGGTCAGCGAACGCGCCCTCTCGCTCACCGGAAGCGACGAACTCGTTCTCGGGGGTGGTGTCGGCCAGAACGCCCGCCTCCGGGGGATGCTCGCGGAGATGTGCGACGCCCGCGGCGCGTCGTTTCACGCCCCCGAACCCCGATTCCTGCGCGACAACGCCGGAATGATCGCCGTCCTCGGCGCGAAGATGGCGACGGCGGGCGACACCCTCCCGATCGAGGAGTCCCGTGTGGACCCGAACTTCCGGCCCGACGAGGTCGACGTGACGTGGCGCGGCGGGGAGTCCGTCTCCCGCCCGACGACCGACGCGGAGGAGGTGATCGGCGCGGAAGCGGTCGTGGACCTCGGCGAGGACGTGAGCAAGCGCCGGCGTCCCAAGCGGTATCGACACCCCGACCTCGACGCCCGGCTTCGACGCGAGCGCACCGCTAGCGAGGCCCGACTGACGAGCCTCGCCCGCCGCGAGGGCGTCCCGACGCCCACGGTGCGGGACGTCGACCTCCGGGAGGGGACGATCGTCCTTGAGCGCGTCGGTCGGGCGGACCTGAGCGCGGGGATCACGCCCGAGCGCGTCCGCGAACTGGGCGGTCACCTGGCGACGCTCCACGGAGCGGGGTTCGTCCACGGCGATCCGACGCCGCGAAACGTGCGGATCTCGCCGGAACGAACCTACTGCATCGACTTCGGGCTGGGCTACCACACCGACGAGACGGAGGACCACGCGATGGACCTCCACGTCTTCGAGCGGTCGCTCGCGGGGACGGCGGCGGCGTTCGAAGTCTGCAGGGCGGCGTTCGAGGCGGGCTACCGCGAGGCGGGCGACGAGGCGGTGCTCGACCGGCTTCGCGAGATCGAGGGGCGGGGACGCTACCGGTAGTCCTGAGGCTTTATAATGCGGGCGGGCGTTGGGTGAGGTATGGCCGAGAAACCAGACTCCGGGACGCTGTTCGGCATGCCATACAACTTCGAACGACCGAGCATCGGGCGGCTGCTGTCGGCGTACTGGCAGCCGGGCAAGGGGATGCTCGTCGAGAAGCCCTTCGGCGTCGGCTACACGCTGAACCTGGCGAGTTGGCGCTCGTGGGTCGTCCTCCTCGTGGCCGCGGGCCTGCTCTACAACGAGCGAAGCGCCTCGATGGAGCCCGAGGACAGCGACGAGGAGGAGCCGGTCGAGGTCGTCGTCGACGACTGATCGTCAGCGCTTTTTCGGTGCGGGTCGCCCCTCCGGTATGCTCCGGTTCGTGACGAGCAACGCCGGCAAAGCATGCGAGGCCCGCGAGTACCTCCCCGAGGAGGTCGAACGCGTCGAGTACGACTACCCCGAGATCCAATCGGATAGTTTGGAGGAGATCGCCGCGGCGGGCGCACGCGACGCCTACCGCGAGATCGGCGAGCCCGTCTTCGTCGACGATTCGGGGCTTTTCATCGACGCCTTCGAGGGGTTTCCGGGACCGTATTCCTCGTACGTCGAGGGGAAACTCGGGATCGAGCGCGTCCAGGAACTCACCCACCGCGAGGAGGACCACCGCGCACGGTTCCGGGCCGTCGTCGCCTACGCCGACGGCGATGGTGTGGAGACGTTCGATGGCTCGGTCCGGGGCCGGATCGTCGCCCCCCGCGGCTCCGGCGGGTTCGGCTACGACCCGATCTTCGAACACCGGGGGACGACGTTCGCGGAGATGAGCGCCGAGGAGAAGAACGCCGTCTCCCACCGGGGGCGAGCGCTCGCGGCGTTCGGCGACTGGTTGGCCGAACGCGAGTAAGCCGTCCTGCGGCTACGCACGGGGGTCCCGGTCCGGGCCGGGGTACTCCCCGTCCCTCACGACTGGATAGAGCCGTTCGGGGTCGAAGACCGTCAGGAAGGCCTCGGGAGAGCGGACGCTCGTCGAGAGTCGGGGCTTGAGTTTCGCTCCCGTCCGGGCGCTCAGGAGGTCCTCGTCGAACGAGAGGATCTGGGCGGCGTTCCCGTGGTAGGCCGCCGCGAGCGCGGGGTGGTCGCCCGGCGACTGCTCGACGACCCGTGCGAGCCCCTCGGTTTTCACGCGCCACGCGAGCGCGAGATCCTCCCCGCGCAGGTCGGCGACGACCGCCTCGGCGTCGTCGAGCAGCCGGTCGGTGACGACGAGCGTGAGCCACGAGTGGCTCCTGAGGAGGTCCACGGCCTCGCGTGCGGTCTCGTCGCCGAGGAGGTCCGCGACGAGGACGTCGGCGTCGGCGACCACGCGGGTGGGGTCAGGCTCGCTCATTTCGGAGGTTCTCGAGGCGGCGCCGGATCGCCTCGCGCTCGACCGGCGAGCCGGCCCGCTCGAACAACTCCCGCCAGCTGATATGCGTCATTCGATCGTCTGACATAAATTTAAGTCCCGACGGGTCCACTCGGAGGATGGGGCGCGAGATCACTCCCCATTCCACCCACACGTCACGCGCCCACCGCCTCCTCGCTGCCGAGGAGTGCCGCCCTGACCCCTTCGACACTCTCTTGCTCGACGATGACGGCGATGTCGTCACCGCCTCCGATCGTGGTTCGTGGGAGCGGTATCGTCATCGCCTCGTGGTCCGACCCGTGGGCGTAGATACGCGCGCCCTCGGGGAGGTCGATCTCGCTGACGCGCTTTCCGATCGCGGGCGAGCCGTCGGGGACGGTGACGGTGATGAGTTGGAGGCGTTCGGTCAGGTCGGTCACGAGGTTGAAGTCCCCGCCGAGGAGGGCGGTCTTCGCCCCCGCCGCACCCAGCCGCTCGGGGTAGACGATCTCGTCGACGTCGTCGGCGTACTTCTGGTAGATCTCCTCGCGGTAGTCGTGGTCGATCCGCATGACCGTCCGACAGCCGTAGTGCTTGCCGACCATGCACGCCGCGAAGTTGGTGTTGAGGTCGCCGGTCAGCCCCGCCAGCGCGTCGGCACCGTCGACGCCGGCCTCCTCGAGGACGCCCTCGTTACCGCCGTCGCCCTCGACGGCGTCGAACCCCGCCTTCCGGGCGCGCTCCGCTTTGTCGTGGTCGATGTCGACGATCGAGACGTCGTGGCCCTCCTCGTCGAGGATCCGTGCCGTGCGCATCCCGACGCGTCCGTACCCGACGATAACGAACTTCATGGCCATTCTATGACGACCCGCTAGAAAAACGTTGGCCCCCGTTTTCACGCCTCCCGGCCTCGACGGGTCGGTAGACCACCTCGTAGCCCGCATCGCTTTCCTCAACCCCCTCGACGGCGTAAAACCGGACGTTTCGCTCCTGTTTCGTCCGCACCGGGAAGTCGTAGTGGGCCGCGTCGTAGCCGAGTTCCTCGGCCCCCACCCGTTCGACGAACGCCTCGTGGGCCGCGAGGCGTTTCTCGATCACCGCCCGGGAGAACGCCGGGAGGTCGGCGAGTCGCTCGGAGAACGCCTCGACCAGTTCCGGATCGAGTTCGTAGCCCACCGAGTGCCGCCCGGCGACCATCGCCGCGAGCGTCGTCGTCCCCGTCCCCCAGAACGGGTCGCAGACCGTATCGCCGTAGATCGAGAACATGTTGATCAGTCGGTAGGGGAGTTCGAAGGGAAAGGCCCCCGAGCGCTCGCGGGCCTCGCCGTCGAGGCGCTGGTCGATTCCTCGAATATCGCTCCAGAGGTCCGAGAACCAGCGGTTTCGCTCCTCCCAGAAGTACGCGCTCTCGTAGCGCGCCTCCGAGTGGGGTTCGAATCGGCGGGGACCGCCCTTGCGAAAGACCAGCACGTGTTCGTGTTCGAGGGTGGGATAGGCGTTGGTCGGGACCATCCCTGACCCCATGAACTTCGCGGCGCTGTTGGCGGGTTTTCGCCAGAGGATCCCGGGAAGGGAGACGAACCCCCGCTCGCGAAACGCCTCGGTGACCCGGACGTGGTTCGGGTAGGTCTGGAAGGTGTTTTCGACGGTGCGGGTGGCGTCGCCGACGTTGACGCAGGCGATTCCCCCCTCCCGGAGGACGCGGTCGAGTTCGTCCCAGACCGAATCCAGGACCCCGTGCATCAGTTCGAACGCTCGCTCGCCCTCGCCCGCGTCGAGCGCCGCGTCGATCTCGGGGTCGAGGCTCGCGAACGCCCCGTCCCACATCTCGATCATCGGGTACGGCGGCGAGGTGACGACCAGGTCGACCGACCCGTCGGGGAGCGCGAGGTCGCGCGCGTCGCCGACGTGGAGGGCGTGTTCGGTCCGCATACCCGTTCGTTCGCCGCCACCGGGTTATATGCTCCTATCGATAGCGTTGATTCAATATGGCCGACGACCGCCAGGTCCGCCACGCCGCCGAGTGGGGTTTCGTACGAATGGACAATAGCTAAGGCCGGTCGACGGCCAGCATACGCGTATGGTTTTCTCCTCGGAGCCGGCGGTGGCGTTTCTCGTCGTCTGTCTCCCCTTCCTCGCTGCGGCGCTGGTCCCGGCGGTCCACCGGGCGGTCGGCGAGCGAACCGGCTACGTCGGTGCGGCCGTCGCGCTCGTCTGTTTCGGGCTCCTGGCGACACTCGTGGGCACGGAGGCGACCGTCTCGGTCCCGTGGATCCCGGCGCTGGACGTCGCGTTCGAACTCCACGTCGACGGCTGGGCGCTGCTCTTCGCCCTGCTCGCGAGCGGGATCGGCGCGCTCGTCTTCACCTACTCCGTGGGCTACATGCACGGCGAGCGCGGGCTTGTGCGGTACTACGCCGCGTTGCTCGCGTTCATGGGCTCGATCCTCGGGGTGGCGCTGTCGGCGGACCTGATCGCGCTCTTTCTGTTCTGGGAGCTGACGAGCGTCTGTTCGTTCCTCCTGATCGGCCACCACACCGAGGATGCCGCCTCGCGGTACGCCGCCCGGATGGCGATGATCGTCACGGTCGGGGGCGGGCTGTTCGTCCTCGTGGGCTTTCTCGCCCTGTTCGTCGCCTCCGGGAGCGCGCTGGGCACCGAGACGTTCTCGCTGGTGGCGATGCTCGAGGAGCCGGATGCGATGCGGGCGGCGCTCCGCGAGGCGGGCCTGTTCGTGCCCGCGCTCCTCCTGCTCGCGGTCGGGGCGGCCTCGAAGTCCGCACAGGTCCCCCTGCATTTCTGGCTACCGAATGCGATGGAGGCACCCACGCCCGTCTCGGCCTTTCTCCACTCGGCGACGATGGTGAAGGTCGGCGTCTACCTCGTCGGCCGGCTCAGACCGCTCCTGGGGAGTTCCGAGTGGATGCTGTTGTTCGCGACCCTCGGGCTGGCGACGATGACGATCACCGCGGTGCTGGCGGTCGCCGCCTCGGACGTCAAGGAGTTGCTCGCCTATTCGACTGCGAGCCACCTCGGGTTGATGATCGCGGGCTTCGGCTTCACGGTTCCCTATGGCGCGGAGGCCGGCGTCTTCCACCTGCTGAACCACGCCCTGTTCAAGGCACCCCTCTTCCTCGTCGCCGGGATCGTCGCCCACGAGGCCGGGACCCGCCGGATCGACGAGTTGGGCGGGCTTCGCCACGACCTGCCCGTCACGGCGCTCATCACCGTCGTCGCGGCGCTGGGCATGGCCGGCTTCCCCCCGTTCAACGGCTTCTACTCGAAGGAACTGCTGTTCGAGGCGGCCTACGAGGTCGGCCACGCCGCGGGCGGGCTGGCGTGGCTCTACCCCGTCGTCGCGGTGTTCGCGAGCGTCTTCACCGTGTTGTACTCGCTGCGGTTCCTCGCGCTCTTTTTCGGGACGCGTCCCGAGGGGCTGGGAACCGTCCATCGCCCGCCCGCGACGCTTCTGGTTCCGCCGGCCGTCCTCGCGGCCGTCGCGGCCGTCGTCGGAATCGCCCCCCAGTTCGCCGTCGACGGCTTCGTCGGGTGGGCCGTCGAGCCGACCGCGATCGAGGCCCACGAGATGCACGCCGGCCTGCCCACGTCGCTCTCCCCGCCGGTCCTGATGTCCGTCGCGGCGATCGGCGGGGGCGCGCTCGCCTACCCGTTCTACGCCGGCGTTCGGGACGCCGTTCGGGCGCTCGCCTCGGTTCGAGCCCTACGCCCGAACTGGTGGTACGACGTCGCGCTGGCCGGCCTCGATTCGGGGAGCGCGCGGCTGATCCCAGCGGTTCAGAACGGGCTGTTGCGAACGTACGTGACGTGGGTGCTGGGCGCGACCTGCGCGCTCGCGCTCGCGGGCTACGCCGCCGCGGGCGTCTCGATACCGGCCTACGACGGGGTCGGCGTCTCGCTTCCGATCGTCCTGATACTGGTCGTCGCGGTCCTCGTGGCCGTCGCGGTCGCGGTCGCGCCCTCGCACATCGCGGGCGTGCTCACGGTCTCGATCCTCGGGGTCATGATCGCGGTCTTCTACGTCCTGACCAGCGCGCCCGACCTGGCGCTGACGCAGCTCGTCGTCGAGACGCTCGCGCTGCTGGTCTTCCTGCTCGTCCTCGAGGAGATCCCGGAGTTCTACGGCGACATCGAGACGGGACCCGCGCTCCGGGACGCGGGCCTCTCGCTCGTCGTCGGTGCGACGGTCTTTCTCACGGTCCTGTTTACGACGCGCTCGCCGCCGGGCGGGGGCGAGTCGATCGCGCGCTACTTCACCGAACACGCGGTCCCCGGCGGGGGCGGCACCAACGTCGTCAACGTGATCCTCGTCGACTTCCGCGGGTTCGACACGCTCGGGGAGATCACGGTGATCGCGATCGCCGCGGTCGCCGTGCTCGCGCTCATGACCATGCGGGACGGAGGTGAGACGACGTGACGACGGTCATCATGCGAACGACCGCGCGGGTGGTCGTTCCGATCATCCTGATCGTCTCGATCTCGCTGTTCCTCCAGGGCCACAACCTGCCCGGCGGCGGGTTCATCGGCGGCGTGCTCGCCACGACGGCGTTCGCGCTCGTCTACATCTCCTACGGGCTGGACTTCCCCCGCGTGCTCGGCCACGAGATCGAACCGGCCGAGCGCGTCTTCGAGGACCCCATCGTCGTCGCCTACCGCCGGACGTTCCTGCTGGGGCTGGTGATCGCGATCGGCGGCGGACTCGTTCCGATCCTCTTCGACCTGCCCTTCCTCTCGCAGACGTACGTGATCCTCCACGACGTCCCCATCTACGGCGAGATCGAACTCGCGAGCGCGCTCGTGTTCGACCTGGGCGTGTTCCTCGTGGTCGTCGGGGGCCTTCTCACCGTGTTGTCGGTGGTGGGAGCCGAATGACCGCGTTCGTCCTCGCGTCGGTCCTGGGGATCCTCTTCGCCGCGGGCACCTTCCTCCTGTTGCGCCGTGACCTGTTGCGGGTCGTCTGGGGGGTGACGATCCTCAGTCAGGCCGCGAACGTCTATCTCGTGACGATCGGCGGCATCGTCGAGCCCTCGGCCGACAGCGTTCCCGTCCTCGCGGGCCACGGCGAGCACGCCCCCCACACGACCGACCCGCTCGTTCAGGCGCTCGTCCTGACGGCCATCGTCATCAGTTTCGCCATGACAGCCTTCGCACTCGTGTTGACCTACCGCGTCTACCAGGAGCACCACACGCTCGATCTCACGACCCTCGGAGGTGAGCCGTGACCGACCAGTTCGTCGCCGCGCCGATGCTCGTGGCGCTCCTCAGCATCGTCGCCACCCTCGGGACCCGTCGACGGCTCGGCACGCAGATCGCCCTGAGCGTCGCGGGCGCGCTCGCGTACGCGGGGACGGTCCTCGCCATCGTCTGGCGGGTCGTCTTCTCGCCGACGGCGAGCGCCGCGACCTACCAACTGGGAGGCTGGCCCGCCCCCTTCGGGATCACGCTCGTCGCCGACGCCCTCTCGGCGTTCATGCTGAGCATGGTCGCGGTCGTGGGATGCGCGGCGCTCGTGTTCTCGGTGGGCTACATGACCCCGGACGAACAGCGAGTCTTCTACCATCCGCTGTTTCACTGCCTGCTCCTCGGCGTCAGCGGCGCCTTTCTCACGGGCGACCTGTTCAACCTCTTCGTCTGGTTCGAGGTGATGTTGCTGTCGAGCTACGTCTTCGTCGCCTTCTACGGCCGGAAAAAGCACACCCGCGCCGCGTTCTGGTACGTCGTGCTCAACCTGGTCGGCAGCGTCGTCATGCTGGTTGCGATCGGCGGGCTCTATTCGGTCACGGGCACGCTCAACATGGCCGACATGGCCCGCCGGCTCGCCGATCCCGCGGCCTTCGGCATCGGGGTCGAGGCCGTCGTGGGCCTTTCAGCACTACTCTTCGCGGTGTTCGCGCTCAAGGCCGGGCTGGTCCCGTTCCAGTTCTGGGTGCCCTCGGCGTATCGCGCCGCACCCCTCCCGGTGACGGCGCTGCTGGCGGGCGTCACCAAGAAGGTCGGCCTGTACGCGATCGTCCGGCTGTACTTCACCGTCTTCGGGGCGACCCGGCTCTCGGTGTCGATCCCCGGCGTGGGCGGCGACTCGCTGCTCGCGTTCTACGGGGCCGTGCTGTTCGCTCTGGCGACGGCGAGCGTCCTCGTCGGGGGACTGGGCGCGCTCTCGGCGGGCGAACTCGAGGGCGTGTTCGCCTACTCCTCGATCAGCCAGATCGGCTTCATCTCCATCCCGCTGGCGATCGGGGCCGCCTCCTCTACGCCGGCGATCCACCGCCTCGCGGTGCTGGCGGCGCTGGTGTACGCGCTCAACCACGCGCTGGCGAAGGGGACGCTCTTTCTGGCCGCCGGGACGGTCAGGAGCGCCGTCGGGACGAGCCGCCTCCGCGACCTCGGCGGGATCGCCTCGCGCTCGCCCGCGCTCGCGGGGGTCTTTTTCGTCGCGGCGCTCGCGCTCGTCGGAATCCCGCCGCTGTCGGGCTTCTTCGGCAAGTTGCTGGTGTTCGACGTCGCGCTGCGCGCGGAGGCGACGTTCGGACTGGCGCTGTTGCTCGGCGGGACGGGCCTGACCATCGCCTACACGACGCGGGTGTGGAACCGGGCGTTCTGGGGGACACAAACGCCGGCCGTCTCGGCGTCGAGCCCCAACCGCCTCCAACTGGCAGTCGTCGTGGCGCTGGCCGCCTGTATCGTCGCGGTCGGCCTCGGATTCGACCCGATCTACCGCTTCGCCGACGCCGCCGCGAGCGCGGCGATCGACCGGGGTGCGTACGTCGACGCCGTCGGCCTGACCGGGGGTGAGGGGGCGTGAGGGTTCGGACGTGGCCCGTCGTCGGAACGGGATTGGGCGTGCTGTGGGTGTTCGTCCGCGACGTCGAACCGACCGTCGACGCCCTCTTCGGGCAGTTCCTCGTGGGGCTCGCGGTCGGACTGCCGCTCGCCTACCTCTTCCGGCGGTTCTACGACGACCGCATCGATCTCCGACGGCTCGTACACGCGGTCCCCTACGTCCTGTTGTACCTCCTGACGTTCTCGCGTGAGGTGATCGTCGCCAACCTCGACGTGGCCTACCGCGTGCTCGCGCCGGGCACGCGCATCGAACCCGAGGTGATCCTGATCCCCCTTCGCGTGCAGGGTGACTTCGGGGTAACGACCATCGCCAACAGCATCACCATCACGCCGGGGACGATCACCCAGGACTACGACGCGGAGCGAAACGCGCTGTACGTCCACGTGATCGACGGGCGCGACCCCGAGGCCGTGGTCGCGCCGATCCGGACGTGGGAGGACTACGCGCTGTTGATCTTCGACGAGGAACTCGACCCCGGGTCGCCGGCCCCCGAGATCGTCGTCGACGGGGGTGAGCGCGATGGTCACTGAGGGGGTCGATCCCGAGTTCGTCGTCCTCGCGGTTCGCGCCGGACTGGTGGTCGTCAGCGCCCTGTGTATCCTGTGTGCGTACCGCGCGATCGCCGGGCCGACGGTCCCCGACCGTGTGGTCGCCATCGACACCATCGTCACCAACGTCGTCGCCATCGCGGTGCTGTTCGCGCTCCAGACCGGACGCAGCCTCTTCGTCACGGGCGCGCTCGTGCTCGCGATCATCGGCTTCATCACCACCGTCAGCGTCGCGAAGTTCGTCACCGAGGGGGACATCATCGAATAATGCTCAGCACGCTCCAATCCGTTCTGATCACCGTACTGATCGCCGTCGGGTGTTTCTTCCTGACGGTCGGGACCATCGGCCTGCTGCGCTTTCCGAACGTCTACAACCGAATGCACGCCACCAGCAAGCCCACGACGCTCGGCACCGCCGCGATCTTCTTCGCGGGGTTCGTCCACTTCGGCCCCGGCGGGGCCGGCCTCGCCTCGCTTGTCGGCGTCTTCTTCCTCTTCCTGACGGTGCCGACGGGCGCGCACATGATCGCCCGCGCCGCCCAGCGCATGGGCGTGCCGTTCATGGAGGGCGTGACCTGGCCCGGCGAGACCGACGAGGACCGCGAGAGCTGACCGGGGCGAAGCTACAAACGCCGGGATGCCCTACGCCCGCACATGGCACAACAGTTGGCGGACCAGGCCTGTGAGGCGTGTACCTCCGAGGACGAACCGCTCTCCGAGGCGGAGTACGCGGAGTATCTAGAGGAACTCGACGACGAGGTCTGGGAGGTCGTGGAGGACCACCACCTCGAAGGGACCTACGAGTTCGAGGACTTCCGAGATGCGCTTGAGTTCACCTACGAGGTCGGCGAACTTGCGGAGGAGGAGTTCCACCACCCGGACCTACACCTCTCGTGGGGCGAGGTAGTAGTGGAGATGTGGACCCACAAGATCGACGGCCTGCACAAGGGCGACTTCGTGATGGCCGCGCGGATGGATAGGATGTACGAGGAGTACGCGCCGGAGTGATGGAACGGCAGTTCGTCTATGAGTTGTGTCGCGAGCGCTTCGAGAAGCGCGACGCGCTGGTGAAGCATGGGTTGGAGGAGCATCAAAACCAAGAGGTAGAATAGGTGATGTATGCCCCTGTTCTTAAGTATATATAGAGCTACTACCGTGATGATATTGTATGGCATTCAGTGGGTGAATACTATGGTTGATAAATATGATTTCAGGGATGATCCGCTTAGAACTGACAGATTACAAGCTCCAGAAGGTAACCTTGAGGAGGTGAAAAACCTTGTTGACAAATACGCCAATGACCATGGAGATCTATCTAGAGAGGAAACTTTGGAAGTTTTTTCTGCAGTTTTATCTATGATGTCAATAGATATGGTGAAGGGAAATGAAAAACTATCTTTTGAGATAGTAGAGAACTTACTGCGTAGTACAGCTAATGATAGCGAAAACTTAGAAAAATTGGCTGGTATATCTGGCAAAATAATAAAAAATGGCGGAGGAGAAGAATTATTTAGAAAATCAATGTCTCTCGAGAACAATAACCCTGTTAGACAATACCATATTCAAGCGTTACTCTGGATTGCAGCAATAAAGAATGAGGAAGGAATTACTCAACAGGATATCCATGACCATCTAATATTATTGTCAGACTCATTCAGGAATTTCCGAGAAAAGCGGGGGCTGGAATAATATATTATATTATACACTATAAATATAAAATGACCCTCTGTGAATTATGTTCAGCGAAGGGCGCAGAGTCGGTTTCAGATCATGTGGCTCTTTGTAATGAATGCTTAGGAACTAGACGTGGGGAAGAAATCAAATTTCAACAATCGTTATTTCAAACGTTAGAAAAGGTAGATACCAAAAAAACAATCACCCAGCTCAAGATACATCTTGTAATACATAATTATATAACTAATAACCCAAATATCAACGCTGACTCGGCGGGAGTACCTCCAGGGCTACTTCGCCATGGAATTAACTTGTTATGTAGTTTTGAAAATAGTTCGGGGAAAATTGCCTATCAAGAAGTGGTTGACGAGTTGTTCAATGTGTTTTCGAATTACCAAGATAAAGATATGAACTCGTTGAGAGCTGATGGTATGAGTGATCAAAAAAAGATTGAATCAGATATTGAGCTAGCTCTCCGAGATCGCGATCTTATCTCCGGTCGTTTTGCTTCTGGGCAGCAAGAAAAAAGGGTGGCAAAAGTTTCATATAGGGAATTCGACAAAGAATTGACTGAACAAAATGGATTTACTATAGACGAAGCCATACAATTTGTCATTAGTATTAATCAGCTATTTCATAAGAAAGAAAATAAGATAGTCAATCTATTCATACGGCTCGCAAATCCGGCTGATTATCCTACTCACGATGAACTGAGATTTTTTAAAGATGATATTCTTAGATCAGCAATAACTCCTATTGTTGAAAATATATCTGAACGATATTTTGATTCTCTTTGGATATACGATAGTAAAATGTATAATGAAATAAAAATACCAAATCATGGTAAATTTTCGAGGTTCTTGAATCGAATGTCTACTACGTTTGGAAATCAAGAAGGAATCGGCATAACACCAGAAATGGAGAATTTCAACAGGCCATATCGATGTCCTTACGATATTGGCCCTTTAGAAAAACATTTGTTCGTTAAAACTGGCAACAAGTATCTGTGGCCGGATCGGCAATCAACATTTTTAACTTTATCATCTACATTTTATTACGATATTAGAAAATCGAATATAGATTCGGGCGAGTTTTCTGATAGATGGGGGAAGTATGTGGAGGAACTAACATTTGAATATATAAGGAATTTATTCAATGATAAGAATATATATCAAAACGTAAAATATGATAATCCAGATCATCCAGATAATAATGATAAAGCTGAAGCAGATATTGTTATTAAACATAATGATAGACTCCTTGTAATCGAATGCAAATCACGAAAACTTACGGCAGGGACTAGGTCTGGTTATGACTCTTTGGAAAAAATTCGTAGTGAAGTTGAGGACGGTATTGATGGAGGATACAGACAAGCAACCAGGTTTATTGAAGGAGTGAAGAGTGGATATATAAATAAAATATCTGTAGACGGTAAGAAAATAAAGATAGGAGATAACTATGAAGATTATATCCCAATTATCATAATGGGAAATCATTACGGAAGGATAACAACTAGATTCCTCTTAGAGCTGATCAAGGAACGAAATTTTTCTCCTTATGCAACTGATGTTTACTCTCTAGAGGCTATCTCGAAGGATGCGTCTGCTGATGAATTTCTTGAATACATTAATGTGAGACGAAGACTAGTTAACACACAGGTTGAAGTTTGGAATGATGATGAGCTGGACTGCTATTGGAGTTATAAAAAAGGAATATTGAATCATAAACTAATATCTATTTTAGAGAGAGCACAGTTTGAACGACCGAATGAGTTGTATCTCGGAAAGGTGGACGATGTCTTTACCCGAACTACCCTCCATCCTCATTTCGATCTTCCAAGTGATATTCTACAGGCTGAAATATCTATAGGTGTCAACGAAAGCCGGAAAATTGGATGGATATGTTTCCCGCTAGAGGGGGCGCAAATTCGTCACCATATTTTTGGAATAGACCCCGATTTAGAGTATAATTAATTAATCTTTCCTCTATATTATTTACTGTCTTAAAGAAGGCCATCAATTTAACAGGAGCAGGATTCTTAGAAGCCTAGGCCGGGATTTGAACCCGGGCTCTCGTCCTTACCAAGGACGCGCTTTACCGCTAAGCTACCCAGGCGCGCATCGCTTCCTTCCCGTGGAGCGTGTTTAAGGGTTTCCATCCGCGTTCCCTCGCACGGTTAGGGGTCGGTCGCGGAGGGCGGGACGTGCCCGTCGGCACTCGGAAGGAGGGTCGTCCCGCGAAACAGCGTCGCGGCGTCGGGCAGGGGGTCGCCGGCCTCGCGTGCCAGTCGGTCGAGCGCGCCCCGGACGGGGGTCGGGACGGGCGGGTCGACCGCGCTCGCGGCGGCGACGTCCGCGAGTTCGAAGACGTCCCGCTCCAGGTTGGCGTCGAGCGTCGCCCGGTCCGCGTCGGGTTCCCGCCGGTGGGTCTGGTCGCGGCCGAACGCGCGGATGGTCTCGACGGCCCGTTCCGCGGCGTCGGTCATCGCGAGCAGGTAGAAGCCCCGCGAGACGAGGATGTCGGCGACGAGCACGTCGAGGTTCGCGGCGGTCTGATCCTCCGAATCGGCCCACGGTTCCTCGTGGGCGAGCGTACGGGTGAGTCGGAGCCCCTCGTAGATGAGCTGGACGCCCGCGGCCCGTTCGGAGAGCGCCTCGGGGTCGACCGCGGGGTCGGCACGCTGGGCGACCAACAGGACGAGCGCGCCGGGGGCCATCGAGGCCGTCGCGAGGAGCGAGTCGATCCGGTCGGCCAGCCGCGGTGGTTCGATGTCGGCGAGGGCCTCGCGCGCGCCCCGGCGTGCCAACTCGGCCTGTTCCATTTGCCCGCGATAGGGATGGAAGGGGCAAAGACCTTTGGAAACCACCCGCCTGCATGATCGAGACCGAATCCACGGGCGACGTCCGCCGCGTCACGCTCGCGCGTCCCGAGCGCCGAAACGCACTCACCCCCGAGGGGCTGGACGACCTCGCCCGCGCCGTTCGCGAGGCCGACGAACCCGTCGTCTACCTCTCGGGCGCGGGCTCGGCGTTCTGTGCGGGCGCGGACCTCGACGTCGTCGCGGACCTCGAGGACGGCCGCGCGTTCGCCGAGCGCGGTCAACGGACGGCACGAGCGATCGAGGAGGCCGAGAGCGTCGTGGTCGCCGGCATCGACGGCCCCGCACGCGGCGGCGGTCTCGAAATGGCGCTGGCCTGCGACCTGCGGATCGCGACCCCCGAGGCCACGTTCGGCGAACCCGGCGTCAGCCTCGGCCTGTTCGGGGCGTGGGGCGGCACCGTCCGTCTGCCACGGCTGATCGGCTCGGCCGACGCGATGGACCTCTCGCTTTCGGGGAGAGTGATCGACGCCGAGGAGGCCCTTCAGATGGGCTTGATATCGCGAATCGTCGAGGCTCCCGAGGAGGTCGCCCGCGAGGTCGCGGACAACGACCACCGGGCGCTCGCGCTGACCAAGGAGCGACTGCGCGACGACTCGCCGACCCCCGAGCAGGAAGAGGCGGAGGCGGCGGCGTTCGCCGAACTGATCGAGCGCCGGCGTTAGCGCTCGGGCGCGGGCGGCACCGCGCGCTTGTGGGCGCTTCGCTCGTAGAGCGAGTCGACCTCCCGGACCACGCGCTCCTCGCAGCCGACGATTCGACTGGTCGCCGCGACCGAGAGCGGGCCGTCGACGTGGAGCGCGAGCACCGCGTCGAGGGTGTCGTAGTCGATGCCCAACTCGCCCTCGTCGGTCTGGTCCTCCCAGAGTTCGGCGGTCGGCGTCTTCTCGGCGAGGTCCTCGGGGATCCCCAGGTGGTGGGCGAGCTGGCGGACCTGCTGTTTGTAGAGGTTGCCGATGGGGTGGCAGTCGACCGCGCCGTCGCCGTACTTCGTGAAGTAGCCCACCGCCGCCTCCGCGCGGTTGCCGGTCCCCAGCACGATCCGGTTCTCGTGGTTCGCGAGCAGGTAGTTGAGCACCGCCCGCGTCCGCGCGCGGGCGTTCCCGACCGCGACGTGGTCGCCCTCGACTTCCGGAAGGGTCGAGACGAACGTCTCGACGATCGGGTCGATCTCGATCACGTCGTACGCGATTTCGAGGTCGCGCGCGACGCGTTCGGCGTCGCTCATGTTCGCCTCGCTGCTCACCTCCCCGGGGAGGACGAGCCCGCGGAGCCCCTCGCTCCCGAGCGCGTCGACGGCCAGATACGCGGTGAGCGTGCTGTCGATCCCGCCCGACAGCCCCAGGACCGCGCCGTCGGCCCCGGCATCCGTCACCGTCTCCGTGATGAAGCCGGTGATCCGGTCGTGAACGGTGTCGAGTTCCTCCTCGGAGAATCGCAGGTCGATCATGGGTGCCGATAGTGACTACAACGCCTAATAGCCACCTCCACGCGCGAGAAACGGGATGTGCGTCCACCGGAACGAAGCGCTACGTTCAAGTGACGCGGTCGGCTATTCGGAGCTAAGCGCCGGTGTCTCACCGAGCGAAGGTGGGGCTCGGGGCGTGAGCGAAGCGCAGTGCGCCGGTGGTGAGCGATTCCGTAGGAATCGCGATCCTCGGCGCGCGAAGGAGGCCACGACTGAGCGCGCCGGTGGTCTAGTGGTAGGACATGAGCTTCCCAAGCTCATAGCCCGGGTTCAACTCCCGGCCGGCGCATTTTTGTCGCGAGCAGCTCCGCGAGCGACAAAATCGTAATAGGGAGTTGAATTAGACGAGTCGCAGCCCGCACAGCCGAGCGAAGCGAGGCGAGCAGGACCGTCTCGGCGTTGTTCAACTCCCGGCCGGCGCACTTCTGCCGAATCGAACCCGCGAGTGGCGCGTAGCGCCGCGAGCACTCCGGTGAGGCGAATGCAGTACGAGGGAGTGAAGCGAGCGAACGGAGCGACTGGGTTCGCCTCCCGACCACTGCCCTTCACCTGCTCGGGGAGTCGGTTACGTATCGTTATCCGAGGGCTCTTTCGGTGGAGCACGAGACGGGCGGAGGGATCGTTTCCGAAGAACTATGTCGGATGTCAACACAGATCCGGCCGGTCGGAGAACCATGACAGCACCCGACTCGCTCAGGGACGTCAAGGAACTGCTCGAAGCGGGCTGGGACGTCAGGTGGCAGGGTCGTACCGGGAGCGACTACCCGCCCGACTACCGGCTGGTCGAGTTCGAGAAGAACGACGACCAGGTCGACTACACGCCCGTCAAACAGCTCCACCTCCAGGAGGAGGACTACGAGGAGGTAGCGAGGTTGCGCGAGGACGGGTCGGAAGACGGCGAGTGACGCCTACGCCCCTGCTTCGCGGTGGTGGCCCGCGAGGACGACGTTCGTCGTCGCCCCCACGAGCAGGACGAACGCGCTCCCGTAGAGCCAGATCGACAGCAGGATCACCGCGCCCATCGTTCCGTAGATGCTGACGGTGTCCGCGAGGTCGACGTAGACCCCGAACACCGCCTCCATCGCCGTCCAGCCGACCGCGGCGATGACCGCCCCCGGCAACGCCTCGCCGACGGTGACGTCGGCTTCGGGAAAGACGTAGTACATCGGGAAGAACGCGACCGTCAGCCCGACGACGAGGACCAGCGGGTTGAGCGCCTGCACCACCGGATGGTCGCCGAGCGCGAGCGTCGCCGCCGCGAGGCCCGCGCCGACCGTCCCGAGGACGATGGCGACGAACACGACCAACCCGTCGACGACCCGTCCGACGACCCCCTCCTCGCCGGCGTCGTAGAGTTCGTCGAACGCGGTGTTGATCCCGCGGAAGATGCGTAACATCCCCCAGAGCAGCGACGCGACGCCGATGACCGACGCCCCGGCGCGTTCCGAGGCGGTCGTCAGCGCGTCGACGACCAGCCCCTCGCCGGCAGGGCTGAGGTACGTCCGCGACAGCGCGACGATGCGCTCGGTCAACAGGTCGTTGCCGACGGCCGAGGCGATGACGAGCAACAACACCAGCAGCGGGAGCAGCGAGAGGAAGGCCGCGTGCGCGATGCTGCCGGCCATGAAGGTGACGTTGTGCGCTCGCATCTCCCGGACGACGTCCCGGCCGACGGCGATCACGCGACGCGGCTGCATAGCTGAGGATATCGTTCGTCGCGGAAAAAACCGATTCGATGTCGTTCGACCGGTTGGGACGGGCGGTGGGCGTTACTCCTCGTCCTCGTCGCCCGGCTCGTCCGAGGCCACGTCCTCCTCCTGTTCGTCGGTCTGGAGGCTCCCCTCGTTGATCTCCTCGGCGTCGGGGTCGACCATCTCCACGTCGTCGGCGGGGTGGCCCTCGGAGCCGCCCTCCTTGGTGTTCTCGGGGACGGCGTCGCCCTCGGTCGGGCCGGCGATCTCGGCCTCCTCGGCCGCGCCCTGTGCCTCGGGCGTCTCGCCCGTCTCGGGGTCGCCGAAGTCCCGCGGCGTCTCGGTGTTCGCGTCGGCGATCACGCCGCTTTCCTCCTCCTCGGGGTCGTCGCTCGTCCACGGCTCGCTGACCTCGACCTCGGCGTCCGAGGCCTGCTGCTGGGCGCGCCCGATGGCGATCCAGCCCGCGCCGACGGCGATCTGGCGGAGCGCCCGACCCGTGTTCGAGCGAAGCCCGGCCAGCCCCTTCAGGACCGTATAGCCGCCGACGAGCAGCGAGAGCGTGCCCATCCGGCCGTGTTTGACGACGATCGGTCGGAGCGTCTCGACCGCGGAACGCACGCCCGCCGGCAGTTTCCCCTCGCTGTCCGTCGAAAGCGGCACGTACTGTTGTGGTCGCATCGGTCCGGGATACTCCACCCAGACGCTTAAAAGCACGACCGGCAGGCGCGACCGGCCGTTCATACTGTCGGCCATACCGACGGACAGCGAGCGCTGGCAGGACGGGAATTACTCGCGCTGTTGCTCATCACAGCAGGCATATACCGGTTGATACGGATGGTTGTAACTGTTTACCGGTGGATCACCCGTGCGGGTCAGCGATCACCCGTAACGGACTACAACCACCCGTATGAGTTCCTCTGACCGACGGTATCAGAAATCGAGGTCGGCCGGCGACAACGAGAGCAGTTCGTCGGTCGCCTCGCCGTCGAACCGCAACGGTCTGCGCCACCACGGCCCCTTCCCCGAGTCCGAGGAGAGGTCGGTGACGATCCGGTTGGGCTCGCTGCCCCGTTCGCCGGAGAGCGGCAGCGCGCGATCCCGGAGGCCGGATCGCTCGGGGTCGCCGACGAGCAGCACCTCGGCGTCGAAGACCTCGCGTTTGCAGTGGGCGTTGCTCGCGAACGGCGCCCGGTCGGCCTCGGGAAGTTCCAGATACTCCTCGCCGCTCACCGGGTCGGCCGCGAGGGTGAACGACCCGATGACGTACGCGCCCCACTCCGGCGCGATCCACGGCTCGGGGTCGTCGCCGACGGTCGAGAGCGTCGCGTAGAAGAACACGACGTCGCCCGCCGCGAGGTCCGAGAGCGGTCCGGCCTTGACCGCGTGTTCGTCGCCGTAGGTGTAGGCCTCACAGCCCGGATAGCCGACGAAGGAGGGGTCGAGGTGGACGCGGCGGTCCAGAAGGGAGTCGGGGACCTCGAACTTCCGGTCGAGGTCCCCGTAGGTCGGCACCGGCTCACGGACGGGTTCGCGCTCGGGGATCGGGACGTACTCGAAGCGGCCGTCGGGATAGATCGGCCCCCGAAACCCCGGAAGCGAGGTGTTCGCACCGACGTTGATGGCGACGGCTCGGCTCATTCGACCGATACACGCTACCGTCTCACTTGACTGTATCCCCCGGTTCGAGCGTCCGGCCGAACTCGTCGAACCGCTCCAGGTCGGACGGCAGGTCGTAGGGGATCTCGCGGTCGTCCCGGCGGTTCGCGAGGCGGTCCCCGATGGGTTCGGCGCGCTCCTCGAAGCCGGGTTTGATCCGCACGCTCTTCGCCGGCGTGCCGACGACGACGTGGTGGGCGGGGACGTCCCCCTGAACGATCGCGCGTGCCCCGACGATGCTGTTCTCGCCCACCCTGCATCCGGCCCGGACCATCGCGTCGTAGGTCACGCGCGCGTCGTCTTCGATCACGGTGCGGAAGTTCGTCACCTCGGTCTGGTCGACCACGTCGTGGTCGTGGCTGTAGATGTGGGCGCCGTCGGAGATCGAGACCCGGTTTCCGATCGAGAGCCGGCCACGGTCGTCGAGGTGGACGTCGTCGTGGACGACCGTGTTGTCGCCGACCGTGATGTTGTGCCCGTAGGTGAACGTGATCCCCTTGAAGAACCGACAGCCCTCGCCACACTCGGCGAAGAGGTGCTTCGCGAGCATGCTTCGAAAGCGCAGCGCGAACTCGACGTTGTCGGCCATCGGCGTGGCGTCGAACTGCCGCCAGAGCCACTGGAGGTGCTTCGAGCGCCTGAACGCCTCCTCGTCCTTCTCGGCGTAGTACTCGCTCTCGAGCGTCGAGTTACACGGATCGTAGCCCTGCAGGCGGACCCGCTCGGCCGGCGAGACGTCCTCGCCCGCCCGCCAGCGCTCGTAGGCCGCCCGGTCCCCGTAGAGGTCGATCAGGGTGTCGCGGACGACCTCGCAGGTGTCCTCCTCGCCCGCGAGGCGCTCGTCGACCTCCGCGATGAACGTCTCTACCCCTTGTTCTGCCTCCTCGGGGAGCGAGACGTGGCGTTTCGTCATGGCGGGGCGTTCGACGCGGTCGTTCAAATGGGTTCGGTTATCCCCGCTCCTGTGCCCCATCGGCGGTGCGCTCCGCATCCGCTAAGTGCCCCCGCTCCATACCCGCGGGTATGCACTACCGCACGCTCGGCGACTCGGACGTCGAGGTAAGCGAGGTCGGCTTCGGCGCGTGGGTCGTGGGCACCGACTGGTGGGGCGACAGGGGCGAGAAACAGGCCCTCGACATGCTCGAACACGCCCTCAACCGGGGGATCACCTACTTCGACACGGGCGACGTCTACGGCCACGGCCGCTCGGAGGAACTCGTCGGCGAGGCCTTTTCCGACCGGCGCGAGGAGGTCACGCTCGCCACCAAGGTCGGCTACGACTTCTACAACAATCCCCAAGCAGGTCACGGCGAGATCCCGAAGGAGATCACGCCCGAATACGTCCGCGAGGCGGTCGAGAAGAGCCTCGCTCGCCTCGATACGGAGTACGTCGACGTGCTCCAACTGCACAACGCGGACGTCTCGGAGGTCGACGACGACGTCCTCGAAACCCTCGACGAACTCCGCGAGGAGGGGCTGATCCGGGCGACCGGCTGGGCGCTCGGCCCCTCGATCGGCTGGCTCGCCGAGGGCGATCGGGCCATCGCCGAGGAGTTCGATTCGGTCCAACTGGTCTGGAACCTGCTCGAACAGGAAGTGGGAACTCACTTCCTCGAGACGATCGAGGACCTCGACGCCGAAACCAGCCTGATCCCGCGCGTCCCCCACTCCTCGGGTCTGCTCAACGAGCAGGTCACCCCCGAAACCGAACTCGGCGAGGGCGATCATCGAGGATTCCGGCCCGACGAGTGGTACGAGACGGGCTGGGAGAAACTCGAGACGCTGCGGTTCTTGGAGAGAGACGGCGAGCGCACGATGGGCCAGGCCTCGATCGCGTGGCTGCTCGCACACGACGAGGTCGCGAGCGTGACGCCGACGTTCCGAACCACAGAGGACATCGACGAGTGGGCGGGCGCGAGCGAGGTGCCGGCGCTATCGGAGGAAGAACTCGACCGCGTCGCTGAACTCCACGCGACGAACTTCGGGATCGACCGCGACGACGGAATGGACTCGCTTCGTTCCTCCGTCGGCGGCGCGGACCTGCGCGAGGCGGGGATCGAGAAACAGCCCGCCGACTGACGTGCGCAGGTTCCTCCTCGGTACCGCCGCGTTTCACGCGGTTCTCGCCGTTCTGATCTTCGTCCACGCCCGGCGACGGGGCCGGTCGGCGGGACGATGGGGCGTTCTCACCCTCGCGTTCGGACTCGGCGGCGTCGCCGGCTACGCACTGCTCGGACGTTGAATCGTCGGCTCCTCAGCCGGCCAGCCGCCCGTAGACGACGACCGCCAACGCTAGCCCGAGACCGATCCCCGCGCCGATCACCAGCCCCGATCGGAGGTTCCCGCCCAGCAGGCCGATCAGGAGCGCGACGACGACGGGAAACCCCGCGAGCACGGCGATCCTGAGTCGTTCGGCGGAGCGGCCCTCCGTCGGCCCCTCGCTCATGCCAGGAAGACGTGACGCGGCCGGTCCGCGAGCACGTCACGGCCCCACTGGACCGTGTCGCGGAAGGCGTCCGAGCGGAAGAAGGCCATCGCGTCCTCCTTCGAGCGCCACTGGCTGGCGATGAACATGTCGTTCTCGTCCGCGACGTTGACCATCAGGTCGGTCTCGTGGTGGCCGTCCATCTCTTCGAGCAGGCCGCCGACGGTGTCGAACTTCTCGACGAACTCCTCGCGATGGTCGGGCTCGACGGTGTAGAACATCCCCATCGTGCCGAAGCCGCTCTCCTCGCCCGCGCGACTCGCGGGTCGTTCCTCCCCGCTCGTTTCCTCCGCGGGACCCCGTCCCGCGCGGGCGACGATACCGGGCAGGTCGGCCAGAAAGCCCCCGGCGGTGTCGGCGGCGTCGGCCGTCTCCCAGATGCTGACCACGGCCGATCGGTCCCCGTCTTTCGCCTGGTAGGTCGCGGTCTTGACGTGGGTGTCGTAGCGGTCGAACCCCTCGGCGAGGTCCTCGACTTCGGGAGCCAGCGTGTCGGGGTCGGCCTCCGAGTACAGCACCATCGCGTAGACGTCCTCGCCGTGGGGCTTTCCGGCGTAGATGTCGAGGTCCGCGAGTTCGCCGCGGATGTCGTCCGTATCGGCCTCGCCGGTCTCTTCGGGTTCGACCTCCTCGTCGGCGAGCGCACCCGCCGTCACCTCGCGTACTCCGGGCAGTTCTTCGAGGAAGCCGCGGGCGGTGTCGGCGGCGCGTTCGGTCTCCCAGACGCTGAGGACCGCCGTCTCGTCCCCGTCTCCGCGCACCTCGGTCAACACGTGGCTGTCGTAGTGCTCGAAGTTCCCGCGGAGCCCGTCGACCTCCTCTCGGACGGTTTCGACGTCCGCGTCCGATCGGAGGACGAGTCCGTGTGCCCCCTCGGGGGCGTCGACCTCGACTCCGAGCCGGCCGAACTCCTCGGCGAGGTCGGTGTCGACGCCCCCACCCGTAGCGGTGGAGACCGACTCGCCGGCGAGAAACGCCTCCAGCTGGGAGGGCGCGAAGCGCCGCCCCGTGTAAAAGCGGCCGAACTCGGCGTACTTCGAGGAGGAGGGGTCGAAGCGCATCTCGGTGAGCAGGCGCTTGATGTCGGTCATGTCGTCGGCGAAGAGGGTGACGCCCCACTCGTGGTCGTCGAGGCCGACGCTCCCGGAGATGATCTGGGTGACCTTCCCCGCATAATCGCGCCCGATCTCGCCGTGTGCCGCCATCAGTTCGCGTCGCTCCTCGAACGGCAGGTCGTACCAGTTGTACTCGGGATCCCGCCGTTTCGACATCGGGTAGAAACTGACGAACTCCGTCTCGGGGAGGTCGGGGTACAGCCGCGAGTCCATGTAGCGCCTGAGGCCGGGGTCGGCCTCGACGTCCGGATCGAAGTAGTCCGCGGCGGCCTCGGTGTAGCCCGAGGCCTCCGTGACCGACAGGTAGGAACTCGCCCGGTCGGTGAACTCCGAGAGCGCACAGCCCTCGAACTCGCGTTCGGCGGTGTCGAGTTCCGCGAGCGTGGGTCGGAGGTGGAGGATCAGCAGGTCGGCCTTGTGTCCGAGCACGCTGAACGCCGCCGTATCGCCCTCCTCGACGGCAGCGTGGTCCTCGAGGAACGCGACGCCCTCCGCGAGGGCGGCCTCGCGGTCGCGGTCGGTGGCCGCGCGCCAGGCGTCCCAGTCGACGCTCCGCAGGTCGTGCAGCACGTACAGCCCCTCCTCGGTTCGGGGCGGCTCGCGTCGTCCCATGTCGGGCGTTGGAGGCCGCGTGGGAAGGACCTTTCTACACGGGGCGGCGATCCAAGCGCGAGGGGTGTCTCGGCGGGTACAACGGGCGTACATACCGGAAACGAAACGCTTTCACCCCGCCCCTCTGAACAGGGGCCAATGCGAAAGAGTGGGCCGCCCAAGGGGGTCATCTCGTATCTCGTTCTCGAACTCCTGGACGAACGCCCCCGGTACGGCTACGAAATCCTCAAGGAGATCACCGAGATCAGCGGCGGCCACTGGGAGCCCTCGTACGGCTCGGTCTACCCGATCCTCTACAAGTTCGAGGAGGAGGGCTGGGCCCAGCGCCTCGACCGCGAGGACGAACCCGACCGGAAGTACTTCGAACTCACCGACGCCGGCCGCGAGGAACTGGGGAGAAAACGCGAGGAGATCGCCACGACGGGCCGGGAGTTCGCTGACGTGATCCTCGGGTTCTACCACGTCTACGTCGCGCTCGCGACCGACGAGCGCTTCTCGCTCCCCGAGCGGGAGGGCCACTGGCGCTTCGACGGGACGTTCAGCGCGTGGATCGCCGAACAGGTGATCCGCCACTACGAGCGCGACTTCGGCGCGTTCGAGCGCGTCGAGGACACCCCCGAGGGGTTCGCGGAGCGCTACGGCCTAGACGAGTAGGCCCTGCCCGAAGATCATCACGAGCAGGCCCACCAGCATCGTGACGCCGACGGAGATCGTCACCGTCTTCGTGAGTTCGTAGCTCCCGCTGATCGGTAGGCGCGAGACGATCGCCTCGGTGCTCGTCCGCAGGATGTGCCCGCCGTCGAGCGGGAACGCCGGGATGCAGTTGAAGAATCCGAGGTTGAGGTTGATCCACCCGGTCCAAAACAGCAGGTTCGCAAGCACGAAGACGCCGCCGCCGAGCGGCGCGAGCGCGCCCTCGACGACGTAGAACTCCGTCACGAAGCCGGTGAAGCCCGCGAAGTTGAAGGGGACCGACGGGTCGACGATCGAGAAGATCGGCAGCGTGAGCGCGACGAGGATCGCGCCGACGAGCGTGTTCGCGCCCGCGTCGCCGTCGCCGCCGAGCAACCCGAGGAAGGTGCTCGCGGGGTAGGGCTGGATCCCGAGGTCGTCGACGACCACTCCGCTCACGCCGGGCTGGACGTTGATCCCGACCTGACCGTACCCCCCGGGGTGTTCGCCGAGTTCGACCGTGTAGGTCTCGACCTGTCCGTCGACGACGGCCTCGATCTCGACCGTTTGGCCGGGCTCGGTGGTCCGGAGGACGGACGTCAGCTCCCCGCTGTCGACGGTTCGCTCGCCGTCGACAGCGGTTATCACGACCCGCTCGCCGGCGGGCATGCCGGCCGCGCTCGCGGGACCGTCCTCGGCGACGGTCGAGAGCGCGCCCGCGGCGAAGGTGTGTTCCGCGCCCGCGGCGGTCCGGACGGTGGCGGTCGGGTCCGCGCCGACGGCCTCGCGGAACTCGGCCTCGGTGGTCACCGACTGGCCGTTCACCGAGGCGACGGTGTCGCCGGCTTCGAGGCCGCTCGGCCCGCCGTCGACAGTCTCCGCGACGCTCACCTCGCGCTCGACCGTCACCTCGCGTTCGCCGTCGACCGTCAGCACCACCTCGCCGTCGGCCCCCGAGAGGGCCTCGTCGAGTTCACCCGCGTCGGCGACGGACTGGCCGTCGACGGCGGTGATCCGGTCGCCGGCCTCGATCCCCGCTCCCGCCGCGGGCGATCCGGGAAAGGCACCGCCGACGGGCGCGCCGGGCGCGACCGCGATCGAACCCGCGACGGGCCCGAACAGCAGGCCGAACGCCAGCACCGTCACGACGAAGTTCGCGGTGACGCCCGCGGCGAACATCCGCGTTCGGCCGCCGCGGTCCGCGCGCTGTTGGCTCTCGTGGTCCGGTTCGACGAACGCGCCGATGGGGACGATCGCCAGCAACGCGACGCCCATCGACTCGATGTCGATGCCCTCGACCCGGCAGAGCAGGCCGTGGGCGCCCTCGTGGACGACCAGCGCGACCAGCAGTCCGAAGACGATCTCGGGGGCGACCGAGAGCGGGAGAAAGTCGTTGACGCCGGGGATAACGACGACGTTTCGCGGCTCGGTGACGGCGGTCCGCTCGGGCGTGTAGAGCGCCGAGACCGCCGCGAAGAGGACGAACGCGAACGACAGCGCCATGACCACGAGCGCGATCCCGACGCCGACGTTGCTGAAGGCCCGCCAGAACCGCCTGGGGCGCGAGAGCCGATCCAGAAGGACGCGGCCGCGTTTCGTGTGGAGGGTGATGATCGGGCCCTGTGTCCCGATGTAGCTGGGAAGCAGCCCCCGGTTGCGAAGCGAGAGCAGCGCCGCCCAGTAGATCGCGACACCCACGAGGACCCACGTGAGCGTACTCATTACCCTTCATCGGCGACCGGCGCTCAAATGGGTTTGGTTCCGCTACTGGAACTGCTTCAGCACGTCGAGGTCCCGATCCGTCCGGGTGAACTCGGCGGTGCGGCGTTCGGTCCCGCAGCCGTCACAGGCGAATGCCTCCGTGTGCGCGGGGAGGTCACCCGGCTTTCGCTCCCACGTCTTGCGGCACTCGGGACACAACAGTCGCACGAACGTCTCGTTCATACGTGCCACACAATAACACGAAACAAAAACGTTGCCCCGATCAGCGCTCGCGGCGAAGCCGCGCGAGGACGAATTCGCGGTCGATCTGTCCCAGGAACTGCCCGAGTTTGGGTCCCTGCTCCTGATCGAAGAAGAGACGATAGCCCGTCGTGAAGAGGTCGCCGACGGGGACGTCGTTTCGCTTCGCGGCCTCGTAGATCTCGCCCTGGATCTCCCCGGGGGAGTGGCCCGCCTCGACGAAGTCGGCGAGTTCCGAGAGCGCCCGCGCCGTGTTCTCGTCGACCACCACGTCGGGCAACTCGGATCGCTTCAGGTCGTAGTCGTACTCGTTTCCGGTCTCGCGGGCCCAGTTCCGCGCCAGTTCGACGCGCGCGAGGGCGTTCTCGATCGCCCGGCCGGGGGCGTCCTCGGGGACGTGCCCCTCGCGGCGGGCGATCTCCGTACGGAGTTCCGGATCGTCGGTCATCCCGAGCACCGCGGCGAAGGTGTAGGGCAGACGGATCCGATCGTCGCGAACCTCGTCGACGCAGAGGGGATAGACCCGCTCGGCGCGCGCGCGTTCGCGTTCGTCGGCGTCCTCCTCGCCGAGGTAGATCCGCTCCAGCCTATCGAACTCGTCGACGAGGAGGTCGATCCGTTCGACGTTGAAGTCTCGCGCGCGGCCGGGATCCTTCGCGAAGAAGTACCTGAGAACTTCGGGTTCGATCAGGTCGAGCACCTCGGAGACGAGCATGACGTTGCCCGCCGAGGAGGAGAAGGCCTCGCCGTCGAGGGTGAACCACTCGTAGACCATCGGGATCGGCGGCTCGAACCCGAAGACCGACCGAGCTATATCGACGCCGCTGGGCCACGACCCCTCTGCGTGGTCCTTGCCGAACGGCTCGAAATCGACGCCCAGAACCCGCCACTGGGCGACCCACTCGAAGCGCCACGGGAGCTTTCCGTCGCGGAGACCCGCGGTCCCCTCGTGGCCACAGCCCTCGATGACCTGCTCGCCGGCCTCGACGTCGACACACTCGTACTCGACGGTACCGGAACCGAGGTCCACACCGGTGATCCGGTCGGTCAGGTGGCCGCACTCGGAACACTCGGCGAGGAAGGGGACGTACGACTCGTCGACGCCGTCCTGATACTCCGCGAGGACCTCGCGGGCGCGTTCGCGGTTCTCGAGCAGGTATCTCGTGGGCTCCTCGAACGCGCCCTCGGCGTACATCTCGGTGTTCGAGACGATCTCGATGGGCACCCCCAAGAGATCGGCGCTTCGTTGGATGAGCCGCGAGAAGTGGTCGCCGTAGGAGTCACAGCACCCGAAGGGGTCGGGGATCGCGGTGTAGGGCTTTCCCAGGTTTCGCCCGAGCGCCCCGGCGTTCACGTCCCCGAGGTCGACGATGTTCCCCTCCAGATCCGCGAGTTTGCGGGGCAGCCCTCGAAGGCGGTCCTTGTCGTCGGCCGTAAAGACCTGGCGGACCTCGTGACCCCGCTCCCTGAGGACCTCCGCGACGAAGTAGCCCCGCATGATCTCGTTGACGTTGCCGATGTGTGGGACTCCCGACGGGGAGATACCGCCCTTGATGACGATCGGGTCGTCCGGGTCGCGGTCCTCGATCCGGTTCGCGACCTCGTCGGCCCAGAAGACGTAGCCGCGCTCGCCGTCGTCTCCATCCCCGTGAATCGCGTAGGGATCGGCGTCCGCGTCGGCGTTATCGCTCATCCTCGGCCCAGTAGGTGGGTTCGTCGCCGACGCCCTCGGGAACGACGTCGGTCCCGTCGTGGTCGCCGTACCTGACCGCGCTCGCGACCCGTTCCGGTTCGGTGCCGTCAAGGACGATCGTGCGCATCCCCGAGCGCTGGATGATCTTCGCCGCGAGCAGGTCGACGGGTGCCGAGGAGCCGGCGGTCATCTCGATGTCGGCGATGACGTCGACCAGTTCGCCGGCGGTGATTCGTTCGAACCGCTCGGCGTCGGGGTCCTCGTTCGGGTCGGCGTCGAACACGCCGGGGACGCTCGTCGCGTACACCAGCAGGTCGGCGTTGGTGTACTCCGCGAGGGCGGCGCTGACGGCGTCGGTCGTCTGTGCCGGCGCGACCCCGCCCATCACGCAGACGTCGCCGTTTCGCAGCACCTCACCGGCCTCCTCGTAGGTCTCGATCGGGGCGGGAACGACCGCCTCGCCGAGCGCGGCGATCAACAGCCGGCCGTTGAGTCGGGTGACGTCGATCCCGATGGTGTCGAGTTCGATCTCGTTCGCCCCGAGTTCGCGACCGGTGGAGATGTACTCGCGTGCGATCCCCCCACCGCCGACGACCGCGCCGACCGAACAGCCGTCGTCCGCGAGGTCCCGGATCACGGCGGCGTGCTCGGCGACCCGGTTCGCACCGAGATCCGGCGCGAGAACGCTGCCACCGATAGAAACGACCACGTTCATGCTTGCAATCGGGTAGCCCCGTCCCCGGCTTAAGGATTGTCAACTCCCGGCGGCGACACGTACAAGGCCGGACCGCCCCTGTCTGCGGGCATGTACGTACTCGGGATCGTCGGCCCCTCCGACAGCGGAAAGACCCGTCTGGTCGAATCACTCGCGGCCCGCCTCGCCGAGCGCGGACGCGTCGCCGCGGTCAAACGGCTGGGCGAGTCCCCGACGATCGACACCGCCGGAACCGACACCGACCGACACCGCGAGGCCGGCGCGGCGACCACGTACGGGCTGGCCGACGGGGAGTGGTTCGCAGCCGGGGTCGACCGGACGCTCGCGGAAACGCTCGACGAACTCGCGTCAAGCCACGACTACGCCCTCGTCGAGGGGTTCGCCGACGCGGCGATCCCACAGGTCGCCCTCGGCGGTCGGGACCACCGCGGCGAGACGGTCGCGACCGCCGAGGACGCCGACGGGATCGACACCGGGGCCGTGATCGAAGCACTCGAATCGACCGAGCCCTACGTGACGCTCGACGCGCTCGTCCGGCGCGCGAAGGACTCGGACTGGGCGGATCGGGCGGGCGCGATCGCCACCTTCACCGGACGCGTCCGCGAGAGGGACGGCGTCGAGGACGCCCCGACCGAGTTCCTCGAGTTCGAGACCTACGAGGGGGTCGCCGAGCGGCGTCTCGCGACGATCCGAGAGGAGCTAGAGGCGCGCGAGGGCGTCTACGAGGTGCTGATGCACCACCGGACCGGCGTCATCGAGTCGGGCGCGGACATCGTCTTCGTCGTCGTGCTCGCGGGCCACCGTGAGGAGGCCTTCCGGACCGTCGAGGACGGCATCGACCGCCTCAAAGACGAGGTCCCGATCTTCAAGAAGGAGGTGACGGCCGACGAGGAGTTCTGGGTCCACACCCGGGTCTGAGACCCTCGAAACGATTCGGAACGCCGCCTCGGACGGAAAACGACAGGTTTGTATGTCTCCACTCCCTACTACCAAACGGAGCCCGTAGAAGTCGTAATAAAACGTCTTGACCGGTCTAGAAGCTTTTTGAAAGGTTGTTTTTAGTATGATTTTCCGTGAAGGGGGTAGAACCGACCCTAAACATCCTCTACTTATAACATTATATGGGCGTTAAAGAACTGGCGAGGAAGACGATGAGCACCACCACCCAGCCCTCCATGACCCAGGAATCGAAGGAAGCGCGGCTTAAACAATACCTTAATCAGCGTGCGGCCGGCGGCGAACTCTACTTCAAGAGCAAGTTCATCGCCGACGACGTCGGCCTCTCCGCGAAGGAGATCGGCGCGCTGATGGTCAAGCTCAGCGATTCCGCGGAGGACCTCCGGATCGAGAAGTGGTCGTACACGAGTGCCACGACGTGGCGCGTGACCCCGGTCGCATGAACTGAACACCCCGCTGGCGCTGCCCTCCCAGTCGCCTCGTCGAACCCTTATATCGGCGGGGGCCCAACCCAGGGACGATGAGCGAGGCCCCGACCGAACCCCCGGTCGCCGACGTCGAGGACGTGTTCTTCGTCTACGAGTCGGAAACCGACGGCGACGTCCTCCGGTACTACGGTACGCCCCGGACCGACGGTCGCACCGTGATGCAGGAGCTCTGGCCCGTGTTCCGCGAGCGCGGCTACGAGGTCCGCCTGACCCGCGAGTACGGCGAGTGGGTGCTCGTCGCCGAACCGATCGACCTCGGCGTCGACGGCGTCCCGTGGACGAACGTCGTCCTGTTCGTCGCGACGGTCGTCTCGACGCTCTTCGCGGGATCGCTCTGGTACCACCTCGATCCCTTCTCGCCCGAGGTCGTCCACGCGTGGCCCTTCACGATCGCGATCATGGGCGTCCTCGGCGTTCACGAACTCGGCCACTACGTTCTGAGCAGGCATCACCGGGTCAGCGCCTCGCTGCCGTACTTCATCCCGATCCCGACCCTGATCGGGACGATGGGGGCGGTGATCAAGATGAAAGGCCAGATCCCGAGTCGGAAGGCGCTGTTCGACATCGGGGTCGCGGGTCCGCTGGCGGGGCTGGTCGCGACCGTCGTCGTCACCGTGATCGGACTCCACCTCCCGCCCGTGACCGCTCCCGCGAGCCTGCTCGGGGATCCCAACGCCGTCCAGATCGAACTCGGCTACCCGCCCCTGCTCGAGGCACTCGCGTGGCTCGTCGATCAACCCCTCCGATACGAGGACCCCGCTACGTCGGTCAACCCGGTCGTGATCGGCGGCTGGGTCGGGATGTTCGTCACCTTCCTGAACATGATCCCGGTCGGCCAACTCGACGGCGGCCACGTCCTGCGGGCGATCCTCGGCGAGGAATCCGAGCGGATCGCCGCGTTCGTCCCCCTCGCGCTCTTCTCGCTGGCGGGCTACCTCCACTACGTCCGCGACGTCCCCGGCGACGCCGCGTTCATCTGGGCGTTCTGGGGCTTTCTCGCGCTCGTGTTCTCCTTCGTCGGCTCCGCGACCCCGATCGACGACCGCGAACTCGGGCCGAAACGGATCGCCATCGGCGTGCTCACCATCGTCCTCGGACTGCTGTGTTTCACGCCGGTCCCGATCCAGGTCGTCGGCTGATACCGTCGGCCGTACGTCGTTACGGATCCTCGCCGCTACGAGGTGGGGAGACTCTCCAAATACCGCCCGTATCAGCCGTGGGTGAACCCCCTGTCCGCGAGCGCCTCGCCGTCCATCTCGACGCCCGCCTTTCTCACCTCGCCGACGACCGTGATCGGCGTCGGCGAGGCCGATTCGACCGTCGATAGCTCCGTCTTCGGGAGCGTGAACACGAGTTCGAAGTCCTCGCCGAAGAAGAGGGCCGTCTCAAGGGGGTCGTCCGCCACCTCCCGTGCCGCCCCGTCGACGGGGATCGCGTCGCTCTCGATCGAAAACCCGCAGTCGCTCGCCTCGGCGAGTTGGTGTAACGACCTGGCGAGGCCGTCGCTCGAATCCATCATTGCGCTCGCGTGGGGCGCGAGCGCGCGCCCGGCGCCGACCCGCGGCTCGAACCGGAAGAGGTCGTTCGCCCGGTCGCGCTCGCCGTCCCGGAACAGTTCGAGGGCCGCGGCGCTGCGCCCGAGGGTGCCGGTAACGCAGACCGCCTCGCCGGGCCGCGCCCCCGAGCGATACACCGGTTCCACACAGGCGCCGACGACCGTCGTGGCGACGGTGAACTCCCCGTGGGTGTCGAGGTCGCCGCCGACGTACGCCCCGCCGACGAGGTCACAGACCGCGCTCGCGCCCGCGACGAACCCGCGGATCTCCTCTTCCCTGAATTCGGGGGCGGCGTAGACCGCAACTGCCGCCGTGGCCTCGCCGCCCATCGCCGCCACGTCCGACAGGGAGGCCCCGACGGCCCGCCAGCCGGCGGTGTATCGCGTCGTCCCCGCGGGGAAGTCGGTCGTCTCGTGGAGCATGTCGGTCGTCACCAGCAGGTCCCCGACCACGGCGGCGTCGTCGCCGGCGTGCGAGAGCGCCCCCGAGAGCATCCGGAGGGCGGCGCGTTCGTCCATACCCGTCCATCCGTCGATGGGCGCAAAAACGGCCCGGTCGAATCGTGACAACGATGCTTTTAAACACGCCAGCGCCGAACTGCGGCCAATGACGACGCTCTACGACGTTCCGGCCGACGAGCTCATCGAGGCGCTCTCGGACCGACTCGACGACCGCATCGACCAGCCGGAGTGGGCCGCCTACGCGAAGACCGGCGCGAGCCGCGAGCTCCCGCCCGAACGCGAGGACTTCTGGACGGTCCGTGCGGCGAGCCTGCTTCGAAAGGTCGCCGTCGACGGCCCCGTCGGGGTCGAGCGCCTCGCGACCCACTACGGCAGCGCGAAGCGCGGCTCGAACCGATACACGGTCGCCCCGCCGAAACAGACCGACGCCAGCGACAACCTCATCCGGACGATCCTCCAGCAGCTCGAGGACGAGGGGCTCGTCTCCCAGCAGGGCGACGCGGGCCGCGTGCTGACCGCCGAGGGCCGCAGCCTGCTTGACGAGACCGCCGGCGAGGTGCTCGCCGAGATCGCAGCCGAGCGTCCCGAACTCGAACGCTACGCCTGAGTCAGCGCTCCGTAATCGTTTTGTCGCCCGCGTCGGAACACCTACACATGAGCGAACGCCCGGACGACGAGCGACTGGAGGAGCTCAGACAGAAGAAGCTCGAACAGCTACAGGACCAACAGCAGGGCGGTGGCGAGGGATCGGAGGAGGCCCAACAACAGGCCCAACAGCAGGCCGACGCCCAGAAGAAGGCGATGCTCCGCCAGCACCTCACCGACGGGGCCAGAAAGCGGCTCAACTCCGTGCGCATGAGCAAGCCCGACTTCGCGGAGCAGGTCGAACGCCAGGTGCTCGCGCTCGCCCAGAGCGGCCGGATTCAGGGCAAGATCGACGAACAGAAGATGAAAGCGCTGTTGCAGGAACTCACGCCCGAGCAGAAGAGCTTCGACATCAAGCGGCGCTGAGGCGATATGGACCTCGGGCTGCTGTACAGCGCCGGCAAGGACTCCTCGCTCGCGGCGCTGTTGCTCGATCCGTTCTACACCGTCACCCTCGTCACCGCGACCTTCGGGATCACCGACGACTGGAACCACGCCCGGCGGACGGCCGAAGCCGCCGGCTTCGACTTCCGGACGCTCGACCTCGATCCGGCCGTCGCGGAGGCGGCCGTCGACCGGATGATCGCCGACGGCTCCCCCCGAAACGCCATCCAGGAGGTCCACACGCACGCCCTGGAAGAACTCGCGGGCGAGGGGTTCTCGGCGGTCGCCGATGGCACCCGGCGCGACGACCGGGTCCCGACGGTCCCGCGGGCGCAGGCCCAGAGCCTGGAGGACCGCCACGGCGTCGACTACGTCGCGCCCCTCTCGGGGTTCGGTCGCGGGGCGGTCGACCAGCTCGTCGACGCCCGACTCGACGTCGAGTCGGGACCCAGCGAGTCGGTCCCACGGGCCGACTACGAGGCCGAACTCCGCGCGCTGCTCGCCGAGCGCGAGGGGCGGGCGGCCGTCTCGGCGGTCTTTCCCGATCACGAACAGAGCCACGTCACCGACTTTCGATAGCGAACCGTTCATGGCGGCCAGCGGCGACCCGTGCGTATGGACCTCGGTCTACTCGCAAGCATTCTCGCCGCCCTGCTCTGGGGTGGCTATCTCGTCGCGCTCAAGCGCTTCTTTTCGGAGTACTCCGCGGGGGTCATCATCGTGGTCGTCCACGCGGTCGCCATCGCGCTGTACACGCCGGTCGCACTCGTGCGCGTTCCCCGGGGCGCCCTCGGAGCGCTCGTCGCCGGCGCGCCGGGGCTCGCGGTCGTCGTCGTCTCCAACGCGCTGGCGTTCATGGCGTTCATCCGGGCGATCGAGACCGGCGAGATATCCTACGTCGCGCCGATCAGCAAGATCGTGCCCGTTTTCGTCCTGCCGATCGAGATCGTCCTCCTCGGCGAGCATCTCACCGCCCTCCAGATCTCGGGGGTGGCGCTCGCGACGCTCGCGGTCTACGTCGCGAACTTCACCGGCGGGTCGCTTCTGGACCCGATTCGTCACGCGCTCGGGTCGCGTGCGGCCGGGTTCGCGCTGCTCAGCGCGGCGCTGTACGCCGTCGGCGACGTGGGCCGGCGGATCACGCTTCAGGAACTCGCGCTCCCCCCGGAACTGCTCGTCCTCGGCCTCCTGGGCGGGATGGCGCTGGTCCTCTCGCCACACGCCGCCCGGACGTGGGACGGGATCGGCGGGGACTGGCCGAAGTTCCTCGCGGCGGGGACGCTGGTCGCGGTCTCGGAACACCTCACGGCGCTCGCGTTCTCGCTCGTACCCGCGAGCATCGCCTCGCCGGTCATCAACACGCAGGCGATCGTCGCCGTCGTCCTCGGGGGGCTTTTCCTCCACGAGGCGGCGTTTCGCACCCGGTTGATCGCCGCGATGCTCGCCGTGGTTGGGGTGGGGCTGATCGCGCTGTGAGCGGCGGCAAGTGAGAGGAGTCAACTGCCCCACCCCACACGCCGAAGGCGTGTTGAGGGTGTTGCCAGAACTCTTTGAGTTCTGGTTGCTAACCCGAAGTCGCTGACTTCTGGTGATGGGGCTTGTCCGTGAACTCGACCTCGAACCCGTCAGGGTAGGCGGTGAATCCGCTCTTCGGCTTCAATGTGGCTTCGTGACTGGTTATATGTAACTGGAATGTCCAGCTATGCGAACGCGCTCCTTCCTACCGCTCGCTTCACTCGCGTCATCAGAACGCGAAGCGTTCTGATTGGCTAACGAGACGCTTTGCGTCTCGTGAACGCTTGAGGAAGGGGACTCCGCGCTACCGATTAGTTGAAGCGCCTCACCCCCAAACCCGGGGACATGTACAAGCGGATCAAGGGGTTTCGCGACTTCTACCCCGAGGAGATGCGCGCGCGCCGCGCGGTGACCGAGCAGTTAGAGGAGACCGCCCGGCGCTACGGCTTCCGGGAGATCGGCACGCCCGCCTTAGAGCGAACGCGGATGTACGTCGAGAAGAGCGGCGAGGAGATCACCGACGAACTCTACCACTTCACCGACCAGGGCGGGCGCGACGTGGCGATGACGCCCGAACTCACCCCGACGGCGGCGCGGATGGTCGTCGCCAAACAACAGGAGCTCTCGAAGCCGATCAAGTGGTTTTCCACCAGGCCGTTCTGGCGCTACGAACAGGTCCAGCAGGGGCGCTTTCGCGAGTTCTACCAGACCAACGTCGACGTCTTCGGCTCCGCCGAACCCGAGGCCGACGCCGAGGTCCTCGCGTACTGTGCCGACGCGCTCACGGGATTGGGGCTCACGGGCGAGGAGTTCGAGTTCCGCGTCTCGCACCGCGACATCCTCGGGGGGCTTCTCGAGGCGTTCGACGCGACGGTCGATACCCGCGAGGCGATCCGCGCGGTCGACAAGCGCGAGAAGATCGAGGAAGGGGAGTACTACGGCCTGCTGAGCGACGCCGGCCTCTCGAACGCGCAGGCCGAGCAGTTCGACGCGCTGCTCTCGACGGACGACCTCGGGGAACTCGCCGAGTTCGCGGGGACCGACCGGGTCGAGGCGGCGGTCGGAAACCTCGAAGCCGTCCTCGAGGCCGCCGAGGACTTCGGCGCGCGCGAGCACTGTACGATCTCGCTGGAGACCGCCCGCGGGCTGGATTACTACACGGGCGTCGTCTTCGAGTGTTTCGACTCGGCGGGCGAGGTGAGTCGATCCGTCTTCGGCGGCGGCCGCTACGACGACCTGATCGAGGGGTTCGGCGGCCAGCCCACGCCCGCGGTGGGGTTCGCCGTCGGCCACGAGACGCTCTCGCTCCTGTTGGACCGGGCGGACGCCCGACCCGCCGGGGCGTTCCGGACCGACTACTACGTCCTCTCTGTGGGCGACACCCGCCCGGTCGCGGCCCGCGTCGCCCGCGAGTTGCGCGAGCGGGGCCACCGCGTCGAGACCGACCTCTCGGACCGGAGCTTCGGCGCGCAGATGAACTACGCCGACGGGATCGACGCCGAGACGGTCGTGATCGTCGGCGAGCGCGACCTCGAAACCGGCGAGATCACCGTCAAGGACATGCGCTCGGGGGACCAGACGACGACCCCCGTCGAGTCGTTCCCCGGCGAGTCAGAGCGGCCGACCTACGACGACCTCGCGTAGCCCGTTCCCGACCTACCGCTCGGTAACGGACCGGACCGCGTCGAGGACCGCCCCGTGGACGTGGCCGTTCGACACCACGAGCCCGCGGCTGTCGTGGCGCCAGCGTTCGCCCGCGACGTCCGTCGCCTCGCCGCCCGCGTTGCGCAGGAGGTGGACGCCAGCGACGGTGTCCCACGGGTTCGGGCGGACGTCGCTCAGCGCCCCGTCGAGGCCGCCGTCGGCGACGAGCGAGAGCGTGGCCTGCGCACAGCCGAACCGGCGCACGTCGCCGAAGCGCTCGACGACCCCCCGGACGACCCGGGCGAACGCCTCGCGCTGGTCGAAGTCCCACCACAACGTCGGCGCCACCGTGCAGGCCTCGGGGTCCGTCCGGTCGCTAACGTCCACGGGTTCGCCGTTCAGGCGCGTTTCATCAGCGTCGGCCACGTAGTAGTCGTCGATCGCGGGCATCGCGTTGGTCGCGGCGACGGGTTCGCCGTCGACCGTCGCGGCGACGCTCGTCGCCCAGATCGGGATCGATCGTACAAAATTGCTGGTGCCGTCGATCGGGTCGATCACCCACGCCGGCCCCTCTTCGGGGACCTCCTTCAGCGCGTCCTCTTCCTCGCCGACGATCGCGTCGCTCGGGAACTCCTCGCGGATGACCTCGATGGCTCTCGATTGTGCGTCCCGATCGGCCTGCGTCACCACGTCGGTCTTGTCCTCTTTGGTCTCGACGGCGATGTCGGTTCGGAACTCCGACATCGCGAGGTCGCCGCCGGCGCGGGCGGCGCGTTCGGCGACCGCGGCCCTCGTTGCCAGATCGTCCATGGGCGTACGGGGGCCGTCGAGTCACATAAGGGTGGGAGTCGAGGCTACCGATACCGGTTCAACCGCCGTTTGAGGCGTTTGGCCGCCTCGCCCGCGGCCTTCGCGAAGTCCTCGCCCTCTCCTGCAAAGATGATGCTCCGCGAGGAGTTGACCAGGCCCACCCCGCCGGCGAGGCCGAACTCGATGGCGGCCTCCGCGTCCCCGCCCTGCGATCCGACGCCGGGCACGAGGAAGGGAAGGTCGGGGACCTGCTCGCGAAGCTCCTCTAGCTCCTCGGGCGCGGTCGCGCCGACCACGAGGCCGACGTTGTCGTTCGCGTTCCACAGGTCACAGAGCGCGGCGACCCGCTCGTAGACGGCCTCGCCGGAGGCGAGTTCGAGGTCCTGGAGGTCCGCGCCGCCGGGATTCGAGGTCCGGCAGAGCACGAACACGCCCTTCCCGGCGTTCGAGAGGAACGGTTCGAGCGAATCCCGCCCCATGTAGGGGTTCGCGGTGATGGCGTCGGCGCGGTCGAGGAGTTTCGCGTACTGTCTCGCCGTATTGCCGATGTCGGCGCGTTTGGCGTCGAGGATGACCGGCACGTCCTTCCCGTGGGCGTAGGCGATCGTCTCCGTGAGCGTGCGCCACCCCTCTGGATCCTCGTAGAAGGCGGCGTTGGGCTTGTAGGCGGCGGCATGGGGATGGGTCGCGTCGATGATCCGGCGGTTGAACGCCCACCGCGGGAGGTCGTGTTCGCGGAGGTGCTCGGGGAGCCGATCGGGGTCGGGATCGAGGCCGACGCAGACGACCGAGTCGCGCTCGTCGATCCGCTCGCGGAGTCGTTCGAAGAAGTCCATGTCCCCCCATCGCGGGGCGCGGACTACAACGTTCCCGTTCGGCCGCGAGGCCCCGAACGATGCTATAGGCTCAAATGCCGGGGGCGCCAAGGAGGGGTATGGCACTCAGAGCGGTCGTGTTCGACCTTGATTACACCCTCGCGGTGGTGTCGCGCGACCGGTCGACCCTGCTTGCGGAGGCCTCCGACGCGGTCGGCGTTCCCGCGGTCTCCCGGGAGACCTACGGCGAGGCCCACCAGCGCGCACACGCCCACGAGACGCGCGGGCCGATCTTCTCGGACCTGCTCGACGGGGGCGACGGCGAGGCGCTCGCGGAGGCGTATCGAAACGCGATCGCCGACAGCCTCACGCCGATCGAGGGGGCCGAATCGCTGATCACGACCCTCCAGGATCGGTACGCGGTCGGCCTGCTGACCAACGGACCGGTCGTCGCCCAGCGCGACAAACTGCGGACGCTCGGCTGGGAGGGGCTGTTCGACGCGGCGGTCATCACCGGCGAACTCGAGGAGGGGAAACCCCATCCGGGGGCGTTCGAGGCGATCCTCGATGCGCTCGGGGTCGATCCCGAGGAGGCGGTCTACGTCGGCGACGGCGTCGAGACCGACGTCGCGGGCGCGACCGGGATCGGCATGGCCGTCGTCCAGGTGCTGTACCCGGACGGGCCCGGCCCCGATCCGCGGGCGGACGCCCACGTCGACCGGGCCGACCTCGTGAGCGACCTCCCCGATCTGGTCGCTCAGTTCGACTGAACCGCCCGTTCGAGCACCGACACCGCCCGCTTTACCTCCGCGCCGTCCTCGACGAACACGAGCGTCCTCGGGGGGCGGGTCGCCTTCGGACGCACCCGCAACCCCGCCGATTCGGCGCCCGCCACGGCTTCCTCGTGGCTCGCCGAGAACTCGACGTGTGCCCGGTCCGGATGGACGTACACGCCGGCCAGACGCTCGCCGGCGGCCGCGATCGCGTAGGCGAACGCGCCGTCGGCCGTCGGTTCGACGTCGGGGTTCGCCTCGGTCACCGCGAGGGCCGCCAGTTCGCCGTCGGTCCGACCGTCGACCTCGCTGGCGAGCAACCGGGCGATCCGCGTTCCGTCGGTCAGCCGTTCCTCGACCATGGGGACGCTACCTCCGCCTCGGGATTAGTCCTCCCGGTTCAGCGTCCCGCGGACCGCCGGGACCTCCGCCGAGACGTCGATCCCCTTCCGGCGGGCGAAGACGACCGCCGCGACCTCGATCGTGACCCCCAGCTCCCCCTGCAGTTCGTTGATCCGCGCGACGGCGGTCCGCTTGTCGACGCCGCCGGCGACGATCCGTTCGAGGACGCGCTCGAACGGCGAGCGCCGGACGAGGAGGTCCTCATCGGGGACGAACTCCTCGGGAATCTCGACGTCCTCGACGGCGAAGGTGGCTTCGAGGCCCCCGTCGGTCCGCGAGAGCAGCCCCTCGCTCACGGCCACGTCGATCAGGCGCTTGGCCTGGTCCGGCGAGAACCAGTCCCGATCCAGCGAGAGCGAGACGACGAAACGACTCTCCTCCATCGTGCGCGTGCCCGCCCCCCGAAACGGCGCGGCGACGGCGACCCGGAGACTCATCGCTCGGGAGTGCTCGCGGCCGAACCCTAAACGGTTCGGATGCGATCCCTTTTAGTAGCCACCGCCACTCCTTCCGGCCATGAACGATCACGGCCGTTCGACGCGAAAGCGCACCGGCGGGCGACTGCGCCCGATGGCGAAGCGGAAGAAACACCAGCTCGGGCGCGGCCCCACCGAGACCCAGGTGGGCGAGAAGAAGTTCAAGACCGTCGACGCCCGCGGGGGCAACCGGAAGGTCCGCGCGATCGCCACGAACGTCGCGAGCGTCTCCGCCGGCGGCGAGGTCAAGAGCGCCGAGATCGAGGACGTGATCGAGAACCCCGCCAACCCCAACTACGTCCGCCGGAACATCATCACGAAGGGCGCGCTTCTCGACACCTCCGAGGGGACCGCCCGCGTCACCTCCCGGCCCGGCCAGGACGGGCAGGTCAACGCCGTCCTCGAGGAGTAACCGACCGATTCCCGGCCCGTTTTCCGTGTGCTACCGGCGAGTCCGAACCGGGACTACGGCCGCGGCGCGGCCTTCTGGAGCGCCGTCTCGGCGATGTTGCCGCCGTAGTCCGCGGTCCGGGAAAGCGAGTCGACGACGAGTCCGAGGAACTGCGCCTGGTGGGCGTCGTCGAGGTTCCTGATCCGCTCGTCGGCGCTGCGGGTGTGTTCGTCGATCGCCTCGACGTCCTCGCGGGCCTGGTTCGCCAGCCGGGTCGCCCGCGAACTGTCCCCTTCGAGAAAGGCGTCCATCGCCCGCTCGACGACCGCGATAGCGTCCTCGTGGAGTTCGACGAGCGCCCCGGCGACGTCCTCGGGGATCTCTCCGAGGTCGAGCGCGATGGTCGCGATCTTCGTGGAGTGGTCGGCGATCCGCTCTAGCTGGCGGGCGCTGGAGTGGTAGTCGAAACACGCCTCCCGTCCCAACCCGATCTCGGCCGCCGCTCCCGGGTTCCGGAGGGTCGAACGGAACACCCGCGAGACCATGAACCACAGGCGGTCGACGTCGTCGTCGCGCTCGATCACGTCGGCCGCCAGTTCGTCGTCGTCCTCGAGCAGCGCGCGGACGGCGTCGGCGAGCATCGTGGTCGCGATCATCCGCATCCGCGTGACGGCGTTGTGGACCGAGAGCTGTCCCGAGTCGAGCAGGTCCTGGAGGACGACGTGCTCGCCCGTCTCCTCGACGACCTCGAAACCGACGAGCCCCTGCGTGGCGTCCCGAACGCTACGGCGCTGGTCGGCGGTGACCTGTCCCGTTTCGAGGCGGACGACGTCGAACCCACTGACGTACATCGTCACGACCGCACGCGTGAGGTCCCGGCCGCGGAGGTCGCCGATGTCGAGGGTCCCCTCGACGACCTCGTCGCCCCCACGCGGCGAGAGCAACAGGGAGTCGCCGTCGGGGTAGAACGCGACCTCGGTCCCCGCCTCGACGCCGTTGGCCGTCGCCCACTCCTTCGGGATCGAGACGGTGAAGGTCGAACCGCCGGTCACCTGGACCTTTCGGGTGTCCATACCCGACCGTCTCCGCCGGGGAAGGTAAATCTGGCTATGAATATATAGCACACGTCCGCCGCCGCTCGGGACCGGCGTCGAACGCGGGGCTCCGTCGGGAGCGACCGGTCGTCATCGGAGACCTCGAACTCGGTTGGGGATCGAGCCCGAAGCGGGCTCGAATATTGTCCTCTATATAGTACTCATAGAAGGGTATTTAGTCCTCAGACGGTCACGTTCCGGTGATGTCGAGAGACACATCGGGGTGGCCGACACGCTCCGTCTCTAGGCGCGATCTTTTGGCGGCGATGGGAGCGTCGGGCGCGATCGGACTCGCCGGATGCACACGGGTGGCGAGCGACGAGCCCGAAGAGGTGAACATCGCCGGGAGCAGCACCGTCTTCCCGATCGCGGAGGCGATCGCATCGGACTTCGTCCAGGAGAACCCGGACATCAACGTCTCGGTCAGTCAGACCGGCAGCGGCGGCGGGTTCTCGAACTTCTTCTGTCCGGGGATGACGGACCTCAACAACGCCAGCCGGCCCATCGAGGAGGACGAACGGACCCAGTGTAGCACCAACGGGGTCGAGCCGATCGAGTTCACCGTCGGAACGGACGCGCTGACCGTGGTCGTGAACCCGGAGGCCGACTGGGTCGACTGCGTGACGATCGACGAACTCCGGCAGATCTGGCGGGCGGACGGGGCCGAGCGCTGGAGCGACGTCCGCGAGGACTGGCCCGACGAGGAGTTCGACCTCTACGGGGCCGACACGGTCAGCGGCACCTTCGATTACTTCCGCGAGACCGTCATCGGCGAGGACGCGAACCACCGCAACGACTACGCGGGCACCGAGAAGGACCGGACCATCGTCCGGGGCGTCCGGGGGTCGCCGTACGCGATGGGGTATTTCGGCTTCTCGTACTACAGCGAGAACCCGGACGCGATCAAGGCGCTGGCCGTCGACGGCGGCGAGGGCTGCGTCGAGCCGAGCCTCGAGACGGCCCAGGCCGGCGAGTACCAGCCGCTCTCGCGGCCGCTGTTCACGTACGCCGCGAAGGGGTCGCTCTCGAACCCCGCCGTCGAGAAGTTCGTCCGGTACTTCATCGAGAAGGCGGCGACCGACCTCGTCGCCGACGTCGGGTACGTCCCGATCACCGAGGAGGAACGCGACGAGGACCTAGAACGCCTCGACGCGGCACTGGAGGACGTCGCATGACCGGGTTCGAGACGACGGCCGACCGGGCGTATCGACCACGGCCGGAGGTGACGCGGCGATGAGCGACACGACGGCCCCCGACCTCTCGCGGCGGAGCGGGCAGAACACCCGCGAGTTCGCCTATCGGGCGGTCTTTTTCGTCTGTGCGTTGCTGTCGATCCTCACGACCCTCGCCATCGTCGTGACGCTGCTTTCGGACGCGCTCACGTTCTTCGCGGAGGTCTCCCCGATCGCGTTCCTGACCGGGACGACGTGGAGCCCGGCGAACGAGCCCGTCAGCTTCGGCGTGCTCCCGCTGGTCACCGGGACGCTCGTCATCACCTTCGGCGCCGCGGCGATCGCGCTGCCGGTCGGACTGCTGACGGCGATCTACCTCGCGGAGTACGCGAGCGACCGCGCCCGGTCGGTGCTGAAACCCGCGATCGAGGTGCTCGCGGGCGTGCCGACCGTGGTGTATGGCTACTTCGCGCTGGTGTACGTCACGCCCGCGCTGAGCGTCGTCTTCCCGACGATCAGCACGTTCAACGCGCTTTCCGCCTCGATCATCGTCGGCATCATGATCATCCCGATGGTCTCCTCGATCAGCGAGGACGCGATGAGTTCGGTGCCCGACTCGCTTCGGGAGGCGGGGTATGGGCTGGGCGCGACGCGATTTACGGTCTCGACGAGCGTCGTCGTCCCCGCGTCGGTCTCGGGGATCGCCTCCTCGTACATCCTCGCGCTCAGCCGCGCGATCGGCGAGACGATGGCGGTCACCATCGCGGCGGGCAACACGCCGCGGCTGGTCGATCTCACGGATCCGGCGGGGATCTTCCTCGACTCGATCCAGACGATGACCGCCGCGATGGTCCAGTTGGGCGCGAGCGACGTGACCGGCCAGTCGCTGGCCTACCGGAGCCTCTTCGCGGTCGGATTGACGCTGTTCGTCATCACCTTCGCCATGAACCTGATAAGCGAGTGGGTGGCCTCGCGCTACCGGGAGGAGTACCGATAATGGCCGCCGAAACCGAAACACGAACCGACTTCGGCGAGGTCAGCCGGTGGAAGGACGGGGTGTTCAAGTACGTGACGCTGGCGGCGGCGCTGTTCGGCGTCGTCACGCTCGGGGTGTTGCTGGCGTACGTCACCGTCGACGCCGTCGGCTGGCTCGACTGGCAGTTCCTCACGAGCCCGCCCCATCCGCTCCCCGAGGAGGCGGGGCTGTTCCCGGCGCTCGTCGGGTCGATCGTCCTGATGCTGCTGATCGCGCTGGTCACGTTCCCGCTCGGCGTGGGCGCGGCGATCTACCTCGAGGAGTACGCCTCGGACGGCCGCCTGACGCGGTTCATCCAGCTCAACATCGCGAACCTCGCGGGGGTTCCCTCGGTGGTCTACGGACTGTTGGGGCTGGGGCTGTTCGTCCAGCTGCTCAGTTTCGGGTACGGCACCCTGCTGGTCGCCGCGTTCACGGTGTCGCTGCTGATCCTGCCGATCGTCATCATCTCCGCACAGGAGGCGATCCGGTCGGTGCCGGACTCCCTGCGGCAGGCCTCCTACGGGATGGGCGCGACCAAGCGCCAGACGATCCGGAACGTCGTCCTGCCCCGGTCGCTACCGGGGATCATGACCGGGACGATCCTCGCGCTCGGGCGGGCGATCGGCGAGACCGCGCCGCTGATCATGATCGGCGTTCCGACGACGGTGTTCGGCGTACCCGACGGCCTCTTCGCGAAGTTCAGCGCGATGCCGATGCAGATCTACACCTGGTCGAGCTACCCCGACACGGCCTTCCAGTACGGCGTGGTCTCGGCGGGCGTCGTGACGCTGCTGGTGGTACTGCTCTCGATCAACTCGATCGCGATACTCATCCGCAACAAGTATCAGACGGAACGCTCATAATGACACGAGACATGACGACATCGGATCCGGACGAAAGCGACGGAACGACCGCCTCGGCGAGTCCGGATCCCGGCGGATTCTCGGAGGCACAGGCACAGTCGAGCACGCGGGAGGACTCCTCGACGGCACGAACCGTCGTCGAGAGCCGGGATCTGGCCGTCTACTACGGCGACGAACAGGCCCTCCAGCCCACCACGATGGAGATCCCCGAAAAACAGGTCACGGCGATCATCGGCCCCTCCGGCTGTGGCAAATCCACGTTCCTGCGCTCGATCAACCGCATGAACGATCTGATCGACGTCGCCCATGTCGAGGGCGAACTCCTGTTTCGCGGCAAGAACGTCTACGACGAGGACGTCGACCCCGTCGCCCTCCGACGGAGGATCGGCATGGTCTTCCAGAAACCCAACCCGTTCCCCAAATCCATCCGCGAGAACGTCGCCTACGGGCTGAAGGTCCAGGGTGAGACGGTCACCGACGAGGCGATCGAGACCGCGCTCAAACGCGCGGCGCTCTGGGACGAAGTCAAGGACAAACTCGAGTCCTCCGGGCTGGACCTCTCGGGCGGCCAGCAACAGCGGTTGTGTATCGCGCGGGCGATCGCGCCCGACCCCGAAGTCATCCTGATGGACGAGCCCGCGAGCGCGCTGGACCCGGTCGCGACCAGCCAGATCGAGGACCTGATCGAGGAACTCGCCCGGGATTACACGGTGGTGATCGTCACGCACAACATGCAGCAGGCGGCACGAATTTCGGATAAGACCGCCGTCTTCTTGACCGGTGGGGAGCTCGTCGAGTTCGGCGACACCAACCGCATCTTCGAAAACCCCGAGAACCAACGGGTTGAAGACTACATCACGGGTAAGTTCGGATAAGAATGGCTCGGAAGGAATACCAACAGAAGCTCGACGAGTTGCGCGAGGACGTACTGTATATGGGCGAGGTGGTCCAGGAACGCCTGCGCATGGGGCTCGCGGCGCTCGAGGACAAGGACGAGGAGCTGGCCGAGGAGGTCATCACCCGCGACGCCGAGGTCAACGAGATGTACCTCGAACTCGAGCGCGAGTGTACGGACCTGATCGCGCTCCAACAGCCGGTCGCGGGCGACCTCCGGTTCATCGCCGCCTCGTTCAAGATCATCACCGACCTCGAACGGATCGCGGACCTCGCGACCAACCTCGGGAAGTACACCAAACAGGCCACCCGCGACCTGTTCCCCGACGTGGACGTCCAGGGAATCGGGGCGATGACCCTCGAGATGATCGAGGCGGCGCTGACCGCCTACGCCGAGGAGGACGTCGGGGCCTGCTACGAGATCGCGGAGCGCGACGACGAGTTGGACGAGCGCTGTGAGCGCGCGAGCGAGGTGGTCGTCCGGGACCTGATCGAGACGGAACTCGGCGACGGCACCGACGAGGAGGAGGTCGAGGAGATGCTCCAGGACGTCTCGCGCCTGCTGCTGACGATCCGGGACCTCGAACGCGTCGGCGATCATGCGGTAAATATCTCCGCGCGCACCCTCTACATGGTCGAGAACGACGACGAACTGCTCTTCTAGCGGACCTTTTTCATCGTCGGGTGTCCTCGCACGCCTCCGGCGTGCTGCGGGCATCACTCCTCGAAAAATCTCCTCCAAAAAGCCGCGAGCGCGGAGCGCTCGCGGTCCACTACATAATCAACGGAGGAATTGGGATATTAATACTAATTAGTACTGTTGTGTTTTTATATACAATGGATAAATTCAGAACAATAATTGAGTGGGTCGTGGTTAACACAACCTCCTTAAAAATATCCGAAGATCTGATTAGTGAGTTTGAAGATGTATTCGTTAAACGGTTGTATTTTCTCACGCCATTTCTGAGTATAGTATTCGTATGTTTTCTTAGGTTTTCACGGAAGGCGTATGGTTCTTTGTTGACATTGTCCGGAGCAGCTATTATATTTTATCATATAATAAATGGATTAGGTAGAGTACAGTCTCATATAACTAAAACTTTCGACGGTCCCGACCATCAGATGCAGGCACTGGTACGTAGTACCGTCAGCCAATGGTATGGTGCATTATTGACACTCAGTGGGCTTTTAATTGAATTTCTTCTGGAACTCAGCGGGTAAATAGCTGATAACGGCTACAACAGACATACTCCTAGGAATATTATTACTATTTAAATTACGGCGGGAAATGCTCGCTTCGCTGTGCGTCCCCGGCTACTTTAATACATTATTCGAGAACTGCCGCGAACAAACTCACGAGCGGCAGTTATGCGAGGGAAGGGATTTGAACCCTCGAACCCCTACGGGAGCGGGTCTTAAGCCCGCCACTTTTGGCCATGCTCAGCCACCCTCGCGCGTACTGTTCTCTCTCCGTCGCTCAAAAGTGCGTTTCGGTCCGGAACTACGGTTTTCAATTTCTTCCACAGAACCACGGCGGTAGCGGACCGGACGAGCGAAGCGAGTCCGGCTTTTTGGAGGAGATTTTTCGAGGAGCGGTGTGCGAACGAAGTGAGCACACCCGACGATGAAAACGGTCCGTACGAAAGGTCCGTGTTTAGACGGAGCGTCGTTCCGTGGCCTTGGGCCGGAGGTTTCCGTACCCACACTTCCGGCAGCGCTCGGCGTCCTGTGGGTTGCGCGCGTTGCACTTCATGCAGATCTGTTTGTGCAGAGTCCGACGCTCCGCGGTGTCGAATGAAGCCATACCCCCGTTTTTCTCCCGGCGTAGTTAAGGCTTCTCTCCCGTCAGTCCGCGAACTCGAAGTAGATCGCCCGTCGCTCGCCCGCGGCGGGCGTCGTGACCCGCGAGACGCCGAGGGTCAGGGCGAGTCCGAGCGCCATCCCGAACAGCGACGCGCCCCACCCCCAGTAGGCGGTCGGCACGAACGGGAGGAAGACGCTCGCCAGATAGAACGCCTGACTGCCGACGATGCCGGCGGCGATCCCCGTTCTGGTCGTCCCGGTCCAGTAGAGCGCGACGATCACCGGGAGCGCGAGCTGGGCGAACCCGCCGAAGGCCGTCGCGCCGACCTCCAACAGGGTTCCGGGCCGGAGGAGGCTCGCGAGGAACGCCCCGGTGGCGAAGACGGCGACGCCCACCCGTCCCAACAGGTCCTCGCGTCGTTCCGACGCGGCGGGGTTGACGAACGGGCGGTAGATGTCGCGGGTGAAGTACGACGACCCCGACAGCAGCATCGAATCCGAGGAGGACATCATCGCGGCGACCGCCCCCGCGATCACGAGCGCGGCGAACCAGACCGGGGTGTACTCCGCGAGAAGCAGGGGCAGGACGTTCGCGCCCGGAGCGGCCTCGATCCCGAGCCCGCGGGCCCACGCCCCGAGCATGAACGCGGGGACGAACAGCGCGAGCACGAGCACGGGCCAGAGCGCGAAAGTCCGCTTGAGCACCGTCCTCGACCGGGCGACGAAGAAGCGCTGATTCACTTGGGGGAACATCGCCACCCCAAAGGCGATGCTGACGGCCTGTGTGACGACGAACGCCGGGGTGTAGAAGTCGCCGCCCAGTGCCGTGAACTCGGGGGCGACGCCGACGAGTTCGGCGGTCGCCGCCGACGGGCCGCCGGCGACGGCGAGGATCCACAGGAGGGCCGCCCAGACGGTCACGAGCATGAACGCGCCCTGGAGCGTGTCGGTCCAGGCGACCCCGCGCATCCCCGCGAGCACGACGTAGACGATCATGAACAGCGTGATCAGCCCCGCGCCGGCCCAGTAGGGCACCGCGCCGTCCGTCAGCGCCGCGAGCGCGGTGCCCGCGCCCATCTGCTGGAGCATCACGTACGGGAAGAGCCAAAAGAGGCTGATCCCGGCGACCAGCGCTCTCAAACCATCCGACCCGAATCGGTCCCCGAGCATCTCCCCGAGCGTGAGGTAGCCGTGCTCGCGCCCGACGAGCCACTGTTTGTACCCCACCAGATACCAGAGGACGGCGAAGATTATCCCGTCCATGACGCCCATGACGAGGATCCACTCGGGTCCCGCCCGGTAGGCGGTGTTGGGCCCGGCGAAGAACGTGAACGCCGACAGCAGGGTCGCGAACGTCGTAAACAGGAGGACGACCGTACCGAAGGTTCGGCTCGCCAGATAGTAGTCCTCGGCGGTCCGGTCCGTCAGCCGATAGGCCGCGACCCCGATCAGGAGCGCCAGAACCAGATAGCCGACGACGATTCCCAGCTGAACTGCGAGGCTCACGGCGCCCCCTCGATCCAGAGCCCCCACGCCCGCCGCGAGAACGACCAGAACGCGAGCGAGGCCAGCCCCATCCAACCGACGTGCCACCACAGCCAGACCGGGAGCCCCCAGACGACGTCCGATACCCCCCATAGGAACCACGGCACGGCGAAGACGACGAGCACGACGAACGCCACACCCCAGCCGTATCGTTCGACCGTCGAAACCATTGTCGTCGTATTGTCTACCAAGTCCCGATAAGCATTTCTATTCCAATCAAAATTCCCTATCGAAGAAATCTATTCTTCAGTACCGGCTGGTGGGGATATCACCCGTCCACGGACGGGTGGTCCCCGAGGAAGGACGCGGCCCGCCGCTCGCCGGCCTCGATCAGGTCACGGACGAACTCCCAGCGGCGGTCGAGTTTCGAGGGGTAGCCAAGCCGTCGCCCGAGTTCGATCCGCCGGACATCGGTGTGGACGAACTCCTCCGGGAGGTAGCCCGCCTCGACCCACTCGTTTACCTGCTCGACGAACCGGAGTTCCTGGTTCAGCGAGATGTTGCCCGAGAGTTCGTTGCGCCGATCGGCGATCTCCTCGACGGTCCGGGGTTCGCTCTCGCGGGTCTGGGGGTTGATCTGGATCACCCACAACTCGTCGGGGTGCTGGTTGCCCATCAGGTCCCTCACGGGCGGGTTCTGGCTGAAGAGGCCGTCCCAGTGGTAGTGGCCGTCGATCTCGACGGCGGGGAACAGCGTCGGAATCGCCGCCGAGGCCAGCAGCGCGTCGGCGGTGATCTCGCCGTCGACGAACGTCTCGAACCGACCGCTGTTGACGTCGACCGTGCCGATCACCAGTTCGGGCGTGTCCTCGCGTTCGAGCAGCCGCCGACACCGACGGAGTTCGATGTTCCGCTCGATCACCCGCCGGAGTCGGCGCTGGCCCCACTCGGCGGCCGGCAGGTCGTAGGGGCTGATCTCCGGCAGCGGCGCGCCGCGGGCACGGAGGGTCGCGTCCCACTGGAGCCACCCGTTCGCCAGCAGTTCCACCGGCGAACGCGCGGCGATGTCGGCCCAGATCGCGTCGAGGCGGTCGCGGGCCGCCTCGGGGCCGTCGGTACAGAGGCCGTTCCACGCCGCGAACGCCGAGAGCGCTCCCCCGGAGGTGCCGCTCAGCCCGACGAGTTCGAACTCCGGTTCGAGTTCGGGGAGCAGGCCCTTGAGCACGCCCGCGGTGAAGGCGGTGTGGCTGCCCCCGCCCTGACAGGCGATGGCGACTCGGGTCGGTTCGCTCATCCGCGGCCTCCGGCGACGGTTCTCATGGATCGGTCCTCGATACACGGAGTGATAAATCGGCGGTGTCGGGGCGTCGTTCAATCACCCTCGCCGCGGTCGAGGTACTCGGCCTGAATCTCCACGACCTCGGTCGAGTCCTCGCATGCGGCGTACCGGCGGAGGGGTTCGTCGTTGAGTTCGAGGAAACTGTGCCCCCACCGGAACTTCGAGAGGATCGACTCGGCGTGCTCGCGCTCGCCGAGGACGGCCAGTCCGGCCGCGAGCGCTTCCACGGTGGTGAGGCGAAACGGCCGGCCGAAGTTCACGGGATTGGCGGCGACCAGGAAGGGCAGCGCGCGGTGCTCGCCGGCCATCGAAAACAGCGCCTCGCCCGCGCTCTCCCACGAGCAGTCGAGCGCGACGAGTCGGGCGCTTTTCTCGCGGTCCGCCGGCGAGAGCGCCTGCTCCGCGTGGGGGTTGAGCACGATCCCGTAGGGGGTCGCCCGGTCCGAGCGGTGAAGCTCCGCGAGGTCGAACCGGGCGAGCTTGCGGGCCGTACACTTCTCGGGGTCGTCGTCGCCCTCGTAGCGGACGTGAAGCTGCACTACCGGAGGGGAGACGGCCGGCGAGTAAAAGCGCCCCGTCCCGAACGTTCTTTTCGAGTCCCGCCGAGGAGCGCGTATGGACGCCGTCCGCGAGTACTATCGCACGATAGACTCACACGCCTACGACGACCTCGCCGAGTTGCTCGCGCCCGATTTCATCCACTATCGGCCCGACCGGACGATCGAGGGGCGCGAGGCGTTCGTCGCGTTCATGCGCGAGAAGCGGCCGATGAAGGACACCACCCACGAGATCACGGCCGTCTACGAGGCCGACGGGGGCGTGGCGGTTCGCGGGCGACTGCTCGATGGCGACGGCGAGGGACTGTTCGACTTCATCGACTGCTTCGAGTTCGAGGACGGCGACGTCGCCGCCGTCCACACCTACACGCGGTGAGCGGCGAGCCACGTCGCCGCGATCAGCAGCGTCGCGCCGACGACGAGGACGACCGGGACGAGCATTGCGTTCGCGATCCCGTAGACCCCCGTGATCGCGCCCACGACGGCGGGGACGACGGCCATCCCGACGTAGGTCGCGCTCGTCGAGATGGCGTTTACGGGTCCGCTGTACTCGCTTGCGGCCTCGACGCCGACCGCCGACAGCAGGGGGAACTGTCCGCACATGAACAGCCCGAGGACGAACACCGCCGCGAGCATCGCATACCCGTCAGTGGCGACCAGCGCGACGTACATCGCGGGGATCGCGGGAACGGCGAGCGCGAGCGAGAGGGGCGCGTAGCCGACCCGTTCGGCCAGCACGGTGTAGGCCACCCGGCCGGGGACGTACGCGAGCAGGTACGCCGAGAGCGCGAGCGGGGCGAGCGTCGCCGGCAGCGACGTACCGGCGTAGTAGGGCAGCCACGTGAAGATCGACCCCTCGATCCCGCCGACGAGCAACAGGGCCCCGGTCATCCCCAGAATCGTGGGCTCGCGGACCAGGTCCGCCGCACCCGAAAGCGAGATCGGGCGTTCCTCGTCCATGCGCTCGGGCATCGGGAGGTTTCGGATCGAGAGCGCCACCGGCAGAAATCCCAGTCCGAGCACGAGGAAGACGACCCGCCAGTCGGCGATCCGCATCACGAGCGCCGCGAGCGCCGGTCCCGAGACCGCCCCGAGCGCCCACGCCAGTCCGTGCAGCGTGAACACCCGCCCCCGGCGCTCGGGGTAGAGGTGGCTCAACAGCGCCCGGTCGAGGGCGCGAACGCCGCCCAGCGAGATCCCGTGAAGGAGCAACGCGCCCAGAAAGAGGGGATAGACCGGCGCGCCGCTCATCACGAGGAGGAACGCGCCCGCGCCGAGAACGCCCAGTAGGAGGGTTCTATGCACCCGAATCCGGCCGGCGGCGAGGCCCACGACCAGAACAGTGAGGAAGAAGCCGGCGGTGCCCGCGGGCGCGACGAGGCCCAGAAGCCCCGGCGAGATATCGAAAGCGGCCTCGAACTGCGGGAGGAGCGCGCCGCGGATCTGGAGGCTCGCGGCGTCGAGCGCGACGAAGACGAAGATCGCCGCGGTCCAGCGGATTCGACGCTCCATACCCCGGCCACCGAGCGAGCGCCTAAATACGTCCGCGTCGGTGCCGGTTTGTCCGGTAGTTTCGCTCGCGTTCGCTTCCCACGACCGAACCGGGCCGATACACGAGGCTGGTACATGCGAAATACGTATCACATGTGATCGTCTATATGCATGTAATGGCCCAGTCGAGTTCGAAGGTCGTCCAGACGGAACTCACCGACGAAGAGTATCGGCAGTTCAGAGCGTTCGCCGAGGAGGAGGGCGTGTCGATCAAGGAAGCACTCAGGCGTGCGGCACGGGAGTACGTAGACGAGCGGGCACGACCCGATCCGGACGACCCCTTCTTCACCTACCACGACGAGGCCGTTGAGGGCACCGAGTCCACCGATGCCCGCGAGATGGACGAGGACCTCTACGCGAGCGATTCATGACGACCCTCGACGACCGATTTCGGCCGGACGGTCGGGGAGCGGCCGCGCTGTTCCTCGATTCGAGCGCGATCTACGCCTACTTCTATCCGCGAGACGAACTCCACGACGACGCCCGGAGTGCGTTCGAGGCGATTCGGACCGGGGAGCTACCGTATCGCCCGCTCTATACGAACGACTACGTGCTCGACGAGGCGGTGACGCGCCTCCGGCGCTACACCTCACACGCGGTCGCGACGGACGCCCTGACGCTCCTGTATTCGAGCGACGCGATTCGTCTGCGCCGGGTCACGGACGACGTCTTCGACGACGCGGTCTCGCGGTTCGAGCGCTACGACGACCACGGCGAGATCTCGTTCACCGATCACGTCATCGCCGCTCACGCCGACGCGCTCGGGATCCACCACGTCTACACCTACGATGGCGATTTCGACGCGTTCGGCCTGACCGTAGTCCCCCACTACGTCGAATAGCTACTCGCGCTCGCCCGCGCCCAGCGCGCTCTCGCCGACCGGGTCGTGGCCCTCGATGACCTCCTGGCCGCCCATGTAGGGGCGCAGTTCCTCGGGCACGGTGACGGTCCCGTCCGCGTTCTGGTAGTACTCCAGAACGGCGACCATCACCCGCGGGAGCGCCACCCCGGAGGCGTTGAGCGTGTGGAGGTACTCGGCGGACTCGTGGCGCTCGGGCCGGTACCGAAGGCCGGCCCGGCGGGCCTGGAACGCCTCGAAGTTCGAGGCCGAGGAGACCTCGAGCCAGCGCCCGCCCTCCTCGGGGCCGTCGTCCATGTCGTCGCCCGGTGCCCACACCTCGATGTCGTACTTGCGGGCCTGCGAGAAGCCCATGTCGCCGGTACACATCTCGAGGATCCGGTAGGGAAGCCCGAGGCGCCGGAGGACCTCCTCGGCCTCGCCGACGAGTTCCTCCAATCGTTCGTCGCTCTCGTCGGGTTCGACGAAATTGACGAGTTCCACCTTGTTGAACTGGTGGACCCGGACGATTCCCCGGGTCTGGGTGCCGTGTTCGCCGGCCTCGCGGCGGAAGTTCGGGGTGTACGCCTGGTGTTTGAGCGGGAGGTCCTCCTTCAGCAGGATCTCGTCGCGGTACATGTTCGTGACCGGTACCTCGGCGGTCGGACAGAGCCAGAGGTCCTCGTTTTCCAGCCGGTAGGCGTCCTCGGCGAACTTCGGGAGTTGGCCGGTGCCGGTCATCGACTCGCTGTTGACCGGGATCGGCGGCATCACGTCGACGTAGCCCTGCTCGCGGTGCACGGCGAGCATGAACTGGATCAGCGCGTGTTCGAGTCGCGCGCCGTCGCCCTTGAGGAAGTAAAAGCCGCTCCCCGAGACCTTCGTCGCGCGCTCCTCGTCGATGATCTCCAGGCGCTCGCCGAGTTCGTAGTGGGGGACGAGGTCCTCGGGCAGGTCGTGGATCGCGTCGAACCCCTCGCGTCGGACCTCGACGTTGTCCGACTCGTCCTCGCCGACGGGGACCTCCTCCTGTGGGACGTTCGGGAGTTCGAGGAGGTGGCGTTCGAGTTCCGACTCGAGTTCGTCGGCGCGCTCCTCGACGCGCTCGATCTCGGCTTTCAGCTCGCTCGACCGCTCGATGGCCGCCTGTGCTTCCTCCTCCTTCCCCTCCTGTTTGAGTTCGCCGATCGTCCTGCTCACCTCGTTTCGTTCGTGACGAAGCGAATCGCCCTCGGCCTTCAGTTCGCGCCACTCCTCGTCGACCGCGAGGACCGCCTCTAAGTCGACGTCGACGCCCTTGACGTCGAGCGCCCAGCGCACTTTTTCGGGGTCCTCGCGGAGAATCGAACGGTCGAGCATTCTTGTCCCCGCTTCAGCGCCCGGGGAAAAGAGCGTATCGGCCTCGCCGCCGGATGACGAACGTTTTTACCCCTCGGCTCGCGGGTTCGGGTATGGCAATCGGTGACTACTACCCCGTGGACGGCTGCCCCGAGTACTACTACCTCGACACCGGTATGTACGACACCGAGCGCTACGGCGCGGTCTACGTCGTCGACGCGGAGCGCCCCGCCCTGATAGACACCGGGATCGGCACGAACTACGAGTTCGTCCTGGAGGCGATGGATGATATCGGCATCGCCCCCGAGGACCTCGCGGTCATCGCGCCGACCCACGTCCACCTGGATCACGCCGGCGGGGCGGGCTACCTCGCCGCCGAGTGTCCGAACGCCGAGGTCCACGTTCACGAGATCGGTGCGCGCCACCTCGTCGATCCCGAGCGCCTGATCGCGGGGACGAAAGCGGCCGTCGAGGACCAGTGGGAGTACTACGCCGAGCCGAAACCCGTTCCCGAGGAGCGGATCGTCGAGCTTTCGGACGGCGACACGATCGACCTCGGGGACAGGAGCCTGGAGGTGTATCACGCCCCCGGTCACGCCCCCCACCAGGTGATCTACTACGACCCCGATGCGTCCGTGGTGGCGACGGGCGACGCCGCGGGCATCTGGGTGCCGCAGTTGGAAACCGTGCGACAGACCTCCCCGCCGGCGAACTTCGACCTCGAGGCCTGTCTCGACGACGTCGAGACGATCCGCTCGCTCGATCCCGACACCCTCCTGTTCGGCCACTTCGGGCCCGCGCCCGCGAGCGACGAGGTGCTCGACACCTACAGGGAGGTGCTCACCGACTGGGTCGCGGACGTCGAGGAGAAACGCGCGGAACTCGGGGACGACGAGGCGGTGATCGAGCACTTCGTCGAGACCACGGAGATGGCGGAGGTCTGGGGCGAGCGCAAGGCCCGCGCCGAGGAGCGCCTGAACACGCGGGGCGTGCTGGGGTATCTGGACGCGTCGGCGGAGTCGGAACGGTAAAAGACGTCGGCGCGTTAGGCGGGGTGAATGGCGCTTTTCCTCCGGCTGGCGGCGCTGCTGGCGCTCCTGCTCGTCGGGGCCGGGCTGCGCGCGGCGGGCGAACTCGGGGGCGACCGGGAGTTCGCCTCGCTGAACGTCTTCGGGACGACGCTCGTCTCGGTCGGGACGCTGTTCGTCCTCATCGCGCTGGTGTAACGTCCGCGTTCCGAGAGGTCCCGACCCTCGTCGGGGCGGCGTCCGGCGGATAAACGCCACGAGTGATGTGTCGCGTTGCCGGCATACTTTTCGTGCTGTGTCGGCTACCCACACGCCATGCACTGGCGCGAGGCCGAACGCGAGTACACCGACGCGGTGATCGGCGAGTCGACGCTCGCCCGGCTGTTCGAGGAGAGCGTCGCCCGGAACGAGGGGCGGGTCGCCCAGCGGTACAAGGGCGGCGTCTACGACCGCTCGTTGACCCCGTCGGTCGTCGAGCGGGCGCCGGACGGCGAGTTCGCGACGCTGACCTACGGCGAGATGGCGTCGGTCGTCCGCAACCTCGCGGCGGGCTTTCGCGACCTCGGCGTCGGGCGCGGCGACCGCGTGGGGATCTTCGCGGACACCCGCATGGAGTGGGCCCAGGCGGACTTCGGTCTGCTCGCCGCGGGCGCGGTCGTCACGACCATCTACGCCGGATCGTCGCCGAACCAGGTCGAGTTCCTCCTCTCGGACCCCGGTGCGAGCGGCGTCGTCGTCGAAAACGAGGAACGCCTCGAACGGGTGCTGGCCGTCGAGGACGACCTCGACCTCGAGTTCGTCGTCGTGATGGACCGGATCGAGGGCTACGACGACCGGGCGAACGTCCTGACGCTCGCGGAACTCCACGACCGCGGCGCGGAGCGGTTCGACCGCGAGCAGTATGAAGACTGGATCGACGCGACCGATCCCGACGATCTGGCGACGCTGATCTACACCTCCGGGACGACGGGCCGGCCGAAGGGCGTCGAACTCACCCACGCGAACCTCCGGGCGAACGTCAACCAGTGTCGAAAGCGCTTCGGTCCCCGCCCCGACAAGGGGGGCCTCCCCGCCATCGACGCCGACACCCGGACCGTCTCCTTCCTCCCGCTCGCGCACGTCCTCGAACGCCTCGCCGGGCACTTCCTGATGTTCGCGAGCGGGGCGTCGGTGGCGTACGCCGAGAGCCCCGACACGCTGCGCGAGGACTTTCAGGCCGTGCGTCCGACGACGGGCACGAGCGTACCCCGGGTCTACGAGAAGATCTACGACGCGATCCGCTCGCAAGCGAGCGAATCGGGCGTGAAACGGCGGATCTTCGAGTGGGCCGTCGGGGTCGGAAAGGCGTATCACCGAACCCCCTCGCCGGGGCCCGTTCTCAAAGGAAAGCAGGCGCTCGCGGATCGCCTCGTCTTCAGCCAGGTCAAGGAGGCGCTCGGCGGGGAGATAGCGTTCCTCATCAGCGGCGGGGGCAGCCTCTCCCCGGAGCTCTGTGCGCTGTATCACGGCATGGGGCTGCCGATTCTGGAGGGATACGGCCTGACCGAGACCTCGCCGGTGATCTCGGTCAACCCGATCGATGCCCCCGAGATCGGAACCATCGGCCCGCCGCTGCCGGACGTCGAGGTCAGGGTCGACGAGTCGGTCGTCGGCGAGCGCCAGCGCCGGGAGGCCGACGGCGAGGTGGGCGAACTCCTCGTGCGCGGGCCGAACGTCACCCGAGGGTACTGGAAGAACGAGGCGGCCACCGCCGAATCCTTTACCGACGCCCCCACGAGCGAAGCGAGCGGGGAGTCGGAGGGCTCGTCCTCCGGGAGGTGGTTCCGCACGGGCGACATCGTCGAGATCCGCCCGGACGGCTACGTCGTCTTTCGCGAGCGGGCGAAACAGATCATCGTCCTCTCGACGGGCAAGAACGTCGCGCCCGGGCCGCTAGAGGACGCCTTCGCCGCGAGCGAACTCGTCGAGCAGTGTCTCGTGATGGGCGACGGCCGGAAGTTCGTCTCGGCGCTGATCGTCCCGAGCGCCGAGGGCGTCCGCGAGTGGGCCGCGATCGAGGGGATCTCCCTCCCCGACTCCGAGCGCGAGATCTGCCGGGACGACCGGGTGCGGAGGCGGATCGAGCGGGAGGTCGAGCGCGCGAACGAGGGCTTCGAGCCCCACGAGCGCATCAAGCAGTTCCGGCTGGTGCCCGAGGAGTTCACCGAGGACAACGGCATGCTCACCCCGACGATGAAGAAGAAACGCCGCACCATCCTCGAACGGTTCGCCGACGAGGTCGAGGCGATCTACGCGGAGTGACCAGGGGAGCGCTTTATCCGGGCGGGTTCCATAGGTCCTCGCGTATGACCGGAACCGCGAGAACCGTCGACCCCACCGTGGCGGCATCGCCGGGTACGCCACCGTGATGAGCGATGCGATCCCGCCGCAACTCCTCCCGGTGGGCGTCGATCCCAACCTGCTGTTGATCGTCGCCTCCATCGTCGCGTTCGGGGTGCTCTCGCAGGTGCTCGCCGACCGGTATCGGGTGCCGAGCGTGCTGTTCCTGATCCTCTCGGGGATCGTCCTCGGGCCGAAGGTCCTCGGGATCGTCACTCAAAGCGCCTTCGGGGGCTCGCTGTCGACGATCGTCGGCCTCAGCGTCGCGATCATCGTCTTCGAGGGGGCCTTTCACCTCCACGTCGACAAACTGCGCCAGTCGCCCGTGGCCGCCGTTCGCCTGATCACCGTCGGCTCGCTGATCTCGTTTCTGGGCACCGCGGCGGCCGTCTACTACCTGCTCGGGGCGGACATCGGCATCGCGCTCGTCGTGGGGGCGCTGTTGATCGCGACGGGGCCGACCGTCATCACGCCCATCCTCGAGATCGTCCCGGTGCGACGGCCCGTCGGGGCCGCCCTCGAGACCGAGGGGATCGTCAACGACGTGACCGCGGCGATCCTGGCGGCGGTCATCTTCAAGGCCGTCACCGCCCAGCAGATCGACCCCCGGAACTTCCTCGTCGGCTTCGTCGAACGCCTGGGGGTGGGCGTCGGCGTCGGCCTGCTCGTCGCGGGCCTCCTCTGGTACGTCCTCACGCGCGTCGACCTCTCCTCGGGGAACGCCCCCGAGAACGCGCGCCTGATCACCTTCGCCGGGGCGCTGGTCGCCTACAGTGTCGCCAACACGATCGCCACCGAGGCCGGCGTCGCCGCGGTCGCGACCGCCGGGGTCGTCCTCGGCAACGTCGACATCCCCTACCGCGAGGAGATCGAGGAGTTCAAGGGCACGATCCGGCTGATCGTCCTCTCCTTCATCTTCATCGCGCTGGCGGCGCTGATCGAGATCGACACCCTGCTGTCGATGGGCCTCGCGGGGGTCGCGGTCGTGGCCATCGTGGCGCTCGTGTTGCGCCCGCTTCTGGTCTTCCTCTCGACGGTCCGGACCGGCCTCTCGTTCCGGGAGAAACTGTTCGTCAGCGCGGTCGGGCCGCGGGGGATCATCCCCGCGGCGATCGCGACGCTCTTTGCCCTCGAACTCCAGCACCTCGCCACCCAGGAGGGCAGAGGGGCGCTCGTCGCCCAGTCGAACATCCTCGCGGGGACGGTCTTCATGGTGATCGTCGTCACCGTCGTCCTCCAGGGCGGACCCGCGAGGTGGTTCGCCGAACGCCTCGACATACTACCCATGCGTGTACTCATCGTCGGATCGGGCAAGGTCGGTCGATCGCTCGCCGAACGCCTCGTCGAACGCGGGGAGGACGTCGTCGTCATCGAGGAGGACGAGGAGACACTCCAATCGTCGCGTTCCGCGGGCTTCACCGTCAAACAGGGTGACGGCACCGACACCGACGTCCTCCGAAGCGCCGGCATCGAGAACGCGAAGGCCGTCATCGCGGCGACGGGCGACGACGACACGAACCTGCTGGTCTCCCAACTGGCGCGCTCGACGTTCGACGTCGAGGACGTCATCGCCCGGGTGAACGACCCCAAGAACGTCGACCCCCTCGAGGAACTCGGCGTGCAGACGATCTCCTCGACGGACGCGACGGCGTGGGCGATCGACAACGCCATCGAGCGCCCCGCGCTGTCGGACTGGATGACCGAGATCGGGCGCAGCGGCGACGTCCAGGAGATCGAGGTGACCTCCGAGGACCTCGCCGGGAAGTCCATCGCCACGCTCGCGGAGGACCTCCCGAACCGGTGTCTGATCGCGCTCGTGGGACGCGACGGCGAGAGCCGGGTCCCCGACGCCGACGACACCCTCCAGTACGGCGATCACGTCACGTTCCTCGGGCAGACCGAGGCGGTCCGCGAGGCCATCGATCGGTTCCACCCCCACGACTGACCGGCCCGGATCGAAAGGGCCGAGGGGCTCGACCGGAGAGCCACGGTATGCGCCGCCCCCGCTTTCGACCCTCCGACCTCGCCCAGCAGGTCGTCGGCGGCTTCCTGCTCGCCGGCCCGTTCGTCGTCACCGAGGAGGTGTGGGCGCTCGCGGCCAGCATGGCGCTCTGGCAGGCGGTCGTTACCGTCGCGATCGTCGCGCTGATCGGCTACGGCGCGCTCTATACGGCCGACCGCGATCGGGATCCCGACGCAGAGCGCGACGTCGCCGGCGTCCCGCTTCGGTTCGTCTCGCTCATGCTGGTCGCCTTCGGCTCCGTGGCGCTCCTGGCGTTCGTCTTCGACGCGCCCGACACCTTCGACGCCGGGTGGTCCGTCGGACTCCGGGCGGTCTGCATCGGCGCGGTGTTCAGCGTCGTCGGCGCGGCGACGGCGGACAGCCTGTTCAACGGCTGAGCGGTAGCCGGGGCCGTACTGGCCCGTTCGATCCCCGGTCACGCCGAAACGCTCGTTTACATCGGGTACAACGTATACGTAGCAGGTCACTACTCGTTCGTTCGGGCGTAACTAGACGCGTGGGTCCGCCAGTGTCCCTCCAACAGTTCGATCGACTCCCGGAAGTCGAGGTCGAGTTCCTCCGTCCTCGTAGACCGGCCGACTCATGCGTGGGAACCACTCGCCGCAAAAATCTCCTTTAAAAAACCGCTCACGCCTCGTTTCACTCGGTACTCGCGGTACAGCGCTCGATCGATCATCTATACGATTGCCGGTTATCGGTCACACGCTGGCTCGTCGGCCGATCTGCCGGCCCAGAAACCCGACGTCGCTCGGCCGTTTCAACTGTGCTCGGGTCATGCGAAGACGACCTCGCCGCTGAGGTCTCGATCATCGTGACGCTGGAGTACTGCGTCGATTCTCTTCACGAGATCTCCTACGGATCTGCCGTGTTGAGAGGCGTAGATCACGCCGGGGTGCTCGGGGTCGGCGTTCTCGGTTTCGACGAGTGAGAGGAAGTCGTCATCGAACGTCAGGACGGCCCACTCTCGTTCTCTAGCGTACTCCATGTGTTCCTCGTCGGTGTACCCGAGGGTCTCCTCTTCGAGCGTGGTCGTCACGTCCCAATCGCGGCGTCGTAACCCCTCGACGACGGGTATCCAGACGTTCTCATCCGCGTAGATCATGCCGTAGTCGGGCGACCGGTCCCTTCGCCGGCCATCGCTTCCCGGAACTCCTCGATGTTCGCGTAGTAGAACGCGAGCGCGGTGTGGACGTCCGCGAGCGAGAGCGCGGGGTAGAGATCGACGATCTCGTCGGGATCGTAGCCGCTGTGCTCGTACGCGCTGGCGACGTTGAGGACGCGGATTCCCGTCCCTTCGATAGTCGGCGCGCCGTCGCTGTGATCCGGGTCTCGGACGATCTCGGTCATGCCCGTATTTCGGCGGCTTCGATCATAAACACCCGCACCTTTTTGCTGCGGGTCCTCCCTCACTCCGTTCGCTCAGTCGAACCACTTGCAAAAATCTGCCCAAAAAGGCCGCTCGCTCACGTCGTTCGTTCGCGGGTGCAGTAGGAGACCTTCCGCCACCGCACCGCTACAGCCGACAGCCTACGGCTTCGGCCCCTCCTCCGCTAGCTCGTCGTAGACCTCGACCACGAGATCGAAATAGTCGTCGGTCATCAGCCGGGGGTTCTACACGGACCTTTTTCCGGCTCGGGTTTCCTCGCTCGCGTTCGCTCGCTGTGGGAACCACTCGCCGCAAAAATCTCCTCCATTGCCGGACTACGTCCGGCAGACAGTCAGAAAGCGAAGCTTTCTGACCACACCACCAGAACGCTCCGCGTTCTGGTTAGCAGCCAGAAACCTCCGGTTTCTGGCGACAAAAAACCGCTCGTCGCTTCGCTCCTCACGGCAGCGGACCGCGATCGGCTAGCTCGTCATAGACCTCGACCACGAGATCGAAGTAATCGTCGGTCATCAACCGCGGGTTCTGCACCCGGTGGAAATCCTCGCAGACGAACCGCGTCTCTTCACTACTCAGCCCGTAGGCGTGAAACGCCGCCGCGTCGATCTCGGCCTGCAGGCGTTTTCGCTCCTCGGGGTCTATATCGCGACGTTCCGAAGAACTTCTTCGAGTCGCTTCTGAACTTCGCTCGCCTGTAGAATCCTGATCGACCGCTGATCTTGGAGATCCGTCGTTTCTTTCTCGATATCCTGAACCACCAGAAGGCCGTTCCAGCCAGGACCGAAGTAATCGGTGTCATCCTCGTAGACGAACTCGTGATCCTACTGGAGGAACGCGAGATATTCGAGCGTCTCCTCGATTCCCTGTTGAATCGTCTCCCGCCTCGAGGAGTTCTTGATCTCCGTGATCAGGTACTCGGTCCGGTCGTCTCCCTGAACCTCGAGAACGATCACGTCGGGCCGCTTCGTCCACACCGATGCGACGTCCGTACCGAAATACTCCGCTGCCACCTCTCGTGCCTCCCGTTTTACCATCTCTGCACGAGAGAGGTTCGAACGTTCTTTGTCCGGTTCGGACGGTGCGAAACGGAGACCTCTGTCGCGAGCGGAGTTATCATGGTACAGAACGACCTCCGTGTCCCCGCTTTCCATCCGCGCGACCTCCTGGGAACCCGATTCGATCGTTCGTAGGCGAAACTCGTCACCACGGAGGTCCTCGATCGTGGAGATGAAACGGAACAGGACGAACAGTTCGAGCAGAGTTTCCTCGTCGTTCGGCGTGATAGCCGTCTCGTCGAGTAACTCCCGAATCGCTGCTTCCTCCCCGGCGAGGCTACTTCGATACGTCCGTAGGAGTTCTACCGCGTCTCGATAGATCGGTTCTCTAGAGTTTGCAGCACGCTCTAGCATCCGTTCGGTCGGTTCGTACTCCTCCGGATCCCTGATCCTTGTGACGTGTACGTTCCGTTCGAACAGGTCGGTCATCGTATCGACCAGTTCGAGGTTCTCTCGCCAGCGATCGGTCACCCACTCGTACTCCCGTTTGAAGTACTGCTCGCAGTCGATCAGCGTCGTGTAGATGACCGAGAGGAGCTGCTTCAGGACGACGTTCTCGTCGGTGTCATAGCTCTCCGATCGATTCTGGCAGACGAACAACGACGCGTCACGAGGGTTTCTGGAGTGGCGCTTCCGAACCGTCGCGGACCAGTCGATACGTCCGTCGACTCGGCCACGACTCGTTCTGGTCGTGTTCTTCGTCTGGGTCTTCACGCTACGCAGACGTTGGGGCAGCGATTCGACGAAATCGACGACGTCCGGTCGAAGGACGAAGTGAAGGCGGATCAAGCTCTCGTAGTCGTCGAACCGTTCGTCCAGACCGGCGGGTTTGATTTCGCTGGCCAGCCGATCCTCCGAGAAGCCGCCGTGCATCACGTACGCGAGAACGTCCTGAGTCAACTGGTCGAGGAGTTCCTGCCTATTCATCCATGCTGACCCCCAGTACGTCGCGTCCCAGTCGTTCCAGCCGTGTTTCGTCGATCCCGTCGACCCTCGCTATCTCGGAGACGATACGTTCTCGTCGGGGGACACCCTCCAATTGTGGGAACACGTAGTTAGTCACGGCCTGCGTGCTCGCCGCTTCGACCTCAGTATTGGAACCGAGGACGTGGGCGAGCATGTCCCGTACGATGGCGGGACCGATCTTCCGACCATCGATGGTCGAGTTGGTCGCTTTCCATACTTCGCCGACGATTCGGAGGGTATCCTCGTCCGGTTCGAGTTGCCATATATCAGCATATGTTTGCAGCAACTCGAGCCGCTGATCCGGTTCCGCAGGGAGATCGGGTAGCATCGACGTGGATGAACGCGAACCGACGCATGAACGCGTACGAGAGCTCGTAGAGAGAGGTCTTGTCGTAGCTGTTCATCGTTGCCAGGATCCGCCACGACGTCGGCATGACGTACTCGTGAGCACTTGGTTCCCCTTCGGTACGGTTCGCCGGCAGGATCTCGATCTCCTCGCCCCCACGTTTGTACGGTAGTTGAACAGCTTGCCCCGAGAGTAGCGTGAAGAGCTGACCGAACGATTTGTCGATATCCGCGCGGTTGATCTCGTCGACGATCAGCAGTTCGTTCCGTTGTTCGCCCCCTCGCTTGAAGCGTCGAAGCACCTGTCCGGGTTCAAACGATAGGTCGCCGTCGCCCGCCTCCTCGGGCATATACCCACCTACGGTCTCAAAGGTCGACCAGTCGGCCGTTGCCGTCGTGAGCTGGTAGTCGGTATAGAGGTCGTCATGCTCGTCGACGAGGTGTTCGGACACCCGGCGAGCGATCTCGGTTTTTCCAGTTCCAGGTGGTCCGGTGAAGACGAGGTGTTTCCCCGCGTTGATCGCGGCGTTAATCTGCCCGATGAGCTCTGCTGCCCCGTTGTCGGGAAAATACAGTCCCGACAGGGCCGATTTCGGAACGTCCGCCTGCACTTGCTTTCGAGGGTCGAGTTCGGCGCTATCGGATCCGGACTTCGACCCATGAACGAACTCCTCGATCGAACCGAACTTTCCCCTGATACCGCCGATCCCCATTTCGTTCAGCGGGCTGAATCCCATCGGGTAGTCGATGTCGTAACCGGCGAGGTCGTGAACGAGACTCGAATCGACACCTAGCTCGATCGGTTCGTTGAGATAGATGATACAGATCCAGGGACTACCATCCTCGTGATTCGGCCAAACAGTTCGCCCGAGTGGTTCGTTCTCCTCGGTAGCGACGACCTCTACCGCGTATTCGTACGTCCCATTCCGATAGAAAATCAGGAAGTCGCCCGGTTCGATTCCCTTCCATTTCCCTCGAACCGTCTCCTTCGTGCCCCAGAGCCGAACACGATCCGTCTCGAAGCTCCGGTCCGTGTACTCTCCGATCTGATCCGCCGGCACACCGTCGACAACGGTTCTTTGGAAGTTCTCTAGCGCCGCTTCGTTCCCGTACGGCGCCTGAAATATCCGGGGACCATCGTAGGACATGCCCTTCCGTTTCCCTCCTCGACACGGTGCCTTTAGCTTTCCTCTACACTCGTCCGAAGTTTTAGAAGAGAACAGGGGACCAAGAGCGCCAATGTACCTCTACCCACACGAATCTGCACGTTGTCCTCGATGTGACGAGCGAGTCTTGTACGGACTGAAAGACGAGGCATCCGGCTGGAAAATCGTTCTCGAGTGCGATCGCGATTCGGGGTGCGGACGGCAGTTCTCTAGTCTCTGGATCCGTTTGAGTGATGTCGATAGCTTCGACGAAGCCTATGAACGAGCGGCCTCGATCGTTGCCGAAGAGGTATCGAACGGCTAGGCGAACTTCCGCTCCAGGAACCGAACGAGGAGATACGCCGCCAATCGCTCGGTCCCCTCCGTCGGGTCGTAGGTGGGCGCGACCTCCATCAGGTCGACCGCGCCGACCGCCTCGCTCGCCCCCAAGACGTCCATCACGGACAGCGCCTGCTGGGCCGACAGCCCACCTGGAACCGGCGTGCCGGTGCCCGGAGCCACGGACGGATCGACCGCGTCGACGTCGAAGGTGACGTAGACGGCGTCGGCCCCCTCGGCGGCCGCCTCGACCGCCCGCTCCGTGACCGCCCGGATCCCCTCCTCTCGCACCTCGTTCATCGTGTAGAGGTTCAGGCCCACGTCGTCGGCGAACTCGAAGAACTCCGGGCTCTCGTAGCCCCTGATCCCCACCTGGCTGACGTTCGCGTACTCCGCGAACTCCGAGTCGACGATGTGGTGGGTACTCGAACCGTGGAAGTGCTCGCCGAACACGGCGCTTTCTGCGACCGTGTCGGTGTGGGCGTCGATCTGGACGACTCCCACCGAATCGGCGTCGATCCCCTGTGCGAACCCCTCGAACGCCGGATAGGTACAGTAGTGATCCCCGCCCAGCAGCACGGGAAACGCCCGTTGGGCGACCGTCGCGACGTGGGCGGTGATGCTCTCGGCGGTCGTCTCGCGGTCCATCGGGAAGACGGGGACGTCCCCGCAGTCCGCAACGGACAGTTTCGAGAAGTCGACCTGTTCGCCCGTGCCCATGTTCGTCAGCCCGCCCTTGTACCCCGAGAGGTACGCCCACCAGGCGCTGGCCCGGCGGATCGCCTCGGGGCCGTAGCGCGCCCCGGGGCGGTTGCTCACCGCGCCGTCGTAGGGCGTGCCGAGCACGCCGACGTCAGCAGTGGAAAGGTCCTCGACGTCGCGAGGGTCACCTTTGAGAAAGGTGTTGAGCCCGGCGTAGGCGAGTTCGACGTCCGATTCGGGAACCCGCTCGCGGAATCGGGCGGCGGGCGAGTCCTCGCTCATCGCTCGGCCTCCGTCCCGGTCTCGTCGGGGTCGGTCATGTCCGGAGTGGAGGCGGGCGGGCGCTTATACGTTCCGTGATCGAGGCGGGGGCGCGATCGAACCCCGCCCGTCGGCCACCGACCGCCGCCCGGGATCGACGTCTCTATACGGGTCGATCGGACAGTCGAGCCATGGTAGCGTCACCCATCGACGGCGGGATCGTCGTGCTCTATCTGATCGGGATGATCGCGGTCGGCTACTGGGGGTATCGGCGCTCCGAATCGTTGGAGGAGTACCTCGTCGCGGGGCGGAACATCCCGCTGTGGATGTACGTCCCGGTGATGTCGGCGGTGATCCTCGGCGGGGCGTCGACCATCGGCGGCGCCGGATTGGGCTACCAGTACGGCGTCTCGGGGGCGTGGCTCGTCGTCTGGCTGGGGCTGGGCGTCGCCGCGATCGGCCTGCTGATCTCGACCCAACTGGCGAACCTCAAGGCCTACACGCTGGGCGAGGTGCTCGAACGCCGGTTCGACGCCTATTCGGGGACCGTCGGCGCGGTCGTCGCGGGCGTCTACGCGCTGACGATCGCCATCACGCAGGTGATCTCGATCGGCACCGTGTTGAGCGCGCTCTCGGGGTACGGCCTCGCGGAGATGACCGTTCTTGCCGGTGCTATCGTCGTCGCCTACACGGCCCTCGGGGGGATGCTCTCGGTGACGATCACCGACTTCCTCCAGTGGCTGGTGATGACCGTCGGGATCTTCGCGCTCGCCCTTCCTCTGGGACTCATCGAAGTGGGTGGAATCTCGGGGCTCACGAGCAAACTCGATCCCTCCTACTTCAGCCCCGGCGGGATCGGGTGGGGGACGGTGTTCACCTACTTCCTGCTGTACTTCCTCGGGATCATGATCGGCCAGGACATCTGGCAGCGCGTGTTCACCGCCGACGGCCCCCGCACGGCGCGAGTCGGAAACGTCGCGACCGGTGCCTACGCGGTGGTCTACGGGATCGCGACCGCCGTGCTGGGAATGATCGCGCTCGTGCTGTTCCCGGCGATCGAGAACCCCGACCTCGCGCTGCCGACGATGGTCATCGAGACAGTCCCGGTCGGCCTCGCGGGGCTGATCCTCGCGGGGTTCATCTCCGCGATGATGTCGACCGCCGACTCGGCCCTGCTCGCCGCCAGCACGCTCTTTACGAACGACATCTACCGCCGGTTCGTCGACCCCGACGCGAGCGAGAAGCGCTACACCGACACCTCCCGGCTCGGCATCGTCGTGCTGGGCGCCGTCGCCATCTGGGCGGCGGTCGCCATCGGCGACGTGATCAACGCCCTGACGCTCGCGTACAACCTGCTGACCGGCGCGATTTTCGTCCCGATCCTGGGCGCCTTTTTCTGGAAGGGCGCGACCTGGCAGGGGGCGCTCGCGGCGATCGTCGGGGGGTCGGTCGTCGTCGTCGCGAGCATGGCCCTGTATGGGTTCGCCTCGGACCTCCCGATCATCTACGGGTTAGCGACGAGCCTCGTCCTCTTCGTCGGCGTGGGCCTCGTGACCGGGCCGCCGCCGCGCGAGAAGCTCGAACGCTGGCTCGCGGACACGTCCTCGGAGCCGACGATCGAGTGACCGGGCGCGCAGCTTTATTGGGCACGACCCCGAAGCCCGGCGTATGCTTCACGCCGAGGGGCCGCTGCTCTCGATCGATCTCGGGGAGCGCAGCCACGACACCGAGGACATAGACGACGTCCTGTCCAGCTTCATCGGTGGACGGGGCGTCGGGACGAAACTCGCCTTCGAGCGGGTCCCGTTCGACGCCGACCCGCTGGGGGAGGAGAACAGGCTCTACTTCACCACCGGGCCGATGCAGGCCAGCCGGATGAGCTACACCGGCCGGACGAACGCGACCGCGCTCTCGCCCCTTACCGATGGACTCGTCTCCTCGAACGCCGGCGGGTTCGTCTCGCGGAACCTCGCCGGGACGGGCTACGGCGCGATCGAGTTGGTGGGAAAGAGCGACGAACCCGTGGTGATCCACGTCACGGACGAGGTCGACGAGTCACACTCGTCGGGCAGCGAGACGGCGTCTCGCGCTCGGGTCGAGTTCGATCCGGTCCCCGATCTGGAGGGCGCGCTCGTCTCCGAGGTGACGGAGTACGTCGAGCGCGAGCGCGACCTCACCGAGGAGAACGCCGTCGCGATCGGTCCCGCCGGCGAGAATCTGGTGAAATTCGCCGCGATCATGACCACCGAATCGCGCGCGTTCGGGCGTGGCGGGCTCGGGGCGGTGCTTGGATCGAAGAACGTCAAGGCGATCACGTTCGACGGCGACTCGCATCCCGAGATCGAGATCCCCGACGTCCAGAACGACGTCCACCGCGAGGCCGCGACCACGGACCACATCATGAAACGCCAGGGGACGACCTCGGTGACGGACCTGGCAAACGAGGTCAACGGCCTGCCCACCCGGTATTTCTCCGAACAACAGTTCGAGGGCGCGGAGGGGATCAACGGCGACCGCGTCGAGGAGAAGAAGTTCAAGAAGGGCACCTGCTCGGCGTGTGCGTTCGCCTGCAAGCTCCCCACGAGGGACGAGGAAAGTGGGTTGGAAACCGAGGGGCCCGAGTTCGAGACGGTGATGGCGTTCGGCTCGAACTGCGCGGTCGACGACATCGTCGACGTGATGCAGTCGAACGAGCTCTGCGACGAATACGGGCTGGACACCATCTCGTGTGGCAACACCGTCGCCGCCTACCTCGCCAGCGAGGACGCCTTCGGCGACGCCGAACTGATCCACGAGACGGTCGAGAAGATCGCCCGCCGGGAGGGGATCGGCGACACGCTCGCCGAGGGGATCTCCCGCGCCCACGAGGAGCTTGGGGTGGGTAACTGGACGGTCAAGAACCTCTCCTTTGCGGGCCACGAGGGACGCACCCTCCACGGTCAGGGGCTGGCCTACGCGGTGGCGAACCGCGGCGCGGACCACATGTACTCGACGTTCTACGCGTGGGAGTATCCCTTGGTAGGGAAGGACGCCGCCTTTCCCCAGAGCGGGTTCGAGGGCAAGCCCGAGGCGATCGTCGAACAGGAGAACGCCCGCGCGCTGGAGGACTGCGGGATCGTCTGTCGCTTTTCGAGAGGAGTCATGAACCCCGACAGGTACGAGGCGCTCTTCTCGGCCGACTACGAGGCCCTCCTCGACGTCGGCGCGCGCGTCGTCGAGATGGAGCGGGAGTTCAACAACGAGCGCGGGTTCGACCGGAGCGACGACACCCTGCCGTACGCCGACCAGTTGGAGGGGTTCGACGACGCCCTCACGGAGTACTACGAGGCGCGCGGCTGGAACGACGACGGCACCGTCTCGACCGCCTCCGCGGACGACTGAGACTACCGCTCGCAGACGAGCGCGTAGTGGTACGGGGGCAGGTCGACCTCGTCGACCGCCGCGAACGGGGCGGCACGGACCCGCCGTCGCGTCTCCGCGGGCGGGAGGCGCACCTCCTCGGGCGGCCCGCGGGGCGCGCCCGCGACGGTGGTTTCTGCCTTCGGCCGGTCGTGCCAGTTGACGACGATCAGGCGGCCCCCCGGCGCGAGCGATCGGTACGCCCGTCTCACGAACTCCGCGGGGTCCTCGATCCCGTGGAAGGTGTTCGCGACGAGGAGGTCGTCGACCGGTTCGGGCAGAAGCGCCTCCAGGTCGCGTGCGTCCCCCTCGATGGGCGTGACGTTCGAGAGGCCACGCTCGGCGGCGGCCTCGCGCAGGTCCTCCAGCAGCGCCGGGTCGATGTCGATCGCGTAGACCGGGGCCGGCGCCACGATCCCGGCGGCGGGGAGCGTGAAGTAGCCGTCCCCGGAACCGACGTCGGCGAGCGACCGGTCGGCCTCGAGGCCGAGGTCGCACAACAGGCGTTCGGGCTCCGGCCAGAGTTCGCCCCACCACCCCCAGTCGGGCTGTCGCGTGTTCCGAAATCGGTCCATGTCCGCCGTTTCGACCGGCGGGGGAAGTACGTCCCGTTTCCGCGGTCGCGGCGCGTCGAGAACCTCGAGGGCGGCCGCTCACGCGAGGCCGCCGAGGAGAGCGCCCACGGTGTAGGCGACGGCCGCGGCGAGCATCCCGACGACGAACATCTCCCCGCCGGCGAGGTACCAGCGGCGGTTCGTCACCAGGCTCCGGCTCGCGCCGACGGCGAAAAAGGCCCCGCCAGTCGCCACGATCGAGAAGGTGAACGCGGGCGTGAGCGCGAGCGCGTAGGGCAACAGCGGCGTCCACCCGGCGACGATGAACGCCAGAAACGTCGCGAACGCCGTGTAGACGGGGGGTTTGTCGGCGACGACGCCACCGACGGGCGCCGCCTCGCCGAGTTGGGCCGTCCGGTAGTCCAGCGCGGAGCGCTGGCTGAGGTAGTTGCTCATCCCCATCGAGAAACCGTCGGCGAAGAGGTTCGCGATCCCCAGAATGAGGACGATCGCCGGGTCGAGGGCGGCCCCCGCGACGCCGGCGACGACCGCGAACGTCGTGACGATCCCGTCGTTCGCCCCGTAGATGACCTCCGCGATGTACCCGCCGGGGTTCTCCAACTCGTCGCCCAGTAGCCGCTCGATCATGTGATCCCCTCGCCCCGGCGACCGATAGACTGTCGGTCATACCGCCGTGAATCGACCGTCGCCAGCACAGGCGGGACTCGTGCTGTTTTCCGTCGAATCATGCCATCGCAGGTCATGCTCCCATGACCGACAGTATAAAACCGCGTGACCGACATCCCCTGCAAGCCGCCGTCGGCGCGCGTTCTCAACCTCCGAGAACGTGCTTCCTATTATATACCCCTCGGCAACCTCTCTACGATCGTAGGTGAACGAAATGGCAACTGCAACCCCCATCCAGGAACCGAACGTCTTCGAGAGCAAGATCGGCGGCATCACCGTCCGCGGCCAGGCCCACAGCCTCAGCGCGTGGTTCGTCCTCGCGCTCCGCCTCATGATGGGCCTCGCGTTCCTGAACGCGGGCCTGAGCAAACTGCTCGGCCCCGAACCGTTCAGCGCGCAGGGCTTCCTGCTCGGGGCGGTCCCCGCGAACGGCGGCCCGCTCGTCGACGTGTTCGCGTGGATCGGCCAGACGGGCTGGATGCTCGCGTTCGTCGACGTCGCCGTCCCGTTCGGGCAGGTCGCGATCGGCCTCGCGCTCCTCGTGGGCGCGTTCGTCCGCCTCGCGGCCTTCTGGGGCGCGTTCATGATGGCGACGTTCTACTTCGCCAACTGGGACGTCGCCCACGGCCTGATCAACGGCGACTTCGCGTACATGCTCGTGTTCCTGGCGGTCGCGGCCTTCGGCGCCGGCCGGATCCTCGGGCTCGACACGCTCATCGAGCGCTACGAGGTCGACGGGACGCCCCTGCTCGAGAAGTACCCGAAGCTCGACTACGTCCTCGGCTGATCCCGGGGACTGAGTCACGTATCGACGATCGAACGCCGAAACCAACGGAGACATACCGATGACGACGACCGCGGGAACGGGACGATGGACGAGGCGACTCCTGGGAGGGCTCGGCGTTCTGCTGATCGCCACGCTCGCCGCCGCGAGCACGAACGCTGGCGGCGTGTCGATGTGGGACGGCCACGTGTGGGGCATGGGCGGTGGACTCGGCTGGGGGCTCATGTGGATCGTGGGCCTCCTCTGGATGGTCGCGCTCGTCGCGATTCCGGTGGCCCTGATCTACTGGCTCGTCGACGGGGACCGGACCGCAAGCGAGGGCGACGGCGCCCTCGCACACCTCCGCGACCGGTACGCCCGCGGCGAGATCGACGACGAGGAGTTCGAGACGCGCCGGGCGAAACTCGAAGAACGCTGATCGCCTGTTTTTCCGCTCGATCCCGCCGATCCGTCAGGTGGTGTACAGCGAGTAGAGGATGATCCCGAAGCCGATCGCCGTCAGCACGCTCTCGATGACCAGCACGATGTCGGTGTCGAGCCCGAACGCCTGGTGGGCCGCCCCGGCGAGAAACGCCCCGAGCGTCACGGCCCCGAACCCGAACGTGAGCGCGCGCAGCGCCGGGATCCGCGTCCGTCGGTACGCGCTGTACGCGAAGTAGGTGATCAGCCCGCCGAAGACCAGCGTGAGCGTCTTCAACGCGGCGACGAGCGTCGCGGCGAGGACGCTCACGTCTCCCTCCGCAGCTCCGACCAGAGGCTGACGAGCCCCTCCTGGGGCTCGGAGACCGGGCGGTCGATCGCCACGTCGAGCGAGCGCTCCGGGGAGACGAACGCCCTGACCGTGACGAAGTCCGCGCGATAGAGCGCGCGGTGGTGGCCGCCCCGACGGATCTCGGTCTGCTGCGTCACGAGCGAGGCCTCGTCGAGGCGCTCTACCTTCCGATACGTCGTCGAGAGGGGGATGTCACAGCGCTCCGCGATCTCCGTGACCGTCCGCGGCTCGCCGAGTTCCGTGATGATCTCCCGACACGTCCGGTCGTCCAGCGCCCGAAAGACGGCGTCGGGATCGGGTACGTCCCGCCCATCTCCCGTCCGTAGCATGGATATCGATCCATCGAATCACGACAAAAACGTTTCCGTCGCCGGTCGCCCCCGACGGAGCCGAGCGGGGCTATCGCTCTAGCAGCATCGCGATACCCCCGCCGCCGCCGATGCTCATGCCGACGACGCCGCGCGTGTGATCCTCTCGGTCCATTCGATGGGCGAGCGTCGTCGTGAGGATCCCGCCGCTTGCCCCGATGGGGTGGCCGAGCGCGACCGCGCCGCCGTCGGGGTTCTGGATCTCGGGCGGGATTCCGAGACGCTCGCGGACGTGGACCATCTGGGCGGCGAACGCCTCGTTCAACTCGTAGCTGTCGACGTCGTCGACGGCGAGGCCGTTCCGGTCGAGCAGCGCCTCGACGGCGTTGCCCACCGCGATCCCGAACCACTCGGGGTCCCGGTACGCGAGGGCGTAGTCGACGACCTCCGCGAGGGGGTCGTCGAACCCCTCGACGCCGTCGCCCACCAACAACGCACAGCCGGCGCCGTCGCTCAGACTGGAGGCGTTGCCGGCGGTGATCGTCCCGTCCTCGGCGAACGCCGGCGGAAGCTCACCCAGCGACTCGACAGTCGAGTCGGGGCGCGGCCCCTCGTCCTCCGTGACCCCCTCGACGGCGACGAGTTCCGCGTCGAACCGGCCCCCGTCGATCGCCGCCGCGGCCCGGCGGTTGCTCTCGGCAGCGTAGGCGTCCTGTGCCTCGCGCGAGACGTCGAACCGCTCGGCGAGCGCCTCGGTCAGTTCGCCCATGTGCGCGTCGCGGGTGACGTCCCACAGCGCGTCGTAGACCAGCGTGTCGACGAGGCGGCTGTCGCCCAGCCGTTTCCCGCGGCGGTGCTCGCGGCTCACGTGCGGCGCGTTCGACATCGACTCCATCCCCCCGGCAACGGCGACGCTCGCCCGGCCGCTCTCGATACGGTCGACCGCGAGCGCGATCGCCCGGAGCCCCGACCCGGAGGCCTCGTTGACCGTCGTCGCCTCCGTGCCGGCGTCGAACCCGGCTTCGAGGACCGCCTGCCGCGCCGGGACCTGTCCGACGCCGGCCTGGATCGCCTCGCCGAGTCCGACCCAGTCGATCCCCGCGGGGTCGAGGTCCGTCCGCGCCCGCAGTCCGTCGAGCGCCGCGGCACCGAGTTCGACCGCCCCGACCTCGGAGAGGCCGCCGAGCAACGCGCCGTGTGGGGTCCGTACCGCGTCCACGAGGTAGACCATACCATGACTTCGCGCCCCGCCGTCATAGCTCCCCCTACCGGATCGCTCGCTCTCCCGTTCGATCGCCGGTAGGTCGATCGACGCCCGGAGGCGCTACGGGTGGCGTCTCGACGGCGGCTCGTCGTTCGTCGAGTTGATGACACGGTAGTGACACTCGGTGGTGACTGACCTGTCTTGTTGTCTCAATTAACTTTATCCGATAGGCTGGAGACGCAACTGCCAATGAACGCCCGAACCGAGCCTGAGACGTATCGAGCGGAGGTGGTCCTGCGCTCGTTGGCACCCCACGGGGTGAGCGAGCGTCAGCGAACGATAATCGACCAGGTCGAGGACTTTCTCGACACCGAGCTACTGGAGGCCGTCGACGTCGAGGTGTGGGGCCGGGAGATGCGGGCCGACCCCGAGGTGCGGACGGCGGCCCACGAACGCTACACGGCCATCGAGTCGTGGGCCGAGGGACGTGGCTGCACGCTCGCGCCCGGGTTCGCCCGCCGCCGGCGCGAGTCGATCGTCGACGACCAGCCCGAGGAGGTGATCAGCTTCCCGCTGATCTGTCTGGTGCTGTACGCCGTCGACGAGGGGGCCGACGAGGACCCCGTGCGGGCGGTGTTCCCGTGTTCGGACGGCGAGCGCACCTACACGGTCATGGACGGGATCGAGACGCTCTCCCACCGGACGGCGCTGAGCGACCTGACCCCCGAGGAGCCGTCCGAGGCAGCCGAGAGACGCCGTCGGCCCGGCACCGTCGGGCGCCCGTAGACGGGGTCGCCTCGTACCGTCGGCCGTGACCCGTTACGGGAGAGTCCGACGATCCGGCCGTTCCCGGCGGTGGGTACGTACAGCCGACGGTATCACTCGTAGGTCGTGGTGAACCCGCCGTCGAACAGCAGGTCCCCGCCGTTGAGGTGACTGGCGTGCGAGGAGAAGCCGAACACGAAGAGGTTCGCCACCTCGGCGGGCGTCATCATCTCCTTCGTTCGAGCCTGCCCGAGCATCACGTCCTCGACGACCTCCCGTTCGGTGATCCCGCGCTCGCGGGCGGTGTCCTCGATCTGATCGACCATCAGCGGCGTCAGCACGTAGCCGACGCTGACCGAAAAGCCCCTCAGGGAGCCCTCGCCCTCGGCGGCGATCGACCGTGTGAGCCCGTTGAGACCGTGTTTCGCGGTGATGTAGGCGACCTTGTCCGTGGTGGCGTAGTGGCCGTGGACCGAGGACATATTGGCGATCGCGCCGACGCCATCGCCGGAAGTCGATGACTTCCGGCCGCCAGCCGAGCTTTGCTCGGCGCTGTCGCTCGTCTCGCGGATGTGCGCCATCGCGTGTTTCGCGACGAGAAACGGCGCGCGCAGCATGACGTCCAGGAGGAGGTCGTACGTCTCGACGGGGAAGTCGGGGATCGAGGCGATGTGTTGTATCCCCGCGATGTTGGCGACGTAGCGCAACTCGCCCTCGGCGGCGGCCGCCTCGACCATCGACTCGACGTCGGCGTCGTCGGTGAGGTCGGTCGGGACGGGGACGACCTCGCCGTCGGCCCCCACGTCCGCCGCGAGGGCGGCGGTCTCGTCCAACCCCTTCTCGTCGACGTCGCCGCCGACGACCGTGAGACCGTTGGCGGCCAGCGCGACGGCGGTGGCCCGTCCGATCCCCGAGGCGGCCCCGGTCACGACGGCGACGCTCTCGGGGCCGAACCGGGGATCCTCGAGGACGAGGAGGTCGTCGGCGGTCAACTCGGGGACGGTCAGGTCGAACTCGTCCGTGGACATGGTTCGGGCGGACCGACGACGGCGAGGGACAAAACGGTGTGGTGACGGTGGACGGTCCGGACTCGGGAGCCGCCCTCGGACGGCCCGGGGAGTTATCGTCGCCGGCGGCCAACCGCCCGTCCATGACGTTCGACGCAAGCACGGTCACGACGGTCACGTTCGACTCGTACAGCACGCTCGTCGACGTGGATGCGGCCGAGACTGCGCTCGCCGAGCGCGTCGCGGACCCCGAACCGGTCTCGAAGCTCTGGCGGGCGCGCTCGCTCGAGTACACGTTCGTCGCGAACCAGATCGACGCCTACCAGCCGTTCTACGAGATGAACCGCGACGCGCTCCAGTACGCCCTCGACGTCCACGACGCGGACGTCTCCGAGTCGGAACGCGACGAGATCCTCGCGGTCTATCACGAACTCGATGTCTTCGACGACGTCCGCGACGGCATCGAACGCCTCCGCGAGGGGGGCTACCACTGTTACGTCGTCTCGAACGGCGACCCCGAGATGCTCGAGTCGATGGTCGAACACGCGGATATCGGAGACATACTGGAGGATACGATCAGCGCCGACGAGATCCGGACGTTCAAACCGGCCGCCGACCTGTATCGGCACGCCGCCGCCCGGACGGGGACGCCGATCGACGAAATCGCGCACGTCACCGCGGGCTGGTTCGACGTGCTGGGCGCCCGCCACGCGGGGATGCAGGGGGTGTGGGTCGACCGGAAGGGCACCCCCTGGGAGCCGTTCGGCGGCGAACCCGACCTCACGATCGGGACGTTCTACGAGCTGGCGGACGAACTGGGCGTGTAGAGCGAGCGCCGTCCAGATCCCGTGTCGCCGACGCGCCTTCGGCGGGGTCGGGATCACGGCGCGGAGCGCGACCGGGGGTCACCGCAGCCCCGGATGAGTCGACGGGCCGAACCGATCGGGGTCGATCGAGTCGGCCGACTCCGGGGAGTCGTAGGTGAGCCGTCGGCCCTCGACCCACTCCTCGTCGGCGTTGGTCACCCAGTCGACGAGGCCGACGACCTGTCGGATCGTCACGAAGTTGTAGACCCCGTCCCACGGGCCCGCGAGGTCGTACTCCGCCTCCCCGGAACCGTGATAGAGCGCGGGAAGCCCCTGGTGGATCCCCGCGACCTCCTCGAACACCTGCCGGCGGACGTCCCGGAGGCCGTCGTGCTCCGGGCTCCACTTCTCCGCGTGGATCCGGTCGAGCACCGACTGGAGGACGGCGTCCGGATCCGAGAGGTCCGCCGGGAGGAACACGCGCGGCTGGCCGAAATCGCTCGCGGCGAAGAAGAGCAGGCGCCCCTCGAAGTCGGCGGCGCGCTCCTCGAGGACGGTTCGGACGCCGTCCTCGTCGAGGTTCGCGCCGTTCGAGGCGCGTAGCTCGCGCTGTCTGGCGAGGAGGTGGACGTACAGTTCGTCGGGGTCGGTGGGCTCGTCGGGGTCGTCACAGGCGTCTGCCGAATCGTCCTCGGCCGTGGCCGGCCGTGTCGTCCCGACGGCCGCGAGGAGCCCGGCAGCGACGCCGACGGACCGGAGGGCGTTCCGACGCGAGAGGGGCGTCGAGGTCGAGTTCGTCGGATGCGATTCTCGGGCGTCGGCCGCCGGTGGGCGGTCTGGGGTGTCGTACATCGATAGCTCCGGCACTGGAATCCAGCGTGGGGGTCGTCCGAGCCGTAGCCCGATTGTAATGGCCTCCATAGCGAGGGTAGGGTGGCGTGAGCGATCCGACGGCCCCCCGTCGTAACCGACGGGCGGACGACCGTACTCGGCGTTCACCGGGCGCGGCGGGACCGGACATATAGGTAGCCGGACGCTACTGGCGGACGATGTACGAGCGCATCCTGCTTCCCGTCGCCGAGGACGCATCGCCGGACGAACGCTACGGGCCCGTCTACGACCTCGCGAAACGGACCGGGGCGACGGTGGCGGTCCTCTCGGTGGCCGACACGGGCCGCGACAGCGTGACGAACCTCGGCGGCGAGGTCGTCGACACCCTCGAGCGGGAGGCGACCGACGCCGTCGAGCGGTTCGCCGAGCACGCACGCGAGCGCTCGATCCCGGTCGAAACGGAGGTCGTTCAGGGCGTCCCACACGAGAAGATCGTCGCGTACGCCGACGCCCGCGACGTCGACCTGATCGTCGTGCGAAAGCGCGATCGCGGCCGGCTCCGGGAGGCGCTGTTGGGAAGCGTCACCGACCGCGTGATCCGTCTCTCCGAGAAGCCCGTCCTCGTTCTCTGAACCGGACGGTTCACGCCGCCGAGGCGGCGGTGGTTTCGTCTACCTCGTCGAGCGGGTCCTCGAGTTCCCCGACGACGGCCTCCATCGCGTCCGTGGCGGTCACCAGCCCGACGAGGTCGCCCTCCGCGGAGCGAACGAGCGCGAGTTCCTGGCTCTCGGCCTGGAACCGGTCGATGACGTCGCTGACGCTCGTCCCCTCGGGGACGGTCATGGGCGGGGCGGCGATCCCCTCGAGGCTCGTCTCTCCGGACTGGAGGGCGTCGATCCGATCGAGGGCCGCCGAGACGTAGACGATCCCGCGGAAGTCCTCGGGGTCCTCGCCGATCAGCGGATAGCGGTTGTGCAGCGACCCGGAGAGTCGTTCGAGGTTCTCCGAGAGGGACAGTTCCGTCGAGAGGAAGACCACGTCCTCGCGGTCGACCATGACGTCCCCGACGGTCATCCGCCCGACCGCGAGCGCGCCCAGCACCTCCTCGTAGCGTTCCTCGTCGAGGTCGCCCCGCGCGAGCAGCGACTCCATCCGGTGTCTCAGGTCGGCCCGGCTCTCGATGCGGTCCTGTTCGGTTTCGAGCCACGCGCCGGTCATCTCGATGCCGAACAGTTTGAGCGTCGCCTTCGCGACCCAGTCGCCGAGCGTGATCAGCGGGGAGATCAGCCAGTGAAACCAGTACAGGGGGGTCGCCCCGTACCGACAGACCCACCGCGAGCGCTCGACGCCCAGATACGTCGGGGTCTGTTCGCCGTGGGTCAGGTGGACGAGGTTGATGATCAGAAACGAGAGGATCGCGGCCGACCCGACTGACGCCAACAGGGTCCCCTCGAACAGCGGTTCGAAGAGCGCGGCCAGCGCGGGCTCGGCGACGATCCCGACCGCGATGCTCGAGGCCGTGATCCCGACCTGACAGGTCGTCAGGTAAATCTCAAGGTTATCGGTCATCGCCCAGGCGCGTTCCAAGGCGGGGTTGTCACCGACGAACTCCTCCTCGTCGAACTGCCGGGCGCGGGTCAGACCGAACTCGACGGCGACGAAAAACGCGTTCGCAGCGATGAGACCGGCCCCGGCGACGAGTCGAGCGGCGACCTCTAAGGAGACCATTCGCCGGACGGAGACGGCCGAGACGCAAAGAACGTTCGATGGGTTCCTCCGGGGTGAAAAAGGAAAGCCATATTGGTTCCCTTACTGAAGGCATGATATGGTAATCCGAGGAGTGGGGGAGCCGAACGCATCGCCCGAAGGACCGTGAGCGAGCGATCAGCCACTGGGGTCGAGCGGGTGCGATCGGCCGTTTCGCGCAACCGACTGCGGATCCTCTTCGCGGTGCTGATCGTCCTCTCGATCGCCGTCCTCGTCAGCGGCGCGACCGCCGACACCCTCTCGACGGCGACCGAGGAGGACGTCCCGACCGCACCCGAGGGCGACGGCCACACCGTCATCACCGAGTCGGGGCGGTCCGGAACGATCACCGCCTACGCCCCCGACGGAAGCATCCTGTACTACGAGAACGAACGCACCAAGTACTTCGACGTCGACCCGGTCGAGGGAGAGCCGCTGACCGTCGAGTACGCGGCGACCGACACCATCCACACCGAGGGGCCGACCTGTGGCTCGCCGCCGTGTGCGAAGAACGTCATCGAGCGCACGAACCTCGAGACCGGCGAGACCGAGGTGCTCGTCGAACGCTACGAGCCCCAGGAGATCGCGGCCGAGTGGCACGACGTCGACCGCCTCGACGAGAACCGGTTCGTCGTGGCGGACATCCACGCCGACGAGGTGTTCATCCTGAACACCGAAACCGGGATGAAAGAGTGGACCTGGGACGCCCAGGCCGACTTCCCGATCGAGGAGGCCGGGCCCTACCCGGGCGACTGGGCGCACATCAACGACGTCGAGTACGTCGAGGATCCGGGCAGCGAACTCGACGGCACGATCATGGTCAGCATGCGCAACCAGGACCAGGTCGTCTTCATCGACCCCGAGGAGGGCCTCAAAGAGGAGTGGACCCTCGGCGCCCAGAACGACCACAGCATCCTCTACCACCAGCACAACCCCGACTACATCCCCACCGACCAGGGTGGCCCGGCGATCGTCGTCGCCGATTCGGAGAACGGCAACGTAGAGGAGTACCAGCGCGAGGGCGACGAGTGGACCCAGACGTGGGAGTGGTCCGATCAGTGGATGCAGTGGCCGCGCGACGCCGACCGCCTGCCCAACGGGAACACGCTCGTCGTCGACAGCCACGGCAACCGCGTCATGGAGCTGAGTCCCGACGGCGAGGGCGGCTGGGAGGCCGTCTGGGAGGTCCCGTCGACGATGCCCTACGACGCCGAGCGCCTCGAAACCGGCGACGAGAGCGAGGGCGGCGAGAGCGCCCAGCAACTGGGCTACGAGTCACGGACGCCGAGCGACGGCGGGAGCCAGAGCGCCGAGAGCGAGAGCGGGTTCGACCCGATCGGCATCGTCGTCAGGGCCTTCCACGAGGTCGGCCTGGTCATCGAGTCGTACATCCCCCACCGAGTTCACAACGCCATCCTCTTCATCAGTCCGGTGTGGATGGGTACGGCACACTTCGCTGCCGTGGCTGTCGGTGCCCTGACCACGATCGCATGGATCGGAATCGAACTCGGCTGGCAGCTCTACGACAGGGGAATCAGGGCACGGCTCCCCGTCTACCGGAAACGGTAGCCCGGAGCGCCGTTCAAAAGAGGGTTCGTTTAGCTCCGTCGGAATCCTGGCCGCTACGAGGACGGAGTGGGGATCGGTAGATACAGGGCAAGTGGATAACGGAGCAGCGATCAACTTCACTACTAGCTGTCAATGTTGGTCTGCTGAACACAGAGCGCGTTTCGGTCACGACACTCACCCCAGGACGCTGACGAAGACACATCGTGCCCTCAGGGTGATGTCGTCGCCGCTGCACCGAGTAGCCGTTGATCACTCTGGCTTTTCACCGTCATCCATCAGCGAAGAAACGATGAGTCGTTTGGTCCCACGCCGAAGGAGACCACTGGCTGCAGGTTGAGAGATATCCAGATTAGCGGCGACTTCGCTGAGAGTTGCGTTCCGTGGGTCTTCGAAATACCCCGTGTCGAGTGCGACGAGGAGTGCCTCTCGTTGGCTATCGGTCAATCCTGCGTCCGTATTCCCTAAACTAGCGTATTCGTTCACGCGCAGTAACTCGATATCAATGTCGTTCCGTTCCGCATAGTCCCATAGAGGGGCCAGATTCGTCCGGTCGGGCATCCATACCGTTAGAATCCAACCGTTTCTGTCGTTCTTCATATCGAGTATGACACCGTTCGCGGTCGAAATAATCGGTGAGATGATCTTCGCTTCGTCCGTATACTCGAAGCTATAGATCGCCTTCTCGTCTCTGGTTTCAATAACTCGTTCAAACTCGCCAATGGTGTGATCGTTCCGCAATCCATCTTCGAACCGGCGGAAATCAGATGACTGTATGCGATAGAAGAATTTCCCCGATATAGGGTCGGTTCCTGCCTCTAACACCGACTCGACTTTCGAACTCTGGTCGTGAGTGACCGTCTTTGTGAGCACTATGTCAGGGTGCTCGACTCGGACAACTGCTTTGATATCGGTCACTGTTCTATAGGGGAGGTGTCTCTAATATATGAACATGTATATCTGGTGAAGCCGTTGGCAACCATCAGAACCGGTTTGTTGCATACGGAGGATATAACGCATTGACGGTGCGCTCCGAATCGGAGTCAGCGACACGCTACATACGGAGTCTGCGTTCAGCAGTCGGGCGCTGTTCCATGGGTCAGTGAAACGGAGGCTGCTGGGGGACATAAGAGAGCGTCCGGCGGAGTTGGTGGTCCACTACTCAGAACGAGGATGAACGCGCATCGAAAATCTCTCGTGGAGTTCTCTGGGCGATACTCATCCTTTTTGCTCGCCCTCGTCGTCCTCACCGCATCACCGAGCAACCTGCGAAAGCGGTCAGGAGTGCATGAAATCTTCTAGACCCGATATAAAGGGATTATTCGATTAAGGGAGAGACCGATGCGGGCACGGTCGGTCTGCAGTATGTATGGTACAGAGACGCCATACCGATGACCGAGGCAGCGACACTGAGCCAAAATCCCACCTCCCCGTCGGGGTCACCCCGCCGTTCGACACCAGTCGCTTCGAGCGTCTCTGGGCGTCGCTATTCAACCAGTACGTCGAATCACTATAATGGGTTTCCCTGAGATAGATTCGGCTGTGTTCTTTGGTTTGATTACGATGGTAACCTGGGGAATCTGGGTCGTCTTGGGCAACGCTGCGTCGGAGTCTATCGACCCGAGGACGGCCGCCGCGATCTCCTATCTCGTCGCGGGGCCCCTCGCACTCGGATACATCCTCGTTTCAGACGCATCGCTTGCCGTTACTGCGAGAGGAGGACTGCTCGCTGGCACGGCCGGATTGTTCACCGGAATCGGCCTGATTTCGATGTACATCGGCCTTTCGGGAGGGTCGACGACCGTCGTCTCCACTCTCGGTGCGATGTACTTCGTCGTCGCGGCTCTCATCGGTATGGTCGTCCTCGGAGACGAAGTCACGATAACGAGATTTGCTGGGATAGCGTTCGCAATCATTGGGATCGTCTTGGTTACCCGATAGAGTAGCCTACACGATTATTGGGCATGGGGTTGAACTAGTCGCGTTAGATTCGCATGAACTACCTATCGGCCATCTCACTTGTAGAAACGTCACATAAATAATAGTTCAATGGAGCCATTTTCGGTTTCGCGCGACCGTCTCCCGCATCGAGGAATCCCTCAGACGAGCAGGTAGTCATCGAGGACGAACTGGTAATCGACCAGCAGGTACAGCGCCGCGAGGATCGACTGAAAGGAGAGCGATCCGAGCGCCGAGAGGACGACGAACGCCCGGCCGTCCATGTCCGAGAGGCCGGCCGGAACCGTGAGCAGGCCGCGGACGAACAGCATCGTGTTGCTCACCGGGACGGCGACCGGGCCCCAGCGGTCGAACCAGCCGTCGATCCGGTCGAGACGGGACTCGCTGATGGGGAACCAGCGCTTTTGCAGGATGTAGTTCCGACCGCCGCGCCGGACGAGCGAGAAGAGGACGAACTGGCCGATCGTCGTTCCGACGACCGTGACGGCGACGATCACGACCACGTCGGACGGCGACGACCCGATCAACAGGAGCGCCGTCGGGACGACGAGTTCGCTCGGCATGAACCGGAGCATCATCGCCCCCTCGAGGACGGCGATGGCCAACAGCACGGCAAGTGCGAACTCGGAGGTGAGCAGCGCCTCGACCTCCGGCGGCGTCCGGTCGAGTTGCAACACGTACATCGTCGGGACACTATCGCGCAAGCGGGGTTAAACCTTGTCAGTTCGCCCGGTATCCGGCGTCTCAGCTAGGGGCGACGGGTCCGGTCGGGGGACGGGCCACCGAACGCTGATGTGCCTCGGCGTCGACGGGGAGACATGGACGCCGGACGCGTGGCGTTTCTGGCCGTCGCGTTCCTCACCCACGGCGCCGTCGGCTACGCGCTCGTCCGGGCGTTCACCGACGTCGATCCGGCGGTCGGGTTCGTCCTCGGGATCGTCCCCGACGCCGACTTCCTTTTCCCGGCGGCGTGGGGCATGCCGTTCGTCCACCGAGGGATCACGCACACCCTGTTGTTCGTCGTCGCGGTCGTCGCCGTGACCTCCCCGTGGCGCTCCCCGAGGCGGATCGGACCCGCGAGCGCGCTGGCGGTGGGCTCGCACCTGGTGATCGACTCGGGGTCGGCGATGGGCGTGGCGTGGCTGTTCCCGCTGGGGATCCGCGCGAGCGGGGACCTGCCCGTTCACGGGCCGGCGGGGACGCTCGCGTTGTGGGGCCTCTCGGTCGGGCTGCTCGTGTGGAGCGGCGAGTGAGGCGTCACGCCAGCGTGCGAGCGCTGAACGCAGCCATCGACCCCCCACCGATCAGCACCGGCAGCCAGTAGATCGTCCCCCGGTAGATCAGGACGGCCGCGGTGACGGTGGCGGCCGGGAGCCCCGTCGTCGGAACCAGCAGCGCGACGAACGCCGCCTCGATCCCGCCGAGTCCGCCCGGCAGCGGGGCCGCCCCGGCGAGGTTTCCGAGCGGGATCACGAAGATCAGGACGTACACCGGGACGACGTGGCCGATTGCCGCGAACGCGGCCAGCAGCGCGGCGGCCTGCAGGAGCCACCCGAGCAGCGAGAGGCCGAACGCGACGGCGAGGCGTCGGCGCTGGGCGGCCATCCGCTCGATGTGCTCGAAGAACCGCTCCATGCGCCCCGAGAGGTCCTCGGCGACGGCGTCGGGGTCCGAGGGGCCGACCGGGAGTCGGGCGACCCTGTCGGCGACGCCCTCGGAGACCCGGTCGACGATCTCGCCCTGATAGCGCCAGGCGAGAAACAGGAGGGCCCCGACGGCGACGACGACCCCGAGCGCCGACGCGACCGCCGTCTGGAGGCGTTCGCCGACGATGGCGGTCGTCGCGTAGTAGCCGACGCCGACCAGGATCAGCGAGAGCGAGGAGACGACGTTGAGCACGTCCACGGTCGCGATGCCGACGAGGCCGGTCTCGTAGCGGGCCTTCGAGACCTTCGAGATGAGCAGCGCCGCGACCGGTTCGCCGCCGGCCTGCCCGAACGGGGTGACGTTGTTCGCGAAGACGGCGCTGGCGTAGACGAAGAACACCCGCACGACCGGGATGGCGACGTCGAGGGTCTCGAGCACCGTCCGGAGCACGAGCGCCCACGCGCCGAGCCAGAGGAGGGCGACGGCGAGCGTTGCGGCGACCAGTGACGGCTCGGCGCTCGAAAGCGAGTCGAGGACGTCGTCCGCGCCGACGAGGAAGAACAGGCCGACGAAGAGGGCGATCGCCCCCGCGAAGCCGACGATCAGCGCCCGCCAGTTTCGACCGTTCATACCCGATGGAGGGTGGAACTCACCTTGAAACGTCTGATCCGCGTCGAGGGGGCGAGCGCGTGTCGACCCATTTATCGGCGTGGGGCACCGACCCACGGCGAGATGGGCCGGCACACGCCAACCAACGTCCTCTTCGTCGTCCTCGATACGGTTCGGAAAGACCGCCTCACGCCCTACGGCTACGACCGGCCGACCACGCCGGAACTGGCCGCCGTCGCCGAGGAGTCGGCCGTCTTCGAGTCGGCCGTCGCGCCCGCGCCGTGGACGCTTCCGGTCCACGCCTCGATGTTCACCGGCCTCTACCCGAGCCAGCACGGCGCGGATCAGGGCAGCCCGTATCTCGAGGAGGCGACCACGCTGGCGTCGGTCCTCTCGACGGCGGGCTACGACACCGCGTGTTACTCCTCGAACGCGTGGATCACGCCCTACACCGAACTCACCCGCGGGTTCGACGATCAGGACTCGTTTTTCGAGGTCCTGCCCCAGGACCTGCTCTCGGGGCCGCTCGCGCGGGCGTGGCGGCTCGTCAACGACAACGACCGGCTCAACGAGATCGCGACTCGAATCGTCCGCCTCGGTGCCCAGGCCCACGAGAAACTCGCCAGCGGCGAGGGCGCGGACTCGAAGACGCCGGCAGTAATCGACCGGACGAGGTCCTTCATCGAGGGCAGCGAGAGCGAGGCGGGGTGGTTCGCGTTCGTCAACCTGATGGACGCCCACCTGCCGTACTACCCGCCCGAGGAGTACCGCGAGGAGTTCGCCCCCGGCGTCGATCCCTCGACCGTGTGCCAGAACTCGAAGGAGTACAACTCCGGGGCGCGCGACGTCGACGCCGAGGAGTGGGAGGCGATCGGCGGGCTGTACGACGCCGAGATTGCCCACATGGACGCCGAACTCGGGCGGCTGTTCGGGTGGCTGCGCGAGACCGGCCGGTGGGAGGACACCACGGTGATCGTCTGTTCGGATCACGGCGAACTCCACGGCGAACACGACCTCTACGGCCACGAGTTCGCACTCTACGAGGAGCTGATCAACGTCCCGCTGATCGTCAAACACCCCGAGATCGAACCGGGACGGCGCGAGAGACTCGTCGAACTGCTCGACCTGTATCACACGACGCTGGACGCGCTCTCGGCCGACGCCGGGGGCGTTCCGGGCGCGGTCGGGTTCGATCCCACCCGGTCGCTTCTGTCGAGCGAGTACCGGTCGTTCGATCGCGTTACCGACCCCGACGTCGGCCAGCGCGCGGTTCTCGGCGGGGAGGGTGAAAGCGAGGACTACGCGTTCGTCGAGTACGCCCAGCCGGTGATCGAACTCCACCACTTGGAGGAGAAGGCGAGCGAGGCCGGGATCACGCTGCCCGAGGATCATCGCGCCTACGCCCGAATGCGCGCCGCCCGCGGGGAGGACGCGAAGTACGTTCGGGCCGACCGGATCCCCGACGAGGGCTACCGCCTCGATACGGATCCCGAGGAGCGCTCGCCGCTCGCGCCCGCGGACGACGAGCGGGTCGCTGCCGCCGAACGGGCGCTCTCGCGGTTCGAGGGCGAGGTCGGCGGCGCGTGGACCACGCCCGCGGAGGCGAGCGCGAGCGACGCTCTCGACGAGGCGGACGCGGAGACGAAAGACCGCCTGCGGGAACTGGGCTATCTGGAGTAGTACGTCGGATCCGATCCGGCACGAACGGGTCGAAACCAACAGGAATACATTCTCCTGACGGGAAACTACGGGAACTAATGGAGGACCAGCGCTTTCTCGAATCCGACTGGGACTACTGCGTGGTGCTGGACGCGTGTCGCTACGACGTCTTCAGCGAGGTCTACGGCGAGTACCTCGACGGGACCCTCGAGAAACGCCGCAGCGTCGGCTCCTCGACGCCCGAGTGGGCCTACCGGACCTTCACCGACCACCACGACATCGCGTACTTCTCGGGCAACCCCTTCATCAACAGCCTCGGCATCCCGCTGAACGAACTCAAGTGGGGGGCCAGTTGCGACTACGAGTGGGCCGCCGCCGACCACGTCAGCGAGGTGTTCGACGTCTGGAAACACGGCTGGGACGAGGAACTGGGGACCGTCCCCCCGGGGAGCCTCGAGGCCGCGTTCCGCGAGCACCCCGGGGCCGTCGAGCGCGCCGAGCGGACGGTCCTGCACTACATGCAGCCCCACGCGCCGTATCTCGGGCGCGGCAAGGGCCAGAAGCTCAAGCAGATCCGCAAGGGGATCGACCAACAGGGACGGGAGGCGAGCGCCGACGGCGGCACGCTCTCGGGGATCGGCGACACGATCCGCCCGAAGGTCGAGAGCGCCCTCGACGGGAGCACGTTCGCCCAGAAGGCGGGGCTGTGGCTGGAACTCGATCCCACAGAGCTAGTGCGAAACGGCACCCGCGAGGCGGCGATGGAACTCTACGAGGAGAACCTCCGGATCGCCCTCGAATCGGTCGCCGATCTCGTAGAGGACCTCGACGGGTCGGTGGTCGTCACCGCCGACCACGGGGAGGCGTTCGGCGAGGAGGGCGTCTGGGAACACCACATCGAGACGCCCATCCCGGCGCTCGTCGAGGTCCCCTGGCTCGAACTCGGGTGATCGCACGCCGTCGATCGGCCGGGTATGTTGTGATTCCAACATCACCGAGTCCGGGTTCGACGGCGGCAGACCGGTCGAGAGCGGCCATCGGCGAGCCGATACTGAAAGATTGATGGTATCGCTTTCGAATCAGCTAGTGGGAGCCGGGATGAACGTCAGTCACTACTTCGAGTTCGAGGACGTCGTCACCGGCGGGATCCGCGAGTCCGTCAGACACCAGCGGAAGATGCTGCGTCAGGTGGGTATCGACGCGACGACGACCCCGTCGCTCGGCTCGGACGTGCTGCACCTCAACCTCATGGGCCCGCGGTCGGTCTGGTACGCGAGGCGGGCGCGTGCCCGCGGCGTGCCAGTGATCGCCCACACGCACGTGACCGCGGAGGACTTCGGCGACAGCTTTCGCTTTACGAACGCGCTCGCGCGGCCGCTCGAACCGTACCTCCGGTGGGCCTACGGGCTCGCGGACGCGCTGGTCTGTCCCTCGGAGTACAACCGCCGGCTGATACGCCGGTACACCGACACGCCGACGACCGTGATCTCGAACGGCGTCGACCGGGAGAAACTCGAGGGATTCGAGGCCCTCGAATCGGAGTACCGCGAGCGCTACGACCTGTCGGCGCCGACGGTCTTCGCGGTCGGGCACGTCCTGAAGCGAAAGGGACTCGAGAGCTTCATCGAGACGGCCCGCCGGATGCCCGAACTGGACTTCGCGTGGTTCGGCCCTCTCGACCTCTCGCTGAAGGGGCGCTCGACGACGAAACTGATCGAGAACTCGCCGGAGAACTGCACGTTCACGGGGTTCGTCGACGACATCCGCGGCGCGTACGCGGCGGGCGATGTCTTCTTCTTCCCGACGCGCGAGGAGAACGAGGGGATCGCGCTGCTGGAGGCGATGACCACCGGCCACCCCGCGGTCGTCCGGGACATCGAGACGTTCTCGTGGCTGACCGACGGCCACGACTGCCTGAAGTCGTCGGGATCGTTCGTGGACGAACTCGAGTCGTTGAAGGACCCCGAACGGCGAGAGCGCCTCGGGGCCAACGCGGCCCGGACCAGCGAGCGCTTCGCCCTCTCGAACACGGCCGGTGAGCTCCACACCCTCTACGAGGAGGTGGTCTGAGTGCGGATCGGCTTCTTCACCGACAGCTACTTCCCGGAGATCGACGGCGTGACCTACACCATCCAGCTCTGGCGCGAGCGCCTGGAGGACGCCGGCCACGAGGTGCACGTCGTCTACCCCGACGGCGAGTACGACCCCGACGAGCGCGAGCTCCCGGTCCGGTCGCTTCCGAACCCCTTCTACAGCGGGTACCGCATCCCGCTGTTCAGGCGGCCCTCGACGCTTCCCGAACTCGATCTCGTCCACTGTCACGGCCCGGCCCCGGTCGGCCTGCTGGGGCGGTACTACGCGCACAGACACGACCTCCCCGCGATCTACACCCACCACACGCCCCTCGAGGAGTACTTCCACCAGAGCGTTCGATCCGACCGGCTGGCGCGGGCGCTGGGGCGGGCCTACGTCCCGCTCGAGAACGCCTTCCTGCGGAGCTTCGACGCCGTGACCGCCTCGACCTCCCGGATCGACCGCGACGTCGAGCACGTCGAACTCCCGGTCGGCATCGACATGGACTTCTTCGCGCCCACGGACGAGCGGTGGTACCCCGACCGGACGGTGATCGGCTACAGCGGCCGGCTCAGCATGGAGAAGAACGTCCGCGAGGTCCTCCGGGCCGCCGAACGCCTCCCCGAGTACGACTTCGTCGTCGTGGGCGAGGGGCCGTTCCGCGAGCGCCTCGAGGAGCGCGCCCCGGCGAACGTCGAGATCCGGGGCTTCCTCCCGCGGGAGGACCTACCCGCGTTCTACACGTCGATCGACGCCTTCGTCACCGCCTCGACCGCCGACACGCTGGGGCTGTCGACGCTCGAGGCCAACGCCTGCGGGACCCCGGTCGCCGCCGTCGACGCGCCGCCGTTCGACCGCACGATCGGCCCCGACAACGGCGTCCGCTTCGAGTACGGCGACCTCGACTCGATGGTCGAAGCCATCGAGACGTGTCTCGACGCCGAGCGGGAGACGCGGGCCGCCGTCGAGCGCTACTCGATCCACCACACCATCGACCTCCTCGAAACCCTCTACAGGAACGTCGCGGGTACGACCGCTCCGACCCCCACGGAGGCCACCCGTCGGACCCCCTCGCGGCGGCGACTCACCGGCGAGACGAACCGAAAGGGCTGAGGCCGAACCGTGAGAACGGGACACGCATGGTCACGACCGCGACGAGCGCGCACCGCACGGTCGCCGTCCGGGGCGGCTCGGGACGCCGCCGAGGGACGCCGATCTGAATGGCCGAGCCGATCCTGGGGGTCGGGCTCGCCGCCCTCGCCGCCGTCGCGTGGGCCGGCCAGTACGTCTTCGTCCGCCTCGCCACGGTGGAGGGCTCGACGACCGACGCCGTCGCCGTCGCGATCGTCTGTAACGTCGCCCTCGTCGTTCCGGCCGCGCTCGTGTTCTCCGAGCCCGCCTCGATCGGGGGACCCACTGTGGTCCTCGCGTTCGTCGCCGCGGGCCTCGCCGGGTCGCTGTTCGGTCGGCTCTGTCAGTTCCGCGCGGTCGAGACGATCGGCGCGAGCCGCGCCGCCCCGGTGGTCGCCTCGACCGCGCTGTTCTCGGCCGCCGTCGCGGTCGCCGTCCTCGGCGAGACGCTCACGGCCCCACACGTCGTCGGGATCGTGCTCGTGGTCGGCGGCGTCTCGTACATCTCGTGGACGACGGCGACCGACCCCGCCGACCCGCGGCCGATCCGCGAGGTCGGCCTCTCGCTCGCGTTGCCGGTGCTGGCCGCGCTGTTCTTCGCGGTCGAACCGGTCCTCATCTCGTGGGGGCTCGCGGCGGGCGCCCCGGTCGTTTCCGGTCTCGCGATCGCGGCCGTCGCGGCCGCGATCGGCTTCTTCGGCTACCTCGCCTTCACGGGGGGCCTCCCGACCCCGACCCGCCTCGCCGGCCCGAGCCTGCGGTGGTACGTCGGCGGGGGCGTCGCCAGCACGGTCGCCCTGCTCGCGTACTTCCTCGCGCTCGAGGTCGCCCCCGTCGTCGTGGTCGTCCCGATCGTGCAGGTCTCGCCGCTCGTGGTGCTGGCGCTCTCGGCGGCGTTCCTGCCCCGGGGGCTCGAGCGCGTGACGTGGGACCTCGCGGTCGCCGCGGCGGTCGTGGTCGTCGGCGCGGTCGTCGTCTCCGTGTCGGGGTGATCAGTCCGCTCCGGGACCCGAGATCCCGTCGCCGACGGCGATCCGCCCGGAGTCGACGATCCGCGCCCGGAGGCCGCCGCGATCGACGAGCGCGTCGTGGAGGCCGTCGATGTCGAGCAGGCGTTCGAGGTACGAACAGGGGGCACACGGCTCGACGCCCTCGCAGACGACGGCCCCGACGCGAAAGCGCTCGCCGACCAGCGGGTCGAGCGCGACCCCTCGCGTCGTGAGGTTTCGCCGGTGGGCGCCCGCGGGGAGGTCGATCCCGGCCTCGCGTTCCAGCGCCTCGATCGTCTCGGCCTCGATGAGCGTGAGGTCGCGTGCGGTCCGGCGCGCCGAGGCCGAGTACGTCCCGCGCTCGGCGAAGTACCGATCGCCCCGAAGCCCGCGACCGGCGATCGCCTCGACGGTCTCGCGTGGTCGCATCGGGGCGCCGGCTTCGGGCGCGACGTGGATCGCACGGACGGTTCCGAGGGGGTCCATCACCCCGTAATGGGGCCGATCCGCCATCAATCGTGCTATCCGATAGCGACCGAACCGGCGAGGCGAGCGGTGGGCCCCGCTCAGGGGTCCGCGTCCGTCGCGTCGCGGTAGCGATCGCTCGCCGTCGCGATCCGGTCGTGGTACTCCTCCCGGTCGATCTCGCCGGCGTCGAACAGCTCCTTCGTGGTCTCGACGGCCTCGACGAACGCCGCCTCCGCCGGGGGGAGGTCCGGATCGCCCGTCCGTAGCTCCGCCGCGAGTTCCGTAACGTCCATCGTCTCGACCGACCCGAGGGCCCGCGCACGTATCTATCGGCCGGTTCGTGACTCATGGGGAGCATCGTAGACGTCCGTAGAGTTCCTGCCCGAGGATCGAAACACGGCGTCACCCCTCGTGAGTCACGATATGCGGTTGGCCACGATAATCCCTATCGCACCCACGATACGCGCCGAGCGCGTCCCGTCGAGAGCCGGCCGGGATTCCGAGTGGCGCGTCGCTTCGAAGGGTTGATTTCGGTCGCTCGCGTCCGAACGGTCGATGCTTCGGGAACGGCTGTCGGCGTATCGGGACGCGATCCGGTCGGAACTGGAGGCGGTCTCGGCCGAGGACCACCCGCCACACGACATCGCCGCCAGCTTCGCCGTCGGCGTCTTCATCACGGCGCTGCCGACGCTCGGGACGGGACTGCTCCTGTTCGTCCTCATCGTCGCCCTCTTCGACCGCGTGAGCAAGCTCGCGCTGTTCGCCTCCGTCGTCGTCCTCAACCCCGTCGCGAAGTGGGGCGTCTACGCGACGAGTTTCTGGCTCGGGACCCTCCTGCTCGGGCCGGTGCCGGGCGTCTCGTTCTCGGAGGTCTCCTTCGACGCGGGACCCGACATCGTCGCCCGCCTGCTGCTCGGGAACCTCGTTCTCGCGGTCGTCCTCACCGTCGTCGGATACGTCGGCGTCCTCCGACTCGTCCGCCTCTATCGCCGCCGCGACGTCCTCGTCGGCGACCTCCTGCCCGAGCGACTCTCGGAGTGAGGCGGGCGACGGGTCAGGTGTCGGCCGTCCCCGCCCTCGAACGGATCGACCGCTCGCTCGCGTCGTACTCGGTCGGGCTGTAGCGCTCCGTGACGACCCAGTAGACGCCGACGCCGACACAGAACAGGGCGACGCCGACGAGCGACCCGACCCGGAACGCGAGCGCGCCGTGGCTCAGCGGCAGCGCGAGGATCGTCCCGACGAACATCAGGGCGACGCTTCCGGCCTTGACGCCCGCGAGGGGTCGGTTCCCGCAGTGGGGACACGCCGGGACGTCCGTCTCGATCAGGTCGCCACAGCGTTTACAGGGCGCACGGTCCCGCCGGAGGTGCGTAGTCGCCCTCGTTCCGGAGGTCGATCCCGCCATGTTACGCGGATCCCCGTTCGTTCTCGATCCCTATATATCTCCTATACGCCGCATTTTCGGCCTTGGGACGCGTTATCCGGGATCTCATCCTCGTGTAGGCGATGGTGCGGCGAGATAAAGATATTTTCTAGGAGATCTATATAGCACGCGGTTCCGATCGCCTCGTTCGGGGCCGGATCCGCCCGCGGCCTCAGCGCTCGAACTCTATGGCCGCGCGCTGCACCGCCACCTTTTTCGCCTCGGGATTCGCTCGGCGTGAAAATCTGGACCAAAAAGCTCTCGCTTCGCTCGCGGTCTATCTCGAAAACTCGATGGCCGCGCCCTGTCCGAACCCGACACAGAGCGTCGCGAGCCCCCGCTTCCCGTCGCGCTTCTCGAGTTCGTGCAGCAGCGTCACGGGGAGGCGCGCGCCGCTGGCACCCAACGGGTGGCCCAGCGCGATCGCCCCGCCGTTGACGTTCAGGCGCTCGGGATCGATGCCGAGTTCCCGACGAGAATACTCACACTGGCTCGCGAACGCCTCGTTGATCTCGACCAGGTCGTACTCGTCGATTCCCCTTCCAACCCTCTCGAGCAGTCCCTCGGTCGCCGGGACGGGGCCGATCCCCATGACCGTGGGATCGACGCCAGCGACCTCGTTCGAGCCGACCTCCGCGAGCACATCCAGTCCGTGATCCTCCGCGAACGCGCGGCTGGTCACGAGCGTGGCGGCCGCGCCGTCGGTGATCTGGGAGGCGTTGCCCGGCGTGACGGTGCCGTCGCCCTTGAACACCGTCGGCAACCCGCTCAGGGTCTCCATGTCGGTATCGCGCCGTATCCCCTCGTCCTCGTCGACGGGTCCCTCGGGGGTCTCGATCGGAACGATCTCGTCGTCGAACCGGCCGGAGTCGGTCGCGTCGGCGGCCCGGCGGTGGCTCCGCAGCGCGAACTCGTCCTGTTCCTCCCGGGAGACGTCGAACTCCTCGGCGACCTTCTCGGCGGTCATCCCCATCTCGAGTTCGCCGACGTTGTAGGCCTCGGCGAGTCGCGGGTGGAGGTGCCCGTAGGACTCACCGTCCATCGGCACGTTCGACATGGACTCGACGCCGCCCGCGATGACGGCCTCGCGCTGGCCGGCGCGGATCGCATCGGAGGCGGAGATGATCGCCTGCATCGAGGAGGCACACCAGCGGTTGATCGTCGTCGCCGGGACGCCCTCGCCGAGTTCCGAGAGCAGCGCGATCACGCGCGCGACGTTGTTGTCCTGCTGGCCGCGCTGCTGGGCACAGCCCCACATCAGGTCGTCGATCTCCTCGCTGCTCAGCCCGGTGTCGGCGAGGATCTGGTCGATCAGGGGAATCGAGAGGTCCTCGCTCCGGACCTCGCTGAAGACGCCGCCCTCCTTGCCGAAGGGGGTACGAACGGCTCGCGCGATCACGGGGGTGGTATCCGATGACATTACCCGTGTTTTGGACGGCACGGACTTAAACGGCGGCACAACTCCCGGAACCGGGAGAGGAGTTCATCGCTCGAACGGGGATCGCAAGCAGACCTCGTGGCCGTCCGACCGGCACTCGGCGAGGCGCTCGCGGGCCCACGCCACCGCCGCGCCCGCCTCCGTGGTGATCGCCCCGCGGACGTTGCCGCTCGCGTCGTAGACGCCGATATAGACCAACGCGTCGTCGAGGAGGACCAGTCCCATGTTCGGACAGAGCGACTCGGCGAGGCGATACAGGGTGAAGTTCGGGGCCGAGAGCGCATCGCGCAGTTCCTCGTCGTACTCCGTGCGGAGCCGTTCGATCAGCGGCGCGTCGAGGAACAGTTCGATCTCGGTGTCGGTTCGCGTGACCTGCTGGTGGAACAGCGAGACGTGCTGGGGAAACGCGAGCGGCGAGTAGCCCACGATGCGCTCGGCGTCCTCGACCAGCCGTTCGAGTTCGCGGACGGGTTCGTGGGGTATCGGATGGTCCGAGTGAACGACCTCCGCCCCGGCGAGGACGTCGGTATCGATCCCGGCGTCGGAGGGGAGGTGAACGAGGAGGTCGCGGGTGAGACAGAGGCGGTCGTACCGTTCGAGCAGCGCCTCGAACTCCCGGTGGGCGAGGTCGCCGACGAGCGTCAGCCGGCACCCCTCGGCGGTGCGCTCGACCACGCCGGCCGCTTCGAGTTCGCGGACCGCCCGGTCGACCGTCTGTCTGGAGACGTCGAGTCGCCGTGTGAGCGCGCGTTTGTCCCGCGGACCGTCCTCGAGACACTCGATGACCGCCTCCCGCCGCTGGACGGTTTCGAGGAGGCCGTGCGCTGGAGTGGTCATAGGTAGCAATTACCGCCCGCCGACAAAAGGGTACCCCACCGACGGTGTACCGGCCGTGGAGGAGCGTATCTCCGGACCGATTCGAGGTCCTGCTCGACGTATTCGACGGTAGTTCGTATCGTCACCGACGGTATATCCGCGCGGTCGCTCCCGGAAACAGATGTCGATGGCGTTAAGAATCCAGGGTGATAACTGTGTTGGGAATGAGTAATTCGGCGCTTTCGGTGGTCGAGTTTCTACTGACGGCCCACGCCTACAGCACCGACCGGCGCTTCGACGAGAACGACCTCCCCGCAGAGTACCGGAAGGTGTTCTGGGAGGGCGGGACGATCGAGCGGCCGCTCTCGGTGACCGAGGAGAACGCCCGGGAGGCCACGGGCGTCGACGAGCCGTGGGAGGCGGTCTCGGACCTGCTTTTCACCCAGCGGGCGGAGTTCTCGGGCGAACTGACGCTCTCGGATCCCGACCTGGCCGCCGACTGGTTCGCGAAGCGGACCGACGAGGGGCGACTCGCGGAGAACCCGACGCTCTCGGGGTTCTACGAGGGCCGGGAGATCGACGTACCCGTCGACTACGAGCGCGCACGCGAGAACGCCCGCCCGATCCAGGCCGACCGCGTCTGGATCGACAACCTGCTTTCGACCTACTTCGATCCCGACGACGAGGAGGAGGCGGAGATGCTCGACCTCGTCGACATCCGCGCGCCCGAGGAGATCGAGATGACGCTCGAGGACCTCGTGCTGACCGCCCAGCAGGAGGCCGAGATCGAGAAGATCGTCAAGGCCATCGAGCACCGCGACTACCTCGCGGAGATCGGCCTGCGAGAGATCGGCAAACTCCTGTTCGTCGGGCCGCCCGGAACGGGCAAGACGACCACCTCGCGCGCGCTCGCCCACGATCTCGACCTCCCGTTCGTCGAGGTCAAACTCTCGATGATCACGAGCCAGTACCTCGGGGAGACGGCCAAAAACGTCGACAAGGTCTTCGAGGTCGCGAAACGCCTGTCTCCCTGTATCCTCTTCATCGACGAGTTCGACTTCGTCGCGAAAACCCGCCGCTCGGACGAACACGCCGCGATCAAGCGCGCCGTGAACACGCTGCTCAAATCGATCGACGAGGTGAGCCTGATCCAGGACGACGTGCTTCTCATCGGGGCGACCAACCACCCCGACCAACTGGACGCCGCGGCGTGGCGGCGCTTCGACGAGATCGTCAACTTCCCCAAGCCCGACGAGGCGATGCGCGCGGACATCTTCTCGGTGATCACCCGCGAGATGGACATCACCGGGTTCGACCCCGGGGAGATCGCCGCCGAGACCGAGGGACTCACGGGGAGCGACCTCCGGATGGTGCTCCGCGAGGCGGTGTTGGAGGCGCTGACCGAGAACCGCCGCACGCTGACCCAGCGCGACCTCCTCGACGCGGTCGCGGACTTCGAGGAGCGCGACACCCTGAAGGACCTCGACATGATCGAGGGCGACCACGAGGCGCTGGTCGCCGGTGGCTCGCCGAGCGACGGCCACGATCACGACCACTGATGGAAGTGACGCTGTTGGGGACCGGCGATACCACGGGGACGCCGACGCCGGGCTGTGCGTGTGACACCTGCGAGCGCGCGCGCGACCTCGGCGTCGAGCGCAGTCGCTTCTCGGTCCACGTCACCAACGAGGAGACCGGCGAGTCGCTGCTGGTCGACGCCAGCCCCGACTTCCGGTACCAGTTCCTCACGCAGGACGTGCCCCTGCCCGACGCGATGGTCATCAGCCACATCCACTTCGACCACCTCGACGGGCTGGGCAACGCCTACCGGCTGTTCGAGGATTTACCGGTCCACGCCGCAAACGAGGTCGACCCCAAAACGGGCGAGAGCGTCGCAGACACGATCCGCGAGAAGTACGCGTACCTCGACCGGATCACCGTCCACGACCACGCCCCCTTCGAGACCTTCGAGACCTGCGGGTTCGACCTGACGCTGGTGCCGGTCGACCACCCGCCGCTGGTCTGTTACGGGCTCACGATCGAGAAGGGGGACACGAAACTCTCGCTCACGGGTGATACGAGCTACGACCTGCCCGACCGATCCAGGGGGGCGCTTTCCGACCCGGACCTCCTGCTCGCCGACGCGATCGTCCCGGCGTCGCTGTGTGAAACCCACCCAATCGGTGGCCGCCACCACGACCCCGAGGGGGTGGCCCGCACCTTCGGCACCAAACACATGACCCGCGAGGGGGCGCTCTCGCTGGCCGAGGAACTGGACGCCGAGCGGACCCGTCTCGTCCACCTCGCGCACTTCTACCCGCCCGAGGAGGCCTTCGAGGAGCCGCTGGCGGTCGACGGCGAGCGATACGAGCTCTGAGTCGGTCGTCCGATCACCGGCTCTCAGCGCTCGAAAGCGGGCCCTCGCGGCGGGTCTCCGTTTCGGCGCGCGGACGCAGTCGCAGCGCCAACCCTTTTCGTCGGTATTGGCCTTCCACCCGCAATGAACCGACGAGATTTCCTCAGATCCGCCGGAGCGACCGCGGTCGCCGTCGGCGTCGCGGGCTGCTCGACCTCCGAGTCCGGGAACGTGAACGTCGAGGACGGTCGATACCCGTACCCCTCGATCCCGGAGCGCGCGCTCGACGGTTGGGAGCTGACGGACAGGCGCGCCGAGCACTCCCGCCGCCGATTCGCCGGAACGGGGCTCGATCAGCACACCCGGACGGAGCTCTACGAGTTCGCGCGCCTCTCCGAGGAGGTGGCCGAGAAGACGCTCGGGCAGTTCGAGGGAGACCTCGGGGTGTTCTTCGCGTCACGAATCACGTTCGAGGGATACGCCTCGTATCTCGCCGACGCGGGACGGGTCGCGGACGGGGGCCTCGGGGAGATGACGGCGGAGATGGAGGCGATGGGAATCACGGACGTGACCGAGGTCGAACCGACCGATCCGCGGCCAACCGCGGCCGACGGGCAGGCGCTCCGGGAGGTGGTCGGAGCGTATCCGGTCGAGGACCTCTCGCTCGAGGCGGAACTACCGGGGGACGCCCGCCGGACGTTCGAGGTCGAGGGCGGAGAGGTACCCGTCCGGGGCTTCCTGACCGCCTGGAAGACCGGCCGACGGACCGCCTACGTCGCCGGTGGCGCGTACCCCGACGGCGACTTCGTGCGCGAGTCCCCGGTGAGCGTCACCGGCGACGGGCGGGGAGACGGCATCGACGTAACGGTGAGCGTCGCCCTCGGCCTCGATCCCGAGGCCTACAGAGAGGAACTCGTCGGGCTCGTCGAGCGCGTGGAGTGATGGGGGATCGGACGGAGGGGCGGGCGGTCCCTGCGAGGTCGACCTCCACGTTCACGTCGCGGCACGACGTACCCCTCGCGCATGGTGACGAAACGGGGGCGTGAGCTATGGACCCACGAGGAGCCGCTTCGGTTCCTCGGATTCGAGATCGGCCGGATCATGACCGTGATCCGGCTCTCGACGGGCGGCCTGTTCGTCCAGTCGCCGGCGGAGCTGACGCCGGCGCTACGGCGCGCGCTCGACGACCTCGGGGAGGTCCGGTTCGTGGCCCCGGCGAGCAAGCTCCACGGCCACCTGTACATGGAGCAGTACCGGGAGGCGTATCCCGACGCCGAGCTGCTGGCCGCGCCGGGGCTTCCGGCCCGGCGGCCCGACCTGCGGTTCGACGCGCTGCTGGGCGATACGCCCGACCCGCGCTGGAGCGCCGACATCGACCAAGTGGCGGTCGCGGGCAACCGGTGGCTCACCGAGATCGCCCTCTTCCATCGGCCCAGTCGGACGGTGATCCTCGGCGACGTGGGGTATCACATCGACGGGAGCTTCCCCGTGAAAACGCGGCTGATGGCGCGGGCCGCGGGGGTCTACGACCGGGTGGGTCCGACGCTCGACTACCGGTGGACGATACGGAACGAGGCGACGTTCCGCCGGGCGGTCCGGGACGTCCTCGCGTGGGAGTTCGACCGGGTGGTCCCGGGCCACGGGACGGTCGTCGAAGGCGGCGGGAAACGCGCCGTGATCGAGGGGTTCGAGTGGGTGCTGTGAGCCCGGCGGACTAGAGGGAATCGATCTCGCACAGCAGTTCGGCGAGGCGCTCGCCCGTCTCGGTGAGGCCGTAGCGCACCGCCGGCGGGGAGGCGTCCTCGACCTCGCGGGAGACGACCCCCGCCGATTCGAGGCGTTTCAGTCGGTCCGACAGGGTGCTCGTGGGGACCTCGGTCGAGCGCTCGATCTCGTTGAACCGCGCCTCGCCATCGGCGAGGTGAGCGACGATCCGTCGGGTCCACTTACACTCCAGCACGTCCCAGAGCTCTCCCGCCATCGCTTCGATATCGTGGACCTACTCGCTTGGCTCTTACTCCTCCATTTACGCCACCGTCCGTGGTAGGTAGTGGCGCGATGGCCCAGGAGATACCCGGCTACGACTACGGCGACGAATCGCTCCCCGAGGCGCCCTACGACGAGGAGGACCTCGAGAAACTGCAGGCGACGGTGATGTTCGACGCCGAGGACGAGGAGGCCCTCAGGGAGGCCGGCGAGGTGCTCGAACCCCAAATCGAGGAGATCCTCGACCTCTGGTACGACTTCGTGGGCGCGAACGACCACCTCGTCTACTACTTCACCGACGGCGAGGGCAACCCCGACGAGGAGTACCTCGATCGGGTTCGCGCGCGCTTCGGCCAGTGGATACGGGACACCTGCAATCCCCCCTACGACCGGGAGTGGCTGGACTACCAGTACGAGATCGGACGTCGCCACACCCGCGAGAGGAAGAATCGAACGGACGACGCCGACGCCGTGGATCACATCCACGCTCGGTACCTCATCGCCTTCATCTACCCGATCACGGCGACGATCCGGGAGTTCCTCGAGAACGGGGGTCACGACGAGGGAGAGATCAACGACATGTTCCACGCGTGGTTCAAGAGCGTCACCCTCCAGGTGACGCTGTGGACCCAGCCGTACTTCCCGGAGGGCGACTGGTGACGGTTTAGGATCGCCGAAAACGGAAAGGACTATGTACCTTTAGGCGGGCCTAAACCGTATGGCAGGTAGTTCGCAGGAAGGGACGAGGCGGCGGGACGTACTGCTGGCCGGCGGGTCGGCGATGGGGCTCGCGCTCGCCGGCTGTGTCGGCGGTGGCTCGGAGGGGGAGGGCGGCGGAAACGACACCGGCGGCGGTGGCGACGGCGGCGGGTCGTACACCGTCTCGATGGCACCGGCCGGCGACGTCGAGTTCGAGTCGGTGCCCGAGCGGGTCGTGACGTACTTCCCGGGGTACGCCGACATGTGCGTCGCGCTCGGCGTCGAGGAGACGCTGATCGCGATGGCCGAGACCGATCGGTATCACACGGGCTACTACGACGAACTCGACGGGGTTTCGATCGACAAGGGAGGGCTACAGGACATCCTCGGCGAGAGCGGGATCGACAGGGAGATCTTCTACGAACTCGGCGCGGATCTCCACCTGATCGACCCGCAGTGGCTCACGAACAACGAGTTCTTCGGCCTCGACGAGAGCGACGTCGAGGACGTCCGAACGAACGTCGCCCCCTTCCTCGGCAACACGATCTTCCGGCGCACCGACGAGTGGCACGACTACGAGTACTACACGCTCTACGAGGCCTTCGGGAAGGTCGCGCAGGTCCATCAGGAAGGGGAGCGCTACGAGGCGTTCGCGGGCTTTCACGACGAGTTCGTTTCGGGCGTACAGGAGCGACTGCCCGAGGAACGCCCGAACGCGCTGTTGGTGTTCGGCGACGGCGACGAACCCGAGGCGTTCTCGCCGTACCGCCTCGCCGACGAGGGGACCAACAAGAAGCAGTTCCACGACCTCGGGATCGAGGACGCGCTCGCGGGCACCGGTATCGAGGGACTGTCGACGACCGACCGCGGACAGATCGACTACGAGACGATGCTCGAGGTCGACCCCGACACCCTGCTCATTCGGGGCCACGAGGACAAGTCGGCCGCGGAGTTCGCCGACACGGTCGTGGCGTTCATGGAGGACCACCCGGTCGCGAGCGAACTGACCGCCGTCCAAGAGGGGAACGTATTCCGCGGCGGGCCGATCTATCAGGGGCCGATCCAGAACCTCTTTACGACCGAGCGCGCCGCCCACGATTTCTTCCCCGAGGAGTTCGGCGACGAGGAACTGTTCGACCGGGCCCGGGTCGCGGAGATCGTCGCCGGACGATGACGACCCACGTCGGACGAGCGCGAAGGCGGGTCGCTCGCGAACGGGACGCGGTCGAGGACAAACGCGCGGCCTACGACCGGTTTCGCTCGCGGCTGGAATCGATCCCGGCGCCCGATACCGCCGGGACGGGCGGGACGCTCGTCTCCACGGGGAGCACGTCGACGACCCGACCCGTCCGCGAGGCGTTCGCGGAGACGGTCGCGCCGGTCTGTGAGGAGCGCCTGGTCGGGGAGTTGCTCGCGGCGGAACTCGGCGAGGGGATCGCGACGGCGTTGACCACGGACGGGGCCTCGCCGCCGCTTCGTCGCGCGATTCGCTCCGAATCCGACCGGCGGCGGGCCGAACTCGACGCGATGAACCGCGCGCTCGACGCGGAGGCCGACTCGCTCGACCGCGCGGACGAAACCGTCGAGGCGATCCGCGAGTGGCTGATCGCGGCCAACGAGACGGCGCTCTCCTCGTGTGGGTTCGAGGCGCTCTCGGAACGCCACGCCCGTCTCGAGGGGTTCCGCGCCGACTGTGAGGCGCTCGTGCGCGACCGCCAGGCACATCTGAGGCGGACCACCGGTGCCGACGGGCAGGCGGGGGTGCGCCACCACGACCTCCGCGGGTATCTCTACGAGGGATTCCCGGTCGATCACCCCGTGCTCGTGACCGCGACGCGCCTCGACGGGCTGTCCGAGGAGTGCCAGCGCGCGGTTCGAGCGCACCTCGTGAGGCGGGTCTGAGATGCCAGCCTCGGAAGGGACGCCGACCGAGCGCTCGGCCCGATTGGGGCGGTTCGCGTGGCTCGCCGACGCGCAGTTGCTAGCGCTGGCGCTCGCGAGCACGCTGATCGTCGTGCTGGCGGGGCTCGCACAGGTCAGCTTCGGCACGTACTCGATGAGCCTCGTGGGGGCCTGGCGGGCGGTCTTCGACCCGGCGGTGTGGACGGACCCGGGGGTCCTCCTCGGGTTCCTGCTCGGCGAGGACCTCGCGGGCGCGCTGGGGCTCTCGACGGCGGCCGACCTCTCGCGGGAGACGCTGATCGTCTGGAACATCCGCCTGCCGCGGGTGCTCGTCGGCGCGTTCGTCGGGATGAACCTCGCGGTCTCGGGGGCGATCTTCCAGGCGGTGACGCGAAACGAACTGGCGAGCCCGTTCATCCTCGGGGTCTCCTCGGGTGCGGGGCTGGCGATCCTGCTGACGCTCGTGGTGTTTTCCGGACTGTCGACGCTGCTGCCGCTGGTGGCCGCTGTCGGCGGGGCGCTCGCCTTCCTGCTCGTCTACGCCATCGCCTGGAAGGGCGGGACGAGTCCGGTCAGGCTGGTGCTCGCGGGCGTCATCGTCGGCACGGTCTTCAACTCGTTGCAGACGGGCATGTTCTTCTTCGCCGACGACATCGGGGTGGTCCAGAACGCCATCGCGTGGACGACCGGTTCGCTCACGGGGACCGACTGGGCGCAGGTCCACACGATCCTGCCGTGGACGCTGGTGGCGATGGCGCTCGCGCTCGTGAGCTCCCGGCAGCTGAACGTCCTCCTGCTGGGCGAGCGCACGGCCAGCGCGCTCGGCATGTCGGTCGAGCGAATGCGGTTCGCGCTCTCGGGCGTCGCCGTGCTGGCCGCGGCGGCGAGCATCGCCGTCGCCGGGATCGTCGGCTTCGTGGGCCTGATCGTCCCCCACGTGGTCCGAAACGTCGTCGGCAGCGACTACAAGCGACTGGTGGTGGGCTGTCTGTTCGCCGGGCCGGCGCTGCTGGTCGCCGCCGACGTGGGCGCGCGACTGGCGCTGTCGCCGACTCAACTCCCCGTCGGGATCGTGACCGGACTCGTCGGCGGGCCGTACTTCCTCTATCTGATGCGAAAGAAAGAACGACTCGGTGAGATCTGATGACCGACCACGCACACACGGACCCACGGACGCGACTGGACGCACCGGCCGCCTCGAGAGGCATCTCGTCGACCCCCGCTGACGGCGAAACGGGGCCGACGTTCGCCGGCGAGGAACTCGTCGTCGGCTACTCGAGGGGCGAGCCGGTGATCGACGGCGAGTCGCTCGTCGTCCCGCCCGGCGAGGTGACCGCGCTGGTGGGACCGAACGGGTCGGGAAAGAGCACGCTGTTGAAGGGGCTCGCGAACCAGCTCTCGCTCGACGGCGGCTCGGTCGTCCTCAACGGCCGGGAGATCCACCGGTTGGGGACCAAGGAACTCGCGCGAAAGCTCGGACTGCTCTCCCAGGAGAACGACGCGCCGGGGTCGATCGGCGTCGAGGAACTGGTCTATCACGGTCGCTACCCCCATCGGGGCTTCTTCGATGGCGTGAGCGAGGAGGACGACTGTGCGGTCCGGGACGCGATCTCGCTCGCGGGGATCGACCACCTGCGCGGTCGGGAGGTGAGCAGCCTGAGCGGCGGGCAGAAACAGCTCGTCTGGATCGCGATGGTGCTGGCCCAGGACACCGACGTTTTGTTGCTCGACGAGCCGACGACGTTCCTCGACCTGCACCACCAACTGGAGGTGATGGAGATCGTCCGCACCCTCCGGGAGGAACGCGAGATCACGGTCGTGCTCGTGCTCCACGACATCGAGCAGGCCGCCCGTCACGCCGACTACATGGTCGCGCTCGAAGGGGGGACGATCCACGCCCGCGGCACCCCCGACGAGGTCGTCACCGAGGAACTGCTCGCGGAGGTGTTCCGCATCGAGGCGACCGTCGAACCCGGGGACGAGGGGCCACGGATCACGCCTCACGGCCCGCTCCACGGCTAGAAGCGGTCGAGGCCGACCTGTCGGCGTCCCTTCCCCTCGGGCTCCGCGACCCACGGGGTTCGGCGCTCGCGCTCGGCCCGGAGGTCCACGGCGGGCGCCTCGGCCGACTCGTAGCCGGGACACGAGGGGCCACACTCGCCGGGGTCGACGATCCGGTCGTAGTACGAACAGCGGGGCACGCTCGCGCCCGCGACCTCGTCGACGGCCCCCCGGGCGCACGCCGGCGGCTCGATCCGCCAGCCCTTGCCGTAGGCGCGCTCGGCGATGCGCCGTCGCCGCCTCGCCTTCTCGGCGGGCGAGACGATCGCGACGTCGGTTCGAAGCGGCGTTCGCTCGCGGAGTTCGACGCCCCAGTCGTCGGAATCGAGGGGCGTCGGCTCCCTGATCTCCTCGCGTTGGCCGTCGACGAACCGCCAGACGCCCACCGCCTCGGGGATCCGATTGAGGTGGGCGCGCGTGACGTAGCTCCCGGTGGCGAGGACAACCCGATCCGCGAGGCCCAGGCTCACGTCGAGTCTGAGTTGTCGGTCGAGGTCGCCCGGCGAGGCGAGGTCGGGCTTGTTCTCGATCGCGGTGATCGGACCGAACCAGTCGGGATACCGGGTCGTCTGGCGGACGTACTCGCGCCCGCCGCGTCGTTCGCGCTCGAAGAAGCCGACCTCGACCGCGCGATCGACCATCTCGCGGGCGCGGTCGGGGTGGAGGTCGAACGCCCCCTTCCAGTAGCGCGCCTTCCCCGTCCCGACGTCGGCCTCGATGGCCGGCCCCGGAATCCGCTCGGGCGTGATCGCCGCCCGTTTCTCGAACTCGGGTCCCGGGGCGAGGTGGACGATATCGAGGATCCGGCTCCCCGGCGAGGCGACCGCCCCGCCGAGTTGGCGGGCGACGATCCCTCCCTCCCGTTCGAGGTGGGCACACAGCGACAGTTCGAAGCCGAACTCGCGCACGGTGCGGGTAGGGAGTCGAGCGAGAAAAGGCCGCCGGAGCGACAGGCCTAACCCCTCGCTCCCGAACCATCGGGTATGCAGGGCTACTCCCGTCGGGCGTTGCTCGCGAGCGCCGGCGCGCTCTCGACAGGCGCGCTCGCGGGCTGTCTCGGCGGCGACGGCGGCGGTAGCGGCTCGGAGCGCGAGTGTTCGGGCGAGCAACGCAGCGTCGAGGTGCCGCCCGCGGGCGACCCCGAGAGCGGCGTGACGCTCGCGGTCTACGAGGACTTCGCGTGTCCGGGCTGTGGGGAGTTCTCGCTCAACGTCCTCCCCGGGATCAAAACCGACTACGTCGAGCCCGGACGGGTCGCCTACGAGCACCACGACCTCCCGATCCCGGTCGACGAGGAGTGGTCCTGGAGGGTCGCCAACGCCTCGCTCGCCGTCTTCGAGGACGCGGGCGCGGGGGCGTACTACGCGTTCGTCGAGGAGGTCTTCCAGTACCAGGGCGAGTACTCCGAGGGGACCGTCGCGGGGCTCGCCGCCGAACTCGGGGCCGACGAGGAGGCGGTTCGGGCGGCGATGGAGGAGGAGCCGTTCTGCGAACGGCTCAACGAGAGCCGCGCCGAGGCCACCGAGCGCGGGGTCGAAGTCACGCCGACCGTCTTCGTCAACGACCAGCAGTTGGAGGCGCCCGGCGACGAGGAACTCCGCGAGGCGATCGACGCGGAACTGGCCTGACCCGGTGCGAACCAACGGGGCTAACTGTCCACGCCCCCGAGCGACGCACATGGACCGGCGTACGTACCTCGGCGCTGCGGCGGCGACCGCGGGGGCCTTCGCTGCCGGCTGTCTGGGGCGCGGGGCGGGGAACACGTCCCTCGGCGAACCCGACGACCAGGGCGCGGACAGCGAGGACCTCCCCTACCCCGCCTACGGCGAGGAGTTCCCCGAGTCGACGCTTCCCGATCCCCTTCGGAACGAGGAGGTCTCGACGGCCGAGTTCGAAAGCGAGCGGACCGTCCTGATGACGTTCATCTACACGCACTGTCCCGACGGGATCTGTCCGGCGCTGACGCAGGTGCTCCGCCACGCGCAGGCCGACGCCGTCGAGAACGGCTACGAAAGCGACGTCGCCTTCCTCGCGGCCACCTTCGACCCCGAGCGCGACACCGCCGAGGTCCTCCGGGAGTACGGCGACCAGCAGGGCGTCGACTACGAGGCCGAGAACTGGCACTTCCTGCGCCCCGAGAGTCCCGAGCGCGCCCGCGAGGTCGTCACCGACACCTACGGCGTCCAGTTCGAGCGGGTCGACCCCGACGAGTTGGGGGACGAACACGCGGGCCACGACATGGGCGAGTACGGCTTCGACCACTACCCGATCACCTACCTCGTCAACCGCGAGGGCTACGTCGAGCGCGCCTACACCGGGGTGCCCGAGGGCTCGCGCGTCGTCGAGGACTGCTCGACGGTCGCCGAGGGCTGATGCGCCGTCGAGACCTGCTGGCGGGCGCGGCGAGCGTCGGGGTCCTCGGGCTGGGCGCGTGGACGGTCGCCTCGAACTCCCTGGGGAGCGGCCACGACCCCGTGACCCTCGAGACGATCGAGGCCCCCGGCAGCGAGGCCGGCGAGGTGCAGGTACCGGAGTCCGGACGGGTGAACTTCCTCGACTTCTTCGGGACGTGGTGTGGCCCCTGCGAGACGCAGATGCCCGCGCTGGTCGAGGCCCACGAGCGGGTCGCGGACACGGACGTCCAGTTCGTCTCGATCACGAACGAGCCCGTCGGCACCACCCTGCCGCCCGAGGAGGTCGCCGAGTGGTGGGCCGCCCACGATGGAGCGTGGACGGTCGCCCACGACGCCGACCACCGACTGACCGAGCGCCACGACGTGACACGGCTGCCGACCGCGGTCGTCCTCGACGCCGAGAACACGGTGACGTGGACTCACACGGGGTTGGCCGACGCCGACGAACTGGTCGCGGCGATCGAGGACGCCCGGTAGATGGCCGACCTCGAACTCCTCGGAACGATGGGCTTCGCGTTCGGGGCCGGCGTCGCAACGTTCTTCTCGCCGTGTGCGTACCCCCTGTTGCCGGGCTACGTCGGCTACTACGTCTCGCGGGCCGAGACGGGGACTCGAAGACCCGTCGGCGGCGCACTCCTCAGGGGATTGGCCGCCGGTGCGGGCGTCCTCACCGTCTTCGGCGCGCTCGCGGCGCTCGCCGTCGGGGTCGGGCAGGCCGGCTTCGAGCGCCTCGTGCTGTTCGAGCCCGTCGTCGGGGCGGCGCTCGTGGGCGCCGGCCTGCTCGTCGTCCTCGGTCGGGGCCCCTCGCTCCGGGTCGTCCTGCCCGAGCGGCGGACCGGCGTCCTCGGGTTCGCCGTCTTCGGCGCGGTCTACGCGCTCGCGGCCGCCGGCTGCGTCGTGCCGGTCGTGCTGGGGGTGTTCCTGGGGGCGGTCGCCCGGCCGCCGCTGGAGGCGGCGCTCGTGGTGGGCGCGTACGCGGGCGGCGTGAGCCTGCTGATGGTGGCGGCGACCGTCGCCACCGGCGTGGGGGTGGCGCTCGGCACCGAACGGCTGGTGGGCTACGGCGAGCGCCTGAAGCGTCTCGCGGGCGCGGTCATGGTCGTCGCCGGTCTCGGCCAACTGTATCTCTCGGTGGTCGTCCTCGACGTGCTCTGATGGGGATTGTCGGAGCTACCCGTCCATCTCAAACGAAGGAAGCGAGTCCCGTCGGTCGATTCCTCCGGACGGAATCTATGAACTCCTATGATAACCCCTATGAGGGGGTCACCGGTCGAGGGAGAGGAGCGCGGTGAAGAGGACGGCCGCACCCGCCTCGGCGGCTTTCGAGACCAGCGCGTAGGCGTCCCCGCGGAGGTGGTCAGCGAGCGTGCTCAGCGTATCGTCGTTGCCGTCGCTCCGATCGTGTCCGTTGTGGTCGTGCCCCTCGTGGCTGTGGCCGTGGTCGCCTGTTCCGTGGTCGTGACCGCGGCCGCTGTCGTGGGAGTGGGTCCCCGCTCCGTGGTCGTGACCCGTCTCGATCCCGAGGGTCGATTCGGCGACACCGAAGCCGTGGACGTCGGCGTACGCGAGCAAGAACAGCACCATCAGTCCCACCCCAGCCGCATATGCCGTCGTGGCGGCCGGCGTCAGGGCGATCACGCCGAGCAGCGCGAGCGCCGCGAGGCCGCCGAGCAGGTACAACGCGGGCAGGAGCGCCGATTGAGGGGTAGAAAACGCCTCTGCGAGGCCGGTGACGCCCAGAGCGAGGTGGATGGCCGCCGAGACGAACACCAGAACGCCGGCGACCGGGAGGAGTCGGTTTCGCATCTCGGGAAGAGATCGTCGGCGAGCCCCATCGTTCTACTGGTTCGATCGGCGAATCCGCCACGAACCAGGACGAACGTGGCGATCCGGGGGGACCGGCCGCCGAACGAGGGTGTTTTTACCGGGCCGCCTGTACGGAAAGCCGAGAGATGGACCCCGAACGCCACGGGACCCGACGGCGCGTCCTCGGCCTGATCGGCGCGCTGGGCGTCGCGTCGCTCGCCGGGTGTACGGACGACGAGGACGAACCCACCGACGGAGAGGGCGACGGCGAGGACGGCGGGAGCGAGGGGACGGGCCCCAAGGAAACGGGCGAGGAGTCGGAGGCCGACGAAACCGGCGCCGAGAGCGGCGAGGAACACGGCGCGCCCGAGGATGGCGGGGGCGGATCGCCGAACGTCGAGGGGACGAACCTCTTCGTGCGGGTGGTCGACGGGGAGGGGGCCGCGATCGAGGGCGCGGTCGTGCGGATCACCGGCGGGTCGCTCGACGGCGAGGAGTTCGCGACCGACGCGGACGGACGCGTCATCCGACGGAACGTCGAACCGGGCGAGTACACCGTCACGGCGTCAGTCGGCGACCGGGAGGACGAACGGCGAGCGACCGTCGAGGAGGGCGACGACGAGGCACTGACCTTCACGTTTTCGGCCGCCTCGGAGGGGGGAGAGGACGGATCGAACGGAAACGCGGGGGGCGAAACGGGCGGCTGACCGACACGCGTCCGGAGGGACGAGAGAGCGAGGTTCGGGCCGGGCACGGGACCCGTTCACACGCTCGGAAGGGGAGAGAACAGTAGGTTTATCAGTCGTTCGGGGCGAACAGTCATCAAATTACTATGGAGGCTTCATTGGCGGAGAAACAACGGCAACCGGAGGTGAACATCGGACTGGTCGGCCACGTGGATCACGGGAAGACGACGCTGGTACAGGCGCTCAGCGGGTCGTGGACCGACCAGCACTCCGAGGAGATGAAACGCGGGATCTCCATCCGACTCGGCTACGCGGACACGACGTTCCGGCGGTGCCCCGGCCTCCCCGAACCCGACTGTTACACGATCGAGGAGACCTGCCCCGACGGATCGGAGAGCGAGGTCGTCCGCACGGTCTCCTTTGTCGACGCGCCGGGCCACGAGACGCTGATGGCGACGATGCTCTCGGGCGCGTCGATCATGGACGGCGCGGTGCTCGTGGTCAGCGCCACCGAGGACGTCCCCCAGCCCCAGACCGAGGAACACCTGATGGCGCTCGACATCATCGGGATCGAGAACGTCGTCATCGCCCAGAACAAGGTCGACCTCGTCGAGCGCGACCGGATCGAGCGCAACTACGAGCAGATCAAGGAGTTCGTGTCCGGTACCGTGGCCGAGGACGCCCCCATCGTGCCGATCAGCGCCCAGCAGGAGGTCAACATCGACTACCTCATCGGCGCGATCGAGGAGGAGATCCCCACCCCCGAGCGCGACCCCGACGCCGACGCGCGGATGCACGTCGCCCGGAGCTTCGACATCAACCGGCCCGGAACGACGTGGGAGGACCTTACAGGAGGGGTGATCGGCGGCAGCCTCGTCTCCGGGCATCTCGAGGTCGGCGACGAACTCGAGGTGCGCCCGGGTCGCGAGGTCGAGGAGGGCGGCCAGTCGTCGTGGCAACCCATCCGCACGGACGTCCGCTCGATCCAGGCCGGCGGCGAGAGCGTCGACCGGGCGGTGCCCGGCGGCCTCCTCGGGGTCGGCACCGGCCTCGACCCCAGCCTGACGAAGGGCGACGCGCTCGCGGGCCAGATCGCCGGCACCCCCGGCACCCTTCCGCCGACGTGGGAGTCCTTTACGATGGGCGTCGACCTCCTCGATCGGGTGGTCGGCGCGGAGGCGGGCGACTCGATCGACGAGATCTCCACGGGCGAGCCCCTGATGATGACGATCGGCACCGCGACCACGGTGGGCGCGGTCACGAGCGCGCGCGACGGCGAGTGCGAGGTGAAACTCAAGCGGCCGGTCTGTGCGCCCGTCGGCGCGAAGATCGCCATCAACCGCCGGGTCGGCACGCGCTGGCGGCTCATCGGCATCGGCACCCTGACGGAGTAGATGGCCGTCGTCTGCATGGACACCAACGCGCTGATGATGCCGGTCGAGTGCGACGTCCGGGTGTTCGAGGAGCTAGAGCGCCTGCTGCCCGAGGCCGACCCCGTCGTCCCCGACGCGGTCCTCCGGGAGCTTCGGAACCTCGCGGGCGGGGCGAGCGAGGAAGGGGTCGCCGCCGCGGTCGGGTTGGATCTCGCGGAGCGGTGTCGGCCGATCGGGGTCGAGGAGTCACACGCTGACGACGCCATCGTCTCGCTCGCGCGGGCGGGCGAGTGCGACTACGTCGTCACGAACGACGGCCCGCTGCGCGAGCGCCTGCTCGACGCCGGCGTTCCAGTAATTGGTTTAAGGGGCCGGAACGAACTCGCAGTCACTCAGCCATAACATGTATAAACGGGTTACACTCACGGACACGGTCGAGGTCCCGGCACGGGAACTCGGCAGCGTCACGACCGATCAGATAAAACGGCTACTACAGGACAAACTCGAGGGGCGGATGGACTCGGACGTCGGGAGCGTCGTCACGGTCATCGAGGTCCACGACATCGGCGAAGGGGTGGTCCTCCCGGAGCGCGAGCGCCACGAGGGATCGGTCTTCTACGAGGCGGAGTTCGACGCCGTCACGTTCGACCCGGCGATGCAGGAGGTCGTCGACGGAACGGTGGTCGAGGTCGTGGAGTTCGGCGCGTTCGTCGGGATCGGCCCCGTCGACGGCCTGCTGCACGTCTCGCAGATCTCCGACGAGTATCTCTCCTACGACGCCGAGAACCAGCAGCTCGCCTCGACGGAGTCGAATCGCACCCTCGGAGTCGACGACGCCGTCCGCGCCCGGATCGTCACGAAGAGCATCGACGAACGAAACCCCCGGGACTCGAAGATCGGCCTGACCGCGAAACAGCCCGGCCTCGGAAAGCACGGCTGGCTCACCGAGGAACACGAAGCACGCCAGCAGGCCGCGGGTGACGACTAGATGGCCCGCAACCGGAAGGTCTGTCGGGACTGCCACCGCGTCGTCGACCCCGACACCAACGCGTGTCCGTCGTGTGGGTCGACCTCCTTCACCGAGGACTGGGCGGGCTACGTCGTGATCGCCCACCCCGAGGAGAGCGAGATCGCCCGCGAGATGCAGGTCACCGAGGCGGGCGAGTACGCGCTGAAAGTCCGCTGATGGCCGACACCGAGGCCGAGATCGTCCTCCGACTGCCCGACTCGCTTCGGGGCGCGTTCAAAGAGCCGATGGGGGCGATAGAGACCGACGCCGAAGTGCTGGTCGGCGATATCTCGGGTCCCCTGATCGCCGTCGGGGACGTCGTCACCTACCACTTCGAGCGGATCGGCCACACCCCCGACGTCGCCGTGATCGACGGGCTGACCGAACGAGACACGGTCGAGCCCGAGGTCGCGGACGTCCTCGAAGCCAGCGGTGCCCGCCGCATCGAGGCGACGAACCCCGCCGCGGCGCTCTCGGCGTCGATACTCCGGGCGCTTCGGGAGGCGGTCGGGAGCGAGGAACCGGTCGCCATCGACGTCGAGGGCGAGGAGGATTTAGTGACCCTCCCCGCGCTCGTGCTGGCACCCGAGGGCGCGAGCGTCGTCTACGGACAGCCCGGCGAGGGCATGGTCCACGTCCGGGTCGACGAGGGGACGAGAGAACGGGCACGCGACCTCCTGGAGCGCATGGACGGCGATCACGGGCGGCTGTGGGAACTGCTCGAAGGATGAGTGCTCGCTCTCCGAACGCGTCCCTCGAAGTCGCCGGAACGGTTAAGCCGGTCGTGCACACAAGTGTATACATGAGCGAGACCGAGTACCGGAACGTTCGACTCACCGAGGAAGCCTACAGACGGCTCGAAAGCCGAAAACGACCCGGGGAATCGTTCTCGGACACCGTCGAACGGATCGCTGGCGAGCGATCCCTGCTCGATCTGGCAGGGATCCTCACCGACGAGGAGGCCGAAGAGATGCGCGAGGCGATCGAAGAGAGCGAGGGTCGCTCGCACGACCGTCTCGATCGGCTCGCGGATCGGTTGGACTCGTGATCGTCGATACGGACGTTCTGATCGACGTGATGCAGGGCGACAGCCGGGCAAAACGGAGGATCGAGGATATAGAATCCCAGCGAATCCCGCTCCGTATCTCGTCGGTATCGCTGTTCGAGCTGTATCACAGCGTCGAACGGGTGAAGGAGTCCGCGGATCGACGACGGCGGATCGAGGCGGTGCTCGACTCGAAACCGACGTATTCGGCCGACGACGCCGTGATGAAGAAAGCCGGCCGTATCGACGGCCGACTCGCGACCGACGGACAGGCTGTCGGGATGGGTGATACGATCATCGCCGCGACGGCGCTCGTCCACGAGGAGCCCGTCCTCACGCGGAACGTCGATCACTTCGAGCGGATCGACGGCGTAGTGATCGAGTCGTACTAGCGACACGAGCGGAAGAAAGACTCGAGGATGCTGGATCCACCGACCGACGACGGTAGCGATCGCCCGCGCGAAACGTCGGGGAGCGACGCCGTCGAGTCGGAGGAGGTCACGTTCGGGCGCCGCGGGGTCCGGGCGGGATTTCTCACGGCGCTTCCGATCGCCCTCGGGGTCGGGGGATACGGGGTCGCCTTCGGGGTGCTGGCCGCCAGTGCGGGCCTGAGCGCCGTGGAGGCGGGGCTGATGAGCGCCACCGTCGTCGCGGGGGCCTCACAGATCGTCGCCGTCGAACTCTGGGCCGACCCGATCCCCGTCGTGACGGTCCTGCTCGCGGTGTTCGCGATCAATCTCAGATACTCGCTGATGGGGGCGGCCCTCCAGCCGTGGTTCAGCCGGCTCTCGGCGAGGCAGGCCTACGGCAGCCTCTTTCTGATGGCCGACGAGAACTGGGCGCTGACGATGCGCGATCTGGGCTCGGGCAGCGGCCGGGGAGCGTTCCTGCTCGGTAGCGGCATCGCCGTCTGGTCGTTCTGGGTCGCCTCGACGGTGCTTGGAGTCCTCGCCGGCGGGGCGATCGGCGATCCCTCCATGTATGGGATCGACTTCGTCCTCGCGGCCGTCTTCGTCGCGCTCGCCGCGGAGCTCTGGGAAGGTCGGGAATCGCTCGTTCCGTGGACGGTCGCGCTCGCGAGCGCGCTGCTGGCCGCCGAACTCCTCCCCGGCCAGTGGTACATCCTCGTCGGAGGCGCGGTCGCCGGCGTCGTCGAGGTGATCCGCTACGATGGCTGAGGCCCTCTCGCTCGATCCACGGGTGGTGGGCGTGATCCTCGCGATGGCCGTCGTGACCTTCCTCACGAAGGTCGGCGGGCTGTGGCTGTTGAGCCGATTCGAGGTGAGCGACCGGCTCGAAGCCGGGATCTCGGTCCTGCCCGGCGCGATCGTGATCGCGATCCTCGGGCCGGAACTCGCCTCGGGCGGGCCCGCCGAGTGGGCCGCGGCGGGGCTGACGCTGGTGGTGATGTGGCGCACCGGGAACATCCTGCTCGCGCTGGTCGCGGGCGTGGTCGGGGTCGTGGCGTTCCGAGCGGTCGTCTGAAAAAGCGCACACCGCGAGCGAGCGGATGCGAGTGAGCAGTTTTTTTAGTGCAGGTTTTTGCAAGGGTTCGAGCGCCCGAAGGGCGCGAGAATCCGCAGTAAAAACGTGCGTGTGTCAGATCTCGTTGAGCTTTCTGAGCAACTGCCCCTCGTACTCCTCGTCGGACTGCATCCCCTTCATCTCCAGGACGTTTCGCTCTAGCTTGTCGAGCGCGACGTGGAACGCGGAGTTCGCGCCGTAGCCCTCGCCGGAACCGGCGACCTGTCCGCGGTTGGTGCGCAGGCGGATCTGACAGTGGATCAACGGGGTGCCACGCAGTTTCTCCTTGTGCTCCTGGAACCGGACGTGGGCGTGGTGGACCTGCATCCGGCGGTACTTGTCGGTGACGCTGGTGATGTCCGCGCGGATGTCCTCCCGCGAGAGCGTATCCAGCAGGTCGATGTTGGTGATCTGGACGTCCATGTGCTCGTCCTCGGTGAACGTCAGCGCCCGCAACACGTCCGTCTTGGTGACGACGCCCGAGACCTGCCGGTCGTCCGCGTCGGCGGTGACGATCAGGCCGTTGTAATCGTATTCGAGCATCCGGTTCACGGCGGCGCTGACGGCCTCCTCGGCGTCGGCGGTCTCGACGGGGCTGTTCATCACGTCGTACACGGGTATATCGAGGATGCGTTCGAGGTCGCCCGCCCGGTCCCCGACGGTCGCCTTGTCCATGTCGCGGATGATCACGTCGCGCAGGTCGTGAGTGGTGACGACGCCCTCGAGTCGGCCGTCGTCCGCGAGCACTGGAAGGCGAGAGATGCCGTGTTCCCGGAGCAGGTTGATCGCCCGGCCGACGGTGGTGTCGCGGTTGATCGAGACGACGTCCTCGGTGTAGATCTGCTCGACGGTGATCGCGTCGAGGTTCTCGAGGACGCTCTCGAGGATCGCGTCGGCGGTGACGATCCCCCACAGTTCCTCGTCGTTGAAGACGGGCGCGACCATCGTCCCGCCCTCGACGAGCATCCGTGCCACCTCGCGGAGATCCTCCGCGCGGTCGATCCCCGGCGCAGAACGCATGAACGCCGAGGCCTTCGTGTTGTCCTCGACGTGCGACTGGAGGATCTGGCGCTCGGTCACGATGCCGGCGTACTCGCCGTCGTCGGTGATCACGATCGCTTTGGGGTTGGTCTCCTCGAAGGCAGCCCGGATCTTCCCGAAGCGCTCGCCGACGTCGGCTTCGGTGTAGTCAGTGGTCGCTATATCGGCAATATCCATCGTATCGGATGCACTTGGCCGTCCACCGTAATCAACGTTAGTCATTCCCACGGCGATAGGGTTTAGCACATCCCATCCCTCGCGTGCGGTATGCGAGTCGACATCACCGTCCTCGGGCGCTACACGTATCTGGCCACGATCGTCTTCTGGGGGGCGATCGCCGGGGGGTTGCTTCACCGGGCGGGAGCGCTGGGACGCGCCGCGAAGACGATCCTCGTGCTCTACCCGGTCGCGTACGTCTGGGACTGGTACACCCTGGAGGTCGGCGTCTTCGACATCGTCGAGCGCACCGGGATCGAGGTCGCCGGCATCCCGATCGAGGAACACTGCTTCATCGTCGTCGTCCCCTCGCTCGTGCTCGGGTTTCACGAGACGCTCCACGACGTCCCGGAGTCGGCGTGACCCGTCCGGACGACCGACGCGGGACGTAAGCACTAGCTCCTACGACCGGCCCGTCAGCCGATCCGCTCGCCGCAGTCGAAACACGAGTCCATTCCCGCGGCGTTGATCGTCCCGCAGTCGGAACAGCGGATCGTCCCCGGGGTAGTACCGGTGACCTCCTCGACGAACCCCGCGAGCGAGTGCGAGCGCTCGACGTTCCGAAGTTCCTCCTCGGTCATGAGCCGGTAGATCAGGTCCTCGTCGCGCATCCGCTCGAGCAGGCGCACCAGCCCGAGGAACATGAGCGTCGGCGTGACGATCACGAAAACCGCGACCGCGAGCCGGAAGGCGAGGTCGAGGCCGGCGATCTGCATACGGCCCCCTGGGGCTACAGGCAGTAAGCGGTGTCGCCCGCCCTACTCCGGCGAGGCGGCGGCGAACCCGCCCTCTGAATCGAACTCGATCTCTCCGGGCTCCTCGACGAGGCGCAGATCCTCACGCTCGCGGGCGGCCTCGCAGAGCGCCTCGGAGGCGTAACAGCGCTTCAGGCGCATCGTGTCCGTTACCCGAAGGACGCGCGCGTCCGGGCCCGCGATGGGGCCGATGGTGCCGAGGGCGGCCGTCAGCCCCGCCCTGTCGCTTTCGACGACCGGCGGGAGGCGCACTCCGCGAACCGTGCTCGCGGTGATCGCGTTGATCAGCGTCTTCGACGGGTCGAGCCCCTCGAAAACGCTCTCATGAGCGAAATCGGCAGCGCCCATGCCCATCGCGTTGCCCTTCGTTTTCTTCGTAAAGCCGCGGACGTAGATCCGCTTTACGTCGGGTGATTCGGGCTCGGGCTCGTTGATCGTGAAGTGGCGCCGGCCGGTGACGTTGGTGTCCATCCCCTGTCCGCTGACGTCCTTGCCCAGTTGGTCGACGACGAGGACATCCAGCCCGTCGAACGGGAGTTTCGGCATGCGTTCCCACGCGACCTCGAGGAGTTCGGCCTCGCGCTCTAAGAAGCCCGACGGGGGGATGCCCTCGATCCGGTCGGTGTCGTCGTGTTCGTTTTCGACGACCGCGACGCCGCCGGCGACCGGCAGTCGCTCTAAGAGGATCGCGGTGATCTCGGGGAGCATGTTGCGCAGGCTCCAGTCGACCGCCCAGTCGTGGGCGACCTTCGCGCCGCGCTGTTTACCCATCCCGATGACGAGCATCTTCGAGAGCCCGCTCTCGACGGGTCCTTGGAAATCCGTGTGGGGTTTGATCCGGTTGACTGGGATGATGGCCTCGGCCTCGACGGCGTTGGCGTCGGCGTACACGGGTACGTCGCGCTCGGGCGTGCGCCCGACCTCCACGACCTCCATCGTCGCGCGAATCGGGCACCCCACCGACTCCTCGGTGACGCCGAGCGTCGAGAGCTTGTCGACCTGCCCCTCCGCCGTCGCACCCCCATGGGACCCCATCGCCGGGAAGACGAACGGCTCGTAACCCAGTTCGTCGACGCCCCGAACCACCCCGCGGACGATCTCGGGGAGGTTCGCGATTCCCCGGCTACCGGCCCCGATCGCCACCTCGCCGCCCGCGGGAACTTCGTCGAACGGGAGGTCTTTGACCGCTTCCGCCGCCCGGTCCTCGATCTCCGACTCGGGGATGGGATCCGTCTCCCAGACCTGCTCGATCACGCCCATCCGCGGGAACTCGACCTCCCCGCAGGCTTCTCGTACTGTCTCCTCGGGTACCACGAGATCGGTTGGCATACCCGGTGGAAGGGGGCGAGGGGGTAAAGAAACCGGTGGGGTTGGATGGGAAACGGAGTCAGTCGTCCGACCGAGAAGAGTCCTTCGTGACGGCGGCGATGAAGACGTTCGTATCGACGAACAGCCTCATACGTCCTCGCGCATCTCACGGACCGCCTCCACGGAATCGAGGTCGACATCCACCGCCAACTCCGAGAGGGAATCGCCCAAGGACTGTCCGTCCTCGGGTGCTTCCCGGAGAAATTCGGCGAAATCGTCCGCGGTGAGACTCATAAGGGATGATTGTCGGGCCGAGGACAAAAGGGTTGGTGGCCGGAGCAATCCAGATCCGTTGTTATAAATCTCCTCTGTGCGGGAATTCGACATCCCTGCAGGCCTCTCGGATGGTTTCTTCGGATACCGCGAGATCGGTTGGCCTACCAAGTCAAGGGGGCGAGGGAGTAAAAACCCTAGTAGCACTACTATATATAGAAAAATATATATTATAATTCGCTCTGAAAATGGTCTTTTTGTTCTATTTGGTTTGACCAGCGTAGGTGGTAGAGTAAGTAAGGATCTGGAATTGTAAGCCGACCTTGCCCACTACTATCATCCCACTCAAGCGGTTGTTCTTTTGATAGATCTTCAACCATTAATTCATTCATCTTTTTACAGGCCCTATTTATACTTGAGCCGCTAGGTGAGTTCCCAATGCAAATACGATCCACTCGTTCTTTTAGTTCTTCATAACTATAGGAGAGTTTTGGCGGATCCCCAGAGATCGCCTTCAAAATAGCCCGATATACGTCTCCACTACCATTAGCAAAATCAAATGTGTTTCTTGGTTCTCCTCGAACTTTCGGACCATTGTCTAAGAGTTCGATTGTTCTTCGATGATCGGAGTGCTTTACAACATCTTTTAATATTTTTGTTATTTCTTCTCTATGTATATCGATAGGTGTTGGTTGCGATTTCGATTCGTTAACACCCAATTCATAACATGCTGATAAGCATAATTGTTGCATTAATTGAGGGGATCCTGCAGATTCTTTCACAAATGTTCGGATTACATCAGATGGGAAATCTACGTTTAGCACATCAAATCCCAAATCTGCAATTCTTCTAAGTTCAGAATCTTCCCAGAATTCCATTGAAATTATCTGAACTCTACCTCTGAGATCTGGATCTGCCTTAGTAAGATCGTCACTTCTGTGGGGAACCAGAGCGACACAGATTGAAATTTGTTCCTCAGTCATTTCCTTAATAGTACCTGCGATCTCTTCCTGAAGATTTTCATTTTTTACTTTATGGAAATCGTCAAGTAGTAATATATATTCACTTTCTTTTAGATATTCAATAACATCAGATATGCTGTTGACAGTGTAACGCTTGGTATGCCCCCCTGATTTAGTCGAAGTAGCACTAACTTCTGTTTCTTGCCTAACTCCACCGATAGAGGGTAACTTCAGATCCAATCCGAACAAACCTCTTGTTGACAATTCATCCATCTTTTCAGAGTACGACTCTGTTTCTGAGGGGGCACCAAGTTCATTAAGTATTTTTCTCCAGAGTTGATTTGTATTGTTAACGCCACTTAGCTTTACGTTTATTAAATTTGCATCCCCTACAACTCTTCTTACCAAAACCGTCTTTCCTGACTTTGAAGGGCCAGAAATTGAGACGACTTTGCCAGGAGTTTTTAGCCCCCTTCGTAACTGTTCTTCAAATTCATTGTCGCCTCTATCAACATAAGTGTATGTTGGCAAGGTTCCTGGTACGAAAACCTCTTGAACAGAGGGATTTGACATAATTCTCCGTTCGTAAAGTGAGGATATAACATTAGTGATAATCAACTAATGTCCATAGATATTTTTCAGAAAATACTAATAGGAGATAGATTTGAACCTCAGTCGTTCCGCTCGCTTCGCTCGTCGTGTTGTACTGCCAGAAATGGGTTGGGGCGGATTTGAACCGCCGGCCTCCTCCATGTCAAGGAGGTGTCATAGCCAGACTAGACCACCAACCCTCGCTGCCTCGTGCAGTTCCGGGTAGCCCGCCGGAGTAATTGAAGCTTTCGACTCGGGGAGCGAGGAAGGGGAAAACGACGACACGCTTAAGTTGATGTACTGATTTGTGCATTACAAGACGAAGACGTACATTGGAGTTCACTCATGAAGGACACCATCGAGCGAGTCACGGAGGGCGAGGACCTGACACAGACAGAGGCACGGGAAGCGGCGGCGGCGGTCTTCGAGGGCGCTACGGAGGCCCAGATCGGCGCGCTGCTGACGGCGCTGCGGGCGAAGGGTGAGACCGAGGCGGAGATCGCGGGCTTCGCGGAGGGGATGCGCAACGCGGCCCGGACCATCGCGCCAGACCGCACGCCGCTTGTGGACACCTGCGGGACCGGCGGGGACGACTACGACACGATCAACGTCTCCACCACGAGCGCGGTCGTCGCGAGCGGCGCGGGCGTCCCCGTGGCGAAACACGGCAACTACTCGGTCTCCTCGAACTCGGGCAGTGCGGACGTGCTGGAGGAACTCGGCGTGCAGATCGACGCCGAACCGCCGGCCGTCGAGCGCGCGATCGAACGGCAGGGGATCGGGTTCATGCTCGCGCCCGTGTTCCACCCCGCGATGAAGGCCGTGATCGGCCCGCGAAAGGAGTTAGGAATCCGCACGGTGTTCAACGTCCTTGGGCCGCTGACCAATCCCGCGGGCGCGGATGCACAGATCGTCGGCGTCTACGACCCCGACCTCGTCCCGGTGCTCGCTCGCGCGCTCGCGCACATGGACGTCGAACGAGCACTCGTGGTCCACGGCGCGGGCCTGGACGAGATCGGGATCCACGGCGAGACCCGCGTCGCGGAGGTCGACGGAGGCGAGATCGAGGAGTACACCGTATTCCCGGCGGACCTCGGCCTCGACACCCACCCCGTGAACGCGGTTTCCGGCGGCACGCCCGCGGAGAACGCCGCCGACCTCGAAGGGATCGTCGCCGGCGAGGTCGGCGGCGCGAAACGAGAGATCATCCTCGCGAACGCGGGCGCGGCGATCTACGTCGCCGGCGAGGCCGATACCCTCGAGGAGGGCGCGGAGATCGCCGCGAACGCCATCGACGAAGGGCGAGCAGCGAAGAGACTCGAATCGATGCGCGGGACGGTCGTCCAATGACGCGGGTGAAGGTCTGCGGGCACACCCGCGAGGCGGACGTTGCGGCTTCAGTAGAGCGGGGCGCGGACGCGATCGGCGTCATCAGCGGCGTTCCCGTCGACAGCCCTCGCGCCGTCGATGGCGAGCGGGCCGCCGAACTCCTCGAACGCGTCCCGCCGTTCGTGACCGGGGTGCTCGTGACGATGCCCGACGCGCCCGAGGAGGCGGTCGATCTGGTCGAGCGCACTCGTCCCGACGCCCTCCAGATCCACGGCCCGTTTTCGCCGGCCGATCTCGAGGAAGTGAGAGAAACGATCTCGCGGCCGGTGATCAAATCGGTCGACGCGGACGACCCCCAGCAAGCCCACGAGTTCGACGCGATCGCGGACGCCCTGCTGGTGGACTCGACCGACGCGAGCGGCGCGGGCGGCACCGGGCGGACCCACGACTGGGAGCGTACCCGAGAACTCGCACGCGAACTCGACTCGCCGGTGATACTGGGGGGCGGGTTGACCACCGAAAACGTCGCGGAGGCGATCGACCTGACGAGCGCGTTCGGCGTGGACGTAGCGAGCGGGGTCGAACGCGACGGTGGCGTGAAGGACCACGGGGCCGTAGAACGGTTCGTCGAGCGAGCGAAGCGACCGGGATCGGAGGTGCCGGCGAGATGATCGACCGGGGGGCGTTCCGCGAGCGAGCGAGCGTCGAGGAGCCGTCGGTCGTCCACGTCGGGGCCGACCTCGACGCCGAGACGACGCCGCTCACGGCGTACGCCGCGCTCGGTACGGAGGACGGCTTCCTGCTCGAGAGCGCCGAGAAGGTCGCCTCCTCGGATCCCGACGGTGCGTTTCAGCCCGCGAGCGCAAGCGCTACCCGCCACGCACGGTACTCGTTCGTCGGCTACGACCCCGAGGCGGTCGTCACCGTGCGGCCCGATTCGACGACGATCGACGTGCTGGGCGACGAGCGCCTGTCGCGCCTCGTGGAACCGAACGGCGGCGATACCCTCGATACCCTCCGGGAGGCCTTGCCGGCGATCCCGAGGATCGGGTTTCCTGACGACGGGCACCTTCACGGCGGCCTCGTCGGCTTCCTGGCCTACGACGCGGTCTACGACCTGTGGCTCTCGGAGGTCGGTATCGACCGACCCGAAAGCGGGACGCCCGACGCGCAGTTCGTCCTCAGTACGAAGACGCTCGTCTTCGACGAGGTCGAGGGGACGCTCTCGCTGTCGCTGACCCCGATCGTCTTCCCCGAGGACGACCCCGACGACCTGTACGACGCGCTCCGTGAGGAGGTCGAACGGGTTCGGGAAACGCTCGACCGGGCCGACGAACCCGAGACGGGCGGGTTCGTCCGCGAGGACGAACGTGCGGGTCCCCGCGAGGAGTACGAGGAGGTGGTCCGAGAAACGAAAGAGCACGTGCTGAACGGCGACATCTATCAGGGCGTGCTCTCGCGAAAGCGCGAACTCGTGGGCCGGATCGATCCGCTGGGGCTCTACGAGGCCCTGCGGGAGATCAACCCCTCGCCGTACATGTATCTGCTCGGCTATGGCGAGCGAACGGTCGTCGGCGCGAGCCCCGAGACGCTGATCTCGGTCCGCGACGGACTGGTGACGAGCAACCCGATCGCGGGCACCTGCTCTCGCGGATCGAGCCCGGTCGAGGACCGCCGGCTCGCGGGAGAGATGCTCGCCGACGACAAGGAGCGCGCCGAACACACGATGCTCGTCGATCTGGCGCGAAACGACGTCCGGCGGGTCTCGAAGCCGGGATCCGTGCGGGTCGAGGAGTTCATGAACGTGCTGAAGTACAGCCACGTCCAGCACATCGAGAGCACCGTCACCGGCGAACTCGTCGCCGAGGGAACCTCGGCTGCCAGAAGGACGGAGTCCTTCGATGCGTTCGACGCCACGCGGGCGGCGTTTCCCGCCGGAACGCTCTCGGGCGCGCCGAAGATCCGCGCAATGGAGATCATCGACGCGCTCGAGGGCGCTCCGCGGGGGATCTACGGCGGCGGCGTCGGCTACTACTCGTGGACCGGCGACGCAGACACCGCCATCGCGATCCGGACGGCGACGATCGAACACGGCGAGCGGGATCGAATCACCGTCCAGGCGGGTGCGGGGCTGGTCGCCGACAGCGACCCCGCCGCCGAGTACGAGGAGACCGAGAAGAAGATGGGCGGCGTCATAGAGGCGATCGAGCGCATCGAGACCGAACCCGAGGAGGTGCTCCAGTGAGCCTCGCCCGCGCGAAGCGCGTGCTGTTCGTCGACAACTTCGACTCCTTCACGTACAACCTCGTCGAGTACGTCTCCGAACAGGGCGCGGCAACCGAGGTGCTCAGAAACACCGCCACGCTCGAGGACGTACGGGACGTCGACCCCGATGCGATCGTGATCTCCCCGGGGCCGGGCCACCCGAAGAACGACCGCGACGTGGGCGTCACCCTGGACGTCCTTCGGGTGATCAGTCCCGAGGTCCCCACTCTCGGAGTGTGCCTCGGCCTCGAAGCCGCCGTCTACGCCTACGGCGGGAGCGTGGGGCGCGCGCCCGAACCCGTCCACGGGAAGGCCTTCCCCGTCGACCACGACGGCCGGGGCGTCTTCTCGGGGCTGGAACAGCGGTTTCAGGCCGGACGCTATCACTCGTTGATCGCCACGGAGGTGCCGGCGTGCTTCGAGGTGACGGCGACGACCGATCACGGGGTCGAAGCGACCGGAGGCTCGTCGGACGAGCGGAGCGAGTCCGACGGTGGCGAGGAGCTGGTGATGGGGATCCGCCACCGCGAGTACCCCATCGAGTGCGTCCAGTTCCACCCCGAGAGCGTGCTCACGGGCGTGGGCCACGACGTGATCGGGAACTTCCTACACCAGCGCGAACACTGAGGGGAGGACGACGGTCACGGCGTAGAAGGCGAGGATCGCCGCGGTCGTCACGGCGACGAGTCGCCACGCGAGGCGGAGCAGGAACCGCCCGATGAGGACGACCACCACGAGCGCCGCCAGCACGAGCAACACCATGCTCGAATCGGCGGCGAGGGCGGCCTCTAGCGGGATCTGCTCTTCCATACCCTTCCCCATTATTGTCTGAATAAATAAATGTTCCTGTCCGATCGGGGACGTTCACTTTCACGACGAGTTGTCACCGCTGGAGATCAAGACCGGGCCAGAGACATCTCCGATCCGGTGTCTCCTGTTCGCTTTCACTTTCGCTCCACATCGGACAGTATTATGTCTCAGACCGTGCAGATAGCGCTAGGAGGCGATCGACCGGCTCGAATGGGATTGGAATTCATTCACGTCCTAGCCGTCGGTACGTTTAATGAATGTCAATGATTGGCAAAAGAAAGGACTTATCTGGACAGGTGGGAGTGGCTATGGTGGGTTCCGACCCCGGCCCTGTCTAACAACCACCCGCGGCTCCGACGGTGCCGGGTTCTTCGAATCCACCCAACAGAGGTAGCTATGGAGATCAACTACCACATCCGGCTCCCCGGACCGTTCGACCGAAAACGTACCGCCCTCGAGATCATCTACTACGTGGTCCGGATCGTCTACGTTACGATCCTAATCGTCGCGACCCTGTTCGCACTTGGAGGCATAGTAGCATAGGGTACGATCCTCGCCGCGTCTGAGAACCGGCCCTGTCTAACAACCACTCCAGAGTACAGGCCGACTATTGTTAAGACTACCGATCAGGTTCTATTCCCGGCACTCAGACCTGTACTCCTCCGTTTGAGGGCTTGCGCATGAGCCGCGGGGCATATAGGAGTTCTTCGATCTGGCGCATGGGTTGAGGGGAGAGGGGCCTCTTCGAGGCAGAGAAACGCGACGTCGAGATCACCGTCTTGCCCGACTAACTCAAACCAGCCACTCCCGGCGCGACGAACTCGTACTGGAGATATATGGAGCTGGCACCACCGCCGAGGGCACGGAGTCGTTCACTTTCACGGCAAGTCGTCTCCGCTGGAGACCGAGACCGGGCCAGAGACATCTCAGATCCGGTATCTCCTGTCCGCTTTCACTTTCGCTCCACATCGGGCAGTATTATGTGTCCGACCACGTAGGTAGCACTAGGAGGCGATCGACCGGCTCGAATGGGATGGGGAATCCATTCACGTCCTAGCCGTCGGTACGTTTAATGAATGTCAATGATTGGCAAAAGAAAGGACTTATCTGGATGGATTGGAATTGAAACCTCGTTCGAAATGTTCCGCGCCAGAATACCCGTACCCCGTAGCAACGTTCGACAGACTGGCCCTTCGCTCGAGCAGGTGGTCCGCGCGTGAGCCGCGCGGACCTCGACGCCGAGGAGATCACCCTGCCGGTAAAGCGCACCGAGGGCGACACCCTAGAGGAGCGCCTGACGGCCAACGCCTACCGGAACATCCTCCCCGCGCGCTACCTCCGGAAGGACGCCGACGGCGAACTGGTCGAGAGCCAGGAGGACCTCTTCGCCCGGGTCGCGCGCAACATCGCGCTCGCCGAGGCGGTGTTCGAAGCCGAAAAGCGTGACGTCGAGATCACCGTCTCGCCCGACCAACTCAAACCCGGCCACCCCCGGCGCGACGAACTCGCGGCGGAGGTGTTCGGTAGCGAGGCACAAAGTGCCTCGGACCGTTCGAGCGGGCAAAGCCCGCGAGAAGAAGCCGGCACCACCGCCGAGGACGCGGCGGAGACGGAACTGTCGGTCTACAACGTCAACAAGTTCGCCTACGACACGATCGTTCCCGACCTCCCCGCGGAGATCCGCGAGCACGTCGAGGCGAAAGCGGAGGAGTTCCAGACGCTGATGGAACGGCTCTCGTTCATCCCGAACTCGCCGACGCTGATGAACGCGGGCGACGAACTCCAGCAGCTCTCCGCCTGCTTCGTCGACTCGCCCGACGACGACATCTCGGACATCCACCAGACCGCGAAGGAGGCCGCCGAGGTCTTCCAGTCGGGCGGCGGCATGGGCTATGCGTTCTGGCGACTCCGCCCCTACGGCGACAGCGTCGGAAGCACGGGAGGAATCGCCTCCGGCCCGATCACGTTCATGCGCACGTTCGACCAGATGTGCGAGACGATCGCCCAGGGCGGGGCGCGCCGCGGCGCCCAGATGGGCGTCATGCGCGTCTCGCACCCCGACGTCATCGAGTTCATCCACGCGAAGAACAAGGACGTCTCGCTGGCGCACACCCTGAAGCTCAACGACCCCGACGACTACACCTACACCACGTTCTCGGAGGCGCTCAAGGAGGCGCGCGAACTGATCGACGACGATGGAAAGGTCCCGAAACACCTGCGCAACGCCGTCGAGGGCCACCTCTCGAACTTCAACATCTCTGTAGGAGTTACCGACGGGTTCATGGAGGCGCTCTACAACGACGAGGAGTTCGTCTTCGAGAACCCCCGAACCGAGAAACCCCACATCGCGACCGCCGAGACGAAGGAGATGTACTCCCGGTACGGCCTCGGCGAGCACGTCGAGGTGGGCGAGGAGCTCTCGATCCCCGCCGACCTGATCTGGGAGCGCATCGTCGACGGCGCCTACGAGAACGGCGAGCCCGGCGTGATCTACCTCGAACGGGTGAACAAGGAACACTCCTTCGACGTCGAGAAACACCCGGACCACCGCATCCTCGCGACGAACCCCTGCGGCGAACAGCCCCTCGAGGAGTACGAGGCCTGCAACCTCGGGCACATCAATCTCTCGACGCTCGCGGCGCTCGACGCGCCCGACTGGCGGGTCTGGCACGCCGAACACGAGGCGGAGTTCGACTCGCTCGACGCGGCGGTCGAGGCCTACCTCGAGGAGGCGATCGATCTCGAGGAGTTCGACCGACGGATCAGACTGGGAACGCGCTTTTTGGAGAACGTCGTCACGATGTCGGACTTCCCGGTGCCCGAGATCGAGCAGAAGGTGCGCGAGATGCGAAAGATCGGCCTCGGTGTGATGGGGCTGGCCCAACTGTACATCCAGCTGGGCGTTCGCTACGGCAGCGAGGAGGGCAACGAGATCGCCGGCCAGCTGATGACCCACATCAACCACGGCTCGAAGCGCGCGAGCCACGAGCTCGCTGGCGAGCGCGGCTCGTTCGAGGACTGGGCCGACTCGAAGTACGCGAACCCCACCGAGTACCGCGAGTGGTTCGAGAAGCAGACCGGCGAGGACGCCGACGACTGGGCCGATGGCTACCCCATCAGGAACCACAACACGACGACCATCGCGCCCACCGGAACGACCTCGATGGTCGGCAACACGACGGGGGGCTGTGAGCCCATCTACAACGTCGCCTACTACAAGAACGTGAGCGACGACGTGCAGGGCGACGAGATGCTCGTCGAGTTCGACGACTACTTCCTCCGGGTGCTGGAGGCCAACGACATCGACGTCGACGCCGTGAAGGAGGAGGCCCAGGAGCAGATGGCGAACAACGGGTTTGACGGCGTCGAGGGGCTTTCTACCGTTCCGAACGCCATCGGCGAGCTGTTCGTCGTCACCGCCGATCTCGCGGGCAAGGATCACGCCGCCGTCCAGTGTGCCTGCCAGGAAGGCGTCGACAGCGCCATCTCGAAGACGTGTAACTTCCCCAACTCCGCGACGAAGGAGGACATGGAGGAGGTGTATCGCTACATCTACGACAACGGCGGCAAGGGCGTGACCGTCTACCGGGACGGCACCCGCTCGAAGCAGGTGCTGACCACGCGGGCGGACAACGCGGAGTTCGCCGACGAGGAGGAGGCCGCGGAGGCGCTGGTCGAGCAGATCACCGAGGTCTTCGGCGGGATCGACGAGTTCCTCACCCACGAGGAGGTCCGCTCGGTTCTCGAAGGCGACCTCGACTTCACCCCCGAATCCGGCCAGTACGCCACGAAACGAGCGCGTCCGGACGTCCTCTACGGCGTCACCCAGCGCATCGACACCGGCTACGGCAAGCTCTACGTCAACATCAACGAGGACGAGAACGGCCGGCCGTTCGAACTGTTCGCCAACATCGGCAACTCGGGCGGGTTCACCGCGAGCTTCACCGAGGCGCTCGCGAAGACCATCTCGACCGCCCTGCGGTCGGGCGTCGACCCCGAGGAGATCGCGAGCGAACTCCAGGGGATCCGCTCGCCGAAGGTCGCCTGGGACAAGGGCCAGCAGATCAACTCGATCCCCGACGCGATCGGCACCGCGATGCGGCGCTACCTCGACGGCGACATCGAACGCGCCTACCCCAAACAGCAGAACCTCACCGAACTGGAGGACGCCGACGACGAGTCCGACCGACCGCGGAAGCGACCGAGTTCCGACGGCGGCCTGGAATCACGGAGTGATTCCGGAGTAGACCGGAGTCCATCGGACTCCGACGGTAGGGCCGCGGTCGAATCGGGTTCCTCGGAGGACGCCCACCAGGACCTCATCGACGCGGGCGAGAGCCCCGAGTGTCCCGACTGCGGGTCGATGACGCTGTACTACTCGGAGGGCTGTAAGACCTGCGAGTCCTGCGGCTGGTCGGAGTGCTGACGTAGTCGCCTCCCCGATTTTCCCGGTTGCGAACGGACAGCGACCGCTATCGGCGGCCATCCGACGACAAGATTTAATAACGAAGTATACGGTTTCCGTGTATGGATCGCGACAGTGCGGAGCCGAGCGTTCGGCGACTCCCGGGGGAGCGGACCCGAGAGTGGATCGAGTACCACCACCGCTACTCCGCGCCCAGCGAGCACGCCCACGAGTTCGCCTGGGACGTCACCGGGGACGCGGAGGGCCCGTTCTGCACCGACCTCGACGGCAACGTCTTCCTGGATTTCACCTGCCACATCGGGGCCGCGCCGCTCGGGTACAACAACCCCAAAGTTCTGGACCGGATGGCGGAGTTCGACCTCGTCGACCCGCTGAAGATCGCCGGCCAGGACTTCTACGCCGGGTCGCCGGGCGGCCCCGTCGAGCCCGAGGTCCCGGGGGCGGCCCAGCTCATGGAGCGCCTCGTGGAGATCTCCTCGCAGTACGACATGGACACCGTCTTCCTCTCGAACTCGGGCGCGGAGGCCATCGAGAACGCGTTGAAGATCTCATACGCGAACACCCCCGAGCGCAAGTACGGGATCACCTTTCTGGGTGCCTTCCACGGCCGGACCGTCGGAACGCTCTCGCTGACGCGGGCCGGCGACGTCTACACCCGCGCGTACCCCGAGATCGCCGGCACCCGGACGGTGCCCTTCTGCGAGGACCGCACCTGCGGGGAGTCGACGTGTTCGTGTGGGTTCTTCGCGGGCGGGCGCTCACAGCTCGAACGCATGCTCGATCCCGAGCGGGGCTACCTCGATCCCGCCGAGGTCGCCTTCCTGATACTCGAACCGATCCAGGGTGTCGGGGGCTATCGGTTCCCGAGCGACGCGTTCATGGAGGAGGTACAGCGGACCTGCGAGACCCACGACGTCCACCTGATCGTCGACGAGATCCAAAGCGGACTCGGTCGGACGGGGAAGATGTGGGCGTCGGACCACTACGCCATCGAGCCGGACGTGATCTGTAGCGCGAAGGCGCTTCGCTCGGGGGCGACGATCTCCCGCTCGGAGATCTTCCCCGAGGAGAAAAACAGGTTGGGATCGACGTGGGGCGGAGGCGACGTGATCGCCGCCCTCCAGGGGGCGCTGACCATCGACGCGATCCGCGACCACGATCTGCTCGACAACGCCGTCGAGCGCGGTCGGCAGGTGAAGGAACTGCTCCGCGACGCCGACCCCGAGGGCGTCACGGACATTCGGGGAAAGGGCCTGATGCTCGCCGTTGAGTTCGACTCGAAGGAACGGCGCGACGCCGTCGTGAAGGCGGGACTCCGGCGGGGCCTGCTCACGCTGGGGTGTGGTCACAGCACGATCAGGCTGCTGCCGCCGCTCGACGTCACGGAACGCGAGATAGAGTTGGGGATCTCGATGTTCCGCGAGGCGATCGCCTCGGCGTGATTACACGGTTTTCGTTGCTAGAGTACACAAAAAGCATAAGTGCCGGGGCCGAGAGGTCGGTCTTGGTAGTGATTACCGTGCAGGTGTTCGAGAAAGCGGAGTACGAACGTCGGGTGGAACGGACCAAAGAGCGCATGCGGGAGGCGGGGATCGAGACCCTGTTCGTGAGCGATCCCGCGAACATGAACTACCTCTCGGGCTACGACGGCTGGTCGTTTTACGTCCACCAGGGGCTCGTCGTCTCGCTGGACCACGACCAGCCCGTCTGGATCGGCCGCGAGATGGACAAGAACGGCGCGAAGGCGACCGTCTGGATCGACCACGAGAACCTCTACGCCTACAGCGACGACCACGTCCACTCGCCCGTGGACAAGCACCCGATGGACGTCGTCGCGCGGGTGATCGAGGGGATGGGTCGGGGAGACACCCACGTCGGCGTCGAGATGGACGCCTCCTACTACACCGCCAAGTCCCACCAGCGTCTTCGAGAGCGACTGCCGGAGGCGACGTTCTCCGACGCGACGCTGCTGGTGAGCTGGGTCCGCGTGGTGAAATCCGAGCGGGAGATCGAACTAATCGAGGAGGCTACCCAGCTCTCGGAGGCCGCGATGCAGGCCGGGATCGATGCGATGGGCGAGGGCGTCCCGGAATCGACGGTCGCCGCCGAGATCTATCACACCCTCGTCGCCGGGACGGAGGCGTTCGGCGGCGACTATCCGGCGATCGTCCCGCTGATGCCCTCGGGCGAACACACGGGGACGCCCCATCTCACGTGGTCCGACGAGCCCTTCTCGAACGGGGATCCCGTGATCGTCGAACTCGCGGGCTGTCGCCACCGGTATCACTCGCCGCTGGCGCGGACCGCCGTGGTCGGCGAGGTCCCCGAGGAGATGGGACGGGTCGCCGAGGTCGTCGTCGAGGGGCTGAACGCGGCGCTCGATACGGCCGAACCGGGCGTGACCTGCGAGGAGGTCGAACTCGCGTGGCGCGAGTCGATCGCGAGACACGGCATCGAAAAGGAGGATCGGATCGGCTACTCGATGGGGCTTGGCTACCCGCCGGATTGGGGCGAGCACACCGCGAGCATCCGACCCGGCGACGAAACCGTTCTGAAGGAGGACATGACGTTCCACATGATCCCGGGGATCTGGACCGACGAACTCGGCGTCGAGATCAGCGAGTCGTTTCGCGTGACCGCGAACGGCGCCGAGCGGTTCTCCTCGTTTCCCCAGCAGGTGTTCTCGGTCTGAGCACGGTCCGGGCGGGAGGCCGTCGCGGTAGTGACCGTCCGTATTGTGGCGTGATAACGTTTCTATCGCCCGATATCGACATAAAAAAGTAGTCGACCCCCGATCGACCGAGTGAGAGCGGCCGTCGTGCAGGAAGGTTCTCAACATGGTAGACACATACGACCTCGTCATCGTCGGCGGAGGCATCAGTGGGGCATCGCTGCTCTATACCGTCTCGAAGTTCACCGACATCGAACGGGTAGCGCTTCTGGAGAAGGAGGAGGAAATCGCGGCGATCAACTCCCACCACACGAACAACTCCCAGACGCTGCATTTCGGGGACATCGAGACGAACTACACCCGCGAGAAGGCGGAGGAGGTGAACGAGGGCGCCCAGATGCTCGCGGGCTACCTCGAATCGGAGGACCCCGACCGCGGGATCCACAGCAAGCGCAGCAAGATGGTGCTCGCGGTCGGCGAGGAGGAAGTCGAGGAACTCACGACGCGGTACCACGACGAGGGCTTCTCGGACCTGTACCCGAAGCTCAGGGCGATCGACCGCGAGGAGATCGCGGAGATCGAGCCGAAGGTCGTCGAGGGGCGTGACCCGGACACCGAACTGCTGGCGCTCCAGACGCCCGACGGCTACGTCGTCGACTACGGCCAGGTCGCCGCGTCGTTCGTCGAGAACGCGCGAGACGAGGCGGGCGTCGACGTCTACACCGGTACCGAGGTCGAGCGGATCGACGAGACCGACGACGGGTTCATCGTCGAGACCGATTCGGGCTGGTTCGAGGCCGAGGCGACCGTCGTCGCGGCGGGTTCCCACAGCCTCCAGGTCGCAAAGGAGATGGGCTACGGCGAGGACATGTCCCTGCTCCCGGTCGCGGGGAGTTTCTTCCTCGGGAACGACCTCCTGAACGGCAAGGTCTACACCCTCCAGATGCAGAAGCTCCCGTTCGCCGCGATCCACGGCGACGCGGACGTCCACGACGACTCCATCACCCGCTTCGGGCCGACCGCCAAACTGGTGCCGGAACTCGAGCGCGGGGAACTCTCGACCGTCGGCGACTTCTTCGACGTGTTCGGAATGAACGTCGACTCCGTCCTGAGCTACGGCAACGTGCTGGCGGATCGGGTCCTGCTGCCGTACGTGCTGCGGAACCTCGTCTACGACGTCCCCGAGGTCGGAAAGCGAGCGTTCCTCCCGCACGTGAAGAAGGTCGTCCCGAGCGTCGAACTCGACGACATCGAGCGGGCGAAGGGCTACGGCGGGGTGCGCCCCCAGATCGTCGACACCGAGCGAAAGACCCTCGACATGGGCGAGGCGAAGATCACCGGCGACGGCGTCATCTTCAACATCACGCCCTCGCCGGGCGCCTCGACCTGTCTGAAGAACGCCATGCGCGACACCGAGCAGGTGATCGACTTTCTCGACGGCGAGTTCGAGTTCGACAGCGAGGGGTTCCGAAACGAGACGATCGGCAACTTCCCCCGGGAGGAGGGGTCGGACCCCGACCGGCGGATCGGGGGCGCGGTCAGTCAGGTCTGAGAACCACGTTCTCGAGGTCGCCGTTCCCGTCGAGCGCCGCGACGTTTCCGGCGACGATCTCCGCGAGCCGTTCCCAGTGTTTCGGGGTGTGCCCGCCCGTATGCGGGGTTATCAGGACGTTCTCGAAGCCCCACAGCACGTGCTCCGGCGGCAGCGGCTCGGGGTCGGTCACGTCGAGGGCCGCGCCCCGGATCGAGTTGGTCTGGATCGCCCCGACGAGCGCGTCCGTGTCGACGATCGGCCCGCGGGCGGTGTTGATCACGATCGCCTCCGGCGGCAGGGTGGCGAACTCGTCCTCGCCGATCAGCCCTCGCGTCGTCTCCGTCAGCGGGCAGGCGATCACCAGGTAGTCGGTGCGCGCGAGCGCCCCGTGGAGGCTCTCCCCGTCGAACCCGATCACCTCGTCGGTCGGCCCGCCCTTCTCCGGCGAGTAGCGGACCCCGATCGTCTCGACCTCCATACCCGAGAGGCGCTGGGTGAGCGCCCTGCCGATCGACCCGAGGCCGACGATCGTCACCGTACTGCCCGTCAACTCCCCGGACCGGAAGTGCCGCCACTCCCGGTTCCGCTTGCGGCGCCAGCCCTCGTGGAGCCGGCGGGCGAACACGAGCATGTTCCCCAGAACGCCCTCCGCGAGCCCCGGGGCGTGGATCCCGCCGGCGTTGGTCACCGTCACCCCCCGCTCGCGCAGCGCCTCTGTCGGGAGGTGTTCGGTGCCCGCGAAGGCACACGCGAACAGTTCGATCTCGTTGGCGTGCGCGAGCAGGTCTTCGTCGATGCGAACCCCGGTGGCGACCCGGGCGCCCTCAATCAGGTCGCGCTCCTCGGCGGGGGTTCGTGCCCGGCGGACCTCGTGGCCGGGCAAACGTTTGCGCAGTTCCTCGGCGTACGGTTCGGTCGAGAGCCCCTCGGTTCCCTCGCGCAACACGACGACGTCCGGTGTGTCCTCGCTCATGGCTATCACTCCTCCCGATCGGACGCCCGGCGCTAAAAACTTCGTATTCGCTATCAACGAATTCTGTGTATTTTTAAGTGACTGGAGCGACGAGTTCGCGAGAGAATGTCACGGACGATACGCGACGGGATGAGCGAGTGTAGACGGACGTTTCATCGGTTCCCCGAACCGGCGTGGCGGGAGTTCTACACGACGAGCCTGCTGGTCGACGAGATCGAGAGGATGGGTGTCGACGAACTCGCGGTGGGTCGCGAGGCGATGGCCTCCGACGAACGGATGGCGGTTCCGAGCGACGAGGAGTTGGCGACGTGGTTCGAGCGGGCGCGTGCGGCCGGCGCGCGCGAGGACGTCCTCGAGGCCTGCGAGGGGGGACATACGGGCTGTGTGGCCGTCCTCGACCGTGGCGAGGGCCCCTCGATCGGGCTCCGGGTCGACATCGACGCGCTGTTCGTCGAGGAGGCCTCTGACGAAGGGCACCTCCCCGCACGCGAGGGGTTTCGCTCCGAACACGAGGGGCTGATGCACGCCTGCGGGCACGACGCACACATGACGATCGGGCTGGCGGTCCTGGAAGCCGTCGCCGAGAGCGACTTCTCGGGAAAACTCACCGTTTTCTTCCAGCCCGCAGAGGAGGAGGGCGGCGGCGGGCGGCCGATGGCCGAGGGACCCTACACGGAGGGTATCGAGTATCTGCTCTGTGTCCACGTCGGCCTCGACCACCCCACGGGCGAGGTCGTCGCGGGGATCGAGAAGCCGCTCGCGATGAGCCACCTGAACGTCGGGTTTCGCGGTGAGTCCTCGCACGCGGGACAGGCCCCCGAGAGGGGGGCCAACGCGATCCAGGCGATGGCGACCGCCGTGAGCGAGGCCTACGGGATCCCGCGCCACGCCGAGGGGATGACGCGGGTGAACGTCGGCCGGGTCGAGGCCGGCACCGCGAGCAACGTGATCGCCGAGGACGCGGCGATCGTCGCGGAGGTGCGCGGCGAGACGACCCGATTGATGGAGTCGATGAAGGAGCGCTTCGAGCGGGTCTGTACGTCGGCCGCCGAGATGCACGGCTGTGAGGCCGAAGTCGAGATCCACAGCGAGTCGCCGCGGGCGGACAGCGACCCCGAACTCCGCGACCTCGTTCACGGGGTCGCGAGCGGGGTCGAGGGCGTCGACAACCCGGTCAGGACGGCCGATTTCGGTGCGAGCGAGGACGCGACGTTCCTGATGGAGGCGGTCCAGGAGGCCGGCGGCCTCGCCTCCTACGCCATCGTCGGCACCGATCACCCCGACAGCCACCACACCCCGCACTTCGACGTCGACGAGCGGACGCTGGGGATCGCCGTCGACGTGCTGACCGAGTCGATCGAGCGAATCGCCGACGAGCCCCCCTAGTCGGTCAGCTCCTCGATGCGCCGGTCGCGTTGGGTGGCGGCCTCCTCAGCCCGCCGTGCAAAGTGGTCCATCTGCCCCTTGATCTCCTCGCGCAGCGGCGCGGGCGAGAAGTCCTCGCTCTCGGCGAGCAGGCGGACGAACGCGCGCAGTTCCTCGTCGGTGATCTCCTCGAACGCCCCCTGATCGAGCTTCTCGACGACCTCGTCGACGTCGATCCGGCCGACGGGATCGACGTTGAACTCGACGTTCACCATGCGGTACTCCGAGCCCGCCAGCTCCTGTTCGCCCTTCGAGACGCCGCGGGCGAGCATCTGTTTGAACGGGGTGGAGTAGCCCATCGTCCCCAGATGCAAGAAGGCGAGCGTGTCGGTGATCCCGCGGGTGTAGGCGTCGCGTTCGGCGTCCTCGGGGTCGAACACCGTCTCGCGGTCCCGTTCGTCGAGGTGCTCGAAGAGGATGGTGAAATCGAGTATCGCGTTCCTGACCCGGCGGCGGATCCGGTTTCGCTTCTGTTTCTTCGAGTGGTCGGTGTAGTCGGTCTTGCGCCCGAGCAGGAACTCCCGGTCGCTCGGGGTCAGCACGCCCCGGTCGCGGTCGGGGTCGAACGCGAGGTCGGCGACCGACTCGCCCCCTCCGTGGCTCTCGTCGTCCATACACAGAAACTGTGTACGCGAATGGAAAACGGTTCCGGATGCAGGCGTTCAGTCGTCGTCGGCCGCGGGTGGTGCGTCCTGTGGCGCGGAGCGCTCGGGGCGCGAGCCGACGATCCACGCGCCGTCCTGCAGGATCACGCGGCCGTGGGTCGCGCTGAAGTGCTTCGCGAGGCCGAGCAGGGCGAGGAAGCAGACGAACGCGAACGGTGCGCCCGTGATGATCGCCGCCGACTGGAGCGCCTCGATCCCGCCGAGGATCATGAGGATCGCCGCGGTCATTCCCAACACCACGCCCCAGAAGATCCGGTTGATGTTCGAGGGGCTGGCCTTGCCGCCGGTGGTCATCATCGAGACGGCGAGCGTCGAGGAGTCCGCGGAGGTGATGAAGAACGTCGTCACGAGGATCATGAACGCGACCATGAAGACGGTCCCGAGCGGGAACGCGTCGAACAGGATGAACCCGGAGACCTCCGGACCGGCCTCGCCCGCGATCACCGCGCCGAAGTCGGCGACGCCGTTGTGCTGGGCCCAGACGGCCGTGCCGCCGACGAACGTGAACCACGGGATGGTCGCCGCGGAGGTCGCGGCGATGCCCGTGAACGCGACCTCCCGAACCGTCCGACCGCGGGAGATCCGCGCGATGAAGAGGCCGGCGAAGGGCGACCACGAGAGCGCCCACGCCCAGTAGAAGACGGTCCACGCGTTGGCCCACTCGGTGCCGCCCTCGACGCCCGCGCCGGTGAAGAGGCTCATCGAAACGAAGTCGGTGACCATCCCGCCGAACGCCTGCGTCCCCAGCAGGACGAGAAACACCGACGGGCCGATGAGGAACGTCGCGACCATGAGGACGACGAAGAGGATCATGTTGAAGTTCGAGAGCCGCCGGATCCCCTTGTCGACGCCGAGCACCATCGAGATCGTGAACAGGAGCGTCATCATCGTCACCACCAGCAGGATGCCGGTGTTGCCGAGGTCGATCCCCCACTGGAAGTTCAGCCCGCTGATGAACTGGCTGCCGATGAACCCCAGCGACGTCGCCACGCCGCCGATGGTTGCGAACACCGCGAGGACGTCGATGGCCTTCGCGGCCGGCCCGTCCAGGTTGTCCCTCCCGAGGATCGGCGTGAGCGCCGAAGACACCCGCAGAGGGACGTTCTCGTAGTTGTACGCGAAGTAGCCGATGGCGATGCCCATGATCGTGAACACCGCGAGTTGGGGCAGCGCCCAGTGGAAGAGCGTCTGCTGGATGGCGATCGTCATCGCCTCGGCCGATCCCCCCGAGACGTCGAACAGCGGCGAGGGCTCGGCGTAGTAGAACAGCGCCTCCGTCGGCCCCCAGAAGACGACGCCCGCGGCGAAGCCCGCCGAGTAGAGCATCGAGAAGAACGAGAGGAAGCTGTACTCGGGCGGGTCGTCGCCGAACTTGATCTTGCCCCACGGGCCGAGGATCAGGAAGATCAGGAAGAGGACGATCAGGAAGACGATAACGAGCAGCGCCCAGTTCAGATAGGAGAGCATCGCGCTGTTGAGGGCCGAAATGCCGTTGACGACGGTGCTCGGGCTGATGAAGTACAGGGCGATGACCCCGACCGTCAGCCCCGCCCCGAAGAGGAAGACGGGGACGTCGAGTTCCTCGCGGAATCGCCCGATCGCACCCGAGTCGTCCGCGTTCGACACGATCAGTACCCCCCGACGCCGTGGCGAGCGTCGATTCCCCGCGTCTCCCGGCACCTATTTCGTCTCATGATGTGTGTTGTCACCCACCGACCACAATCGTGAAGGACCGTTATAACGATTCCGATTACTGTAGATAGCATACACGTATTGCGTATACTAGGGCAAGAAATAGATAGAAAAAAAGGGCGTCGAGCGTCAGGCCGACTGCGCGGGGGTCGCGTGTTCGATCGCCTCACAGACCACGTCCATCGCGGTTTCCGCGAGGTCGCGGGTGAGCACGAGCGGCGGTAGCAGCCTGAGAACGCTGCCGTGTCGGCCCGCGGTCCAGACGAGCACGCCGTGTTCGTAGCAGTACTGCTGGATCGCGTCGACGGCGTCGTCGGCGGGCTCGCCGTCCGCGCTCGCGAACTCCGCGCCGATGAACAGGCCCTTTCCGCGGACCTCTGCCAACAGTTCGTTGTCCTCGCCGGCCTCACGGAGTCGCCCGCGGAGATAGTCGCCCAGTTCGCGAGCGTGGGCCAGCAGGTCGTGGGCCTGGATGTACTCGATGGCCCTCGTGCCCGCGCGCATCGCGACGACGTGGCCCCGATAGGTACCGGCGTGGTCGCCGGGACCCCACGTGTCGAGTTCCTCGCGGTACATCGTCGCCGAGAGGGGGAAGCCCGCGCCGCCGAGGGCCTTCGCCATCGTCATCGCATCGGGCGTGACGTCGTAGTGCTCGCAGGCGAACCACTCGCCCGAACGCCCCAATCCTGATTGAATCTCGTCGAACACCAGGGGAAGGGCGTTGTCGTCGGCGATCTCCCGGAGCCCCTCGAGGAAGCCCTCCGGCGGGACGACGACCCCGCCCTCGCCCTGGATCGGCTCGGCGAAGATCCCCGCGGGGTTCGCGAGCCCGCCGTAGGGGTCCTCGACGATCGCGCGCACCTCCTCCAAGGCGTCCTTCACGGCGTCGTCCTCGCTTTTGCCCTGCCGAAGCGGGTAGGGATACGGCGCGTGGACGACGTCGGGCAGCAGCGGCGTGTAGTGGCCCTTGAACTTCTTGTTCGAGGTGAGGCTCATCGGGCCGCTGGTCGGGCCGTGGTACGCCCCCCGGAAGGCGATCAGGCCGGTACCGCCCGTGTTGTACTTCGCGAGCTTGATCGCGGCCTCGATCGCGTCGCTGCCGGTCGGCCCGCCGAAGATCACCCGGTTGTCGCCCGCGAGTTCGCCCGGCGCGATCTCGTCGAGCGTCTCGATGAGTTCGAGGCGCGCTTCGGTGGGGAAGTCCACCGTATGAACGAGCTTGTCGGCCTGCTCGTGGACCGCCTCCATCACGTATGGGTTCGCGTGGCCGACGTTGAGCACGCCGATACCTGCAAAGAGATCGATGAAGGTGTTGCCGTCGGCGTCCCGCAGCGTCGCCCCGCGTCCCTCCTCGAAGGCCAGCGGCATGTCGTTGGGGTAGGCGACGGCGCTGCTGTCGATCTCGCGCTGTCTCTCGACCAGCCGCCGCGACTCGGGGCCCGGCACCTCCCCGACGTCGGGCGCGTCGTCGAAGTGGAGCTCCTCGATCGGTGGTCCTGCCATGTGCCACCCCATGGCGACCACCCCTAAATAGCTTATCAACGATTACCGAAATCATCGTACACGGAATTCGATCCTCGACCCGCCGCCATGCCGGATACATCGGGAGAATCGTATCCGAGGTCAACGGTCACTGTGTGCAGTTAAGTGGCGGGCGACGCATGCATCCCGTATGTCGACAGCCAGCACGGGCGGCGAGCGGGGTGGACGATGACGAGCGCTCCCCCGGTGTCGGTCGGGGACGTCGAGGCGGCCCGCGAGCGCCTCGGGGAGGTAGTGCATCGAACGCCGCTGGACCGATCGACGACGTTCGCGGGGATGAGCGGGGCGCGCTCGGTCGGACTCAAACTCGAGAACGTCCAGCGGACGGGTTCGTTCAAGATCCGTGGAGCGTACAACTGCATGGCCCAGCTATCCGAGGAACAGCGCGAACGGGGCGTGATCGCGGCGAGCGCGGGCAACCACGCCCAGGGGGTGGCGCTCGCCGGGCAGTTGCTGGGGGTCGAGACGACGATCGTCGTCCCCGAGATCACGCCCGCGGCGAAGATCGCGGCCACGCGGGGCTACGGCGCGGAGGTGGTCGTCGAGGGCGCGATCTACGAGCGCTCGTACGAACACGCGCTCGATCTGGCCGAGAGCGAGGGACTGGAGTTCGTCCACCCGTTCGACGACGAGCGGGTCATCGCCGGGCAGGGGACGGTCGGACTCGAACTGCTCGAACAGTACCCCGAACTCGATACCGTTCTGGTGGCGATCGGCGGGGGCGGGCTGATCGGCGGGATCGCGACCGCGCTGAAGGCCGAGGACCCCGAGATCAGGGTGATCGGCGTCCAGCCCGAGGGCGCGGCCCACGCGGGGCGCTCGCTCGCGAAGGGCGAGATCCACGAGCGCGAGTCGGTCGACACCGTCGCCGACGGGATCGCCGATACCCGACTCCTCGAAACGACGTTCGAGACGATGCGCGGGCGGGTCGACGGTGTGGTGACGGTCTCGGACGGGGAGATCGCGGCCGCGGTGGCGCTGCTGGCCGAACGGGCGAAGGCGGTCGTCGAACCGGCGGGGGCCGCACCGCTGGCCGCCCTGCTGTCGGCGGCCGACGCCGAGGACGAACACGTCGGGGTCGTGATCTCGGGGGGGAACGTCGACCTCACCGATCACGCCGACCTCGTCCGACAGGGGCTGATCGAACTCGGCCGCTACACGACCGTGTATCTGGCGCTCTCGGACCTCTCGCGGATCTCGGCGATCACGGACCGACTCGACGAACACGGGGCGGGCCTTGCCGACGTCCGCAGGGGTCGCCGCCGTTGGGGAGGCGACCCGAACCGCCGCCCGCTCGAACTCGATATCGAGGGGACCGGCCCCGACCACCTCGAGGAGGCGATCGAGGCGGTCGGGCGTATCGAGGGCGTCTCGGTGACCGGACGCGGCCGCCGTACCGACGCGAGCGACGACGGGACGGAATCGTAGCCGTCGGGGCGCACACCGGCGGCTTATCGGTGTGCATCCAGCGAGACGACGGCGCCAGCGGCCGCGGCGATCCACTCCGTCTCGACCGTCCGGGGGTTGAACAGCACCACGTCGTCCGGCGCGAACGGCCCCGGGAGCCCGGTATCGGAGCCGAGCGCCGAGACGAGCGGGTCCACGGGCGGTTCGGTCGGCCGTTCGGGTTCGGCTGGCGGTTCGATTCCCGAGAGCAGTTCGATCGCCTCCTGTATCGCCGCCTCGGTCTCCGGGGGGAGGGGGCGCTCGCGGACGTACGTTTCGAGCAGTCTGGTCGCCGCCGTGATACGGTCGTCGGTGGTCATCAGGGGTTCGCCGGTGTCGGCTGAACACCCGTACGTAGGGCGCACAGGGCTATAGCGGTTTTCCGAACTCCAACCGAACTCCCGCCACAACGCTTAGCACGTCGGATGCCGTTCCGCCGGTATGGCCGAGACCGCCGGCCGTCCCTGTCCGCTCTGCGGAGCGTCGATGTACCGCCGCCACTGCAAGTACGTCTGTCCGAACCACGGCGTCGTCTACGACTGCTCCGATACATTCTACTGAGGCCGTCGCTCGCTGGCATCCCTCTAGCACCGATACGGGCAGCCGGTCGCCACGATAGCGCGATCCGTCCCGATCGAGCGCCGCGCCGTGTGAGAAGTGCTTTGTGGCCCGCCTCGATACTGGTGGTGATGAGCGACCCGGTCGAGGTGGGCTGTGAACTCCTCGAGAAGTGCGAGGAGGAGTCCCTCTCGCTCTCGGAGGCGGTCGACCGGATCGAGACGGTCACGACCGACCCGCACCTCACCCGCGAGATTCTCGACACCGCCGAAAAGCGCGGGATCATCGCCCGCGAGGACGGCCTGATCCGCCCGCAGAGCGGTGCGTTCGTCCGTTTCGAGAGCGAGGTCGTCACGAAGGAGGGGGATTTCACCTGTCGGCGCTGCGGGGCCGGCCTCTCGACGGGCCACTTCATCCGGTTCGAGTCGGGCGAACTCGGGCCCTTCGGCTCGTCGTGTATCCGGAAGGTCACCGGTCGGGAGTGATCGCCTCGCGCAGGCGGTCGAGTTCGCGGCGCTGGCGGTCGAGGAGGTCCTGTTGGGCGTCGATGGCGTCGCCGAGCGCGTCGAGGCGTGCGAGCGTCGACGGGTCGTCCCCTCCCTCCCCGAGTTCGTGGAGCGAGACGGCCCCTCGGGAAGCGTCCGCCCCCTCGATCGACCCCGAGAACGCCGCGTCGTCGGTTTCGGCGTCGGGAGCGTCCCGTTCCTCGGACTCGTCGGGAGCGGGGAGGTCCGCGAGCGTCTCGACCCCGTGATGGGCCAGCAGGGCGCTTTCGAGGCGCTCGCGGACGGCACGGGCGCGCTCGTTGGGGACCTTGAGCCGTTCGGCCCGCCCCGAGACGGTGAGGACGAACCCCGTCGTGACCCGGCCCTCCTCGGTAGCGAACCCCTCCACGTCGGCGAACCGGAACTGCTCGAACTCCTCGTCCCAGACCGCCCGACCCACGTGTTTGATCAGGCGGTCGTCGGTGACGACGAGCGTGAGTTCGCTGAATCGAAACGGTTCGTGGACCGTCTCGTCGGGGTCGATCACGCCCGCCGCGGACAGCACCCCCGCGAGTACCGGGTGGAGAACGGCGTCGAGGCGGTCGTTCGGCACCGTGAGTTTCCGGGTGCCGTCGAGCCCGTAGTCGAGTTCGATCGCCGTCTTCCGGCGGCCCGACGAGAGCGAGAGGCGCTCCGCGGAGTGGGGGAACTCGTCGACCGCCTCGTCGCTGAGGAGGCTCTGGGAACGGTACAGGAGGGTTCGCGTGGGCGAGACGAACAGCGCGTCGTCGTCGCGAAGCCCGACGTGCGCGACGACCGACTCCCCGTCGAGGACCGACTGGACGAGCTCGGGCGGTGACATACGGTCGAATTACTCTCAGAATTAATAACTATTCCGGCGGGGGCGGGCCGAGATGAGAACCTTAAAGGTCGCAAGCCGACAACCGACGGACGCGCCCGGGTGGCTTAGCTGGACATAGCGCCGCACTCATAGGGTTTCGGAGTCGAGGCGGCTGCCTTGGAAGCCTCCCATGCCCGCGCCGTGCCACGGCTCGAATCTGGGTCATGCGGAGATCGAGGGTTCGGAGCCCTCCCCGGGCACTGGCTTTCTACGCGAGTCACGAACGCCGGTGAGTGACGAGTCCCGTTCACGGCGTTCGCGGCGCTTTGCGGTCCGACGAGCACGCGAACCGACGGACATCCGTTTCGGCCGTCGTCGCCGACGTGACTGGTGGGCCGACGCCGTTCGGCGTAGCGTCGGACCTGGGTCCGGCCACGAGCACCGACGACCCGCGCCACGGACCGGGTGACGCGATCCCCGACGCCGCTGCCGACGAGGATGGACGTGTCGCGACCGAAGCCCGTCCTCGCGTCGGCGACGTCTCGGAGGTACTCGTGGTCTACAGAGGCTCCTCGCCCGTGACGGGGGCGGCGGCTGTTGGCCGGGGTGGCGCCCGACCGATACGGGGAGGGATATAAAGACGATAGATGACGAAGTGGAGCGCTTACCGGAATCGATGGCGGACCACCTGTTGATGAACTATCACCATCAGCGAGCGAGGGTCGAGATCCCCGACGCGCTCGACTCCGCCGGTGTGAAACTCGTCTACCTCTCGCTCCGGATCGAGGGGGAAGCGACGATCGACGAACTCCAGGCGGCCCTCGGACTGAAGAGAATCACGCTCTACCCCCTGTTGAAGACGCTTACGACGACCGATCTCGTCGAACGGTCGGGGGTCACGTACCGCTGTCGAGAGCCGGCCAGTCACGAGGACGACCGATGACGACGAACGACGCCCGTGTGACCCTGCGGTTTCGCACGTTGGGACCCGGCGGGATCAACCCGGTCCAGTCGAGGGTCATCGATCGCCTCCAGACGCTCGGCGAGACCGAATCGGTCGCCGAACTCGATATCGACGTCTGGGGGCCCTCGATGGGGGGCTGGTCGCCGGCCGATCGGGATCCGACCGGAACGCGCGAAACGGTCGCCGAGTTCGAGCAATGGGCGAACGACCACGGCTGTACGCTCCGTCCGGCCCTCGATCGACGTGGTGCGGGGTCGGGAAGCGACGACGGGGGGACACGGGGTGGGGACGTCGTTTTGCCGTTGCTCTGTCTCGCCATCTACGACGGCGAGACCCTCCGAGCGGTCTATCCTCACGTGGACGGTGAGGAGGTGCATACGATCCACGACGGGATCGAGGTGCTCGAATCGCTGGCCGCTCGAGATGAGTCAGACCGGGAAGCGGTGGCTTCCCTTTCGTGAGGCGCGTCGCCGGGGATGACCGAGTCGGTCGAGGGGTCGATATCGCGTCTCGCCTCCGGTACACTTCTCGCAACGACGCTTTTTGTCACTCCAGAGACCGTCGGATGGATCCGAAAACGCGGTCGCGTGGGATCGGATCCGCGTCACTCCGAAGCGGATCGCATCCCCTGGTGAGCGAGCACGACCCCGACGACGAACACGACCGTCGCCAGGTAGATCGGGCCGAGGTGCGTCACCCAGTCGTGGGCGAACCCGCCGGTGTAGTGCATCGGCAGGGCGATCGCCAGACCGACGACCGCGACCACGACGGCGGTGGCCCACGCCCACCGCAGCCGTTGGCGGACGCCGTACCAGGAGAGCGCGGTGACCGCGATCCCCGTGGAGACGATGAACGCCGCCGTGGCGACGTGCAGGTGGCTGATGTAGTACGCGACGGTGGGATTCAACTCCGCCGGGGTCAGTCCATCGAGGTGGCTGACCCCGAGTTCGAAGCCGCCGCCCACGAAGTTCAGGACCAGGAAGACGATCCCGTAGCCGACGAACGCGACGCCCGCGAGCGCCATCAGCAACGATCCGTTTCGCAGCTTCGTATCGAGTTCGAGCTGTTCTACCTGTTCGCCTGCAGTCGGTCGTTTCGTTGCTCCCATGGTCACTTCCGAGCGCCGAGCGAGACGCTCTTCACGCCGTACTTCCGACACGCGTTCGCCGCCTGATCGGAGACGAACTCGTACTTGGTGTTCTCCCGGACGTCCAGCACCTCGAACCCGGCGGTCTCGACCATCGTCGTATAGCGGTCGATCTGTTCGGCCCCGCCGATACAGGCCGCCCAGAGGTCCGCGTCGGTCTTGATGGACTCGGGCATCCGTTTCTCGCTGATGATGTCCGAGAGCGCGAGCCGTCCCCCCGAGACGAGGACCCGGTTCGCCTCCTCGAACACCCGTCTTTTCTCGGCGGAGAGGTTGATGACGCCGTTCGAGATCACGACGTCGAACGACCCGTCCTCGAACGGGAGATCCTCGATGTAGCCCTTCTCGAAGGAGACGGCGTCCAGCCCCGCCTCGTCTCGCAGTCCTCGGGCCTTCCGGAGCTGTTCGTCGGTCATGTCCAGCCCGGTGACGCTCCCGGCCTCGCCGACGTGGAGCGCCGCGACGAAGGCGTCCGTGCCCGATCCGCTGCCCAGGTCGAGCACGTCCTCGCCCTCCTCGATGGCGGCGAGGTCGAAGTGGTATCCCACGCCCGCGAACGACTCCAGGGCGGCCCCGGGGATCCGGTCGAGGTCCTCGGACGGGTAGCCGAGGCGTTCGGCCAGCGGTCGGCCCATCTCGAAGTGATACTCCTCGGTCGGCGCCTCCGCGACGTCGCGATAGACGTTCTTGACCGCCCGTTCGAGCCGCTCTACGTCGAGTGAGTTCGCCATACTCCATCACCTCAGTCGTCGGCCCGCACCTCTGCGGGGGCGTTGACCGTGAGTTCGAGGTCCTGTGCGAGCGAGACGAGCGTGTAGACCGGCGCCCGACGGGCCCACTCGTCGACGAGGTCCTCGTCGAGGCCCTCGCCCTCGATCTCGATCTCGGCGGTCATGTTCCCGTAGACGCCGTCGGCCTCGTCGAGGTCCTCTAGGCTGAAGAGGACCCTCGGATCGAAATCGGCCCGGACGCGGGTCTGGAGATGCTCGACGTCCACGCCGTTCGCGACGGCGTTGATGGTGATGCCGACGTTGATGCACGAGGCGAGCGCGGAGAGCGCGGCCTCGATCGGCTCCAGCCGGTCGGTCGGGCCGACCCAGCCGCCCGCGTCCAGCACTTCCTTCCAGGCCCCGTAGGGGATCGTGTACTCGCGCGTCTCGCGGGCGATCGTCTCCCCGCCGAGTTCGTAGCTGTCCACTTTCGCCAGGCTGTGGGCGCACGTCCCCTCGTAGGTCGAGCGGGCCCCGAGCCCGAGCTGTACCTCGTCGGGGTTTTCGGCCGCGTAGTCCGCGAACCCCCCGAACTTCTCGGTGTCCACCCCGTGTGTGACTTGCTGATCGTTCGTCATGATTTCGTTTCGCCTCCCGGCGGGAGACGCTACGAGTACGAGGGTTAGGTAGCTATCTGGTGCCGAGCCGGCAGCCGCTGCCGTCCGTGCAGACGATGGAAAGCGGTCATCACCTGGGGGCGAGCGCCCCCGCCGTGCGGGGCGTCGCTTCGGCGGAGCGGGTCGCCACCCCCTCGCCGTCGGTACGATGTGTTTGTGGCCCCGTCCGTGGCGCCGGTCACTCCACGATCGTCTCCAGCGGGATCGTCGGCGTCGTGCGTCGGTACGACTCGTACACCGAGTTCGCCCACTCCCGCGCCCCCGGGTCGTCGGTATCGATCAGCACCCGGACCGTCACGCCGTCGGGGTCGTAGCCGCTGATCGCGATTCGACGATCGAAGAGGCCGACGCCGTAGGGTGGTAACTCGTCGTGCAACCGGACCGTGAGGTTGCCGCTCGCCAGGGTCTCGGAGAAGAGCTCCGGACAGGTCGAGCGGATGTAGTTCGCGACGCGTGGCGGATCGATGATCTCCGTCCGCATGCCGTCGGTGACCCGCCGACAGAGCTCCTCCTTACACGGCTCGAACAGGGCCACGTCGAACCCGACGAACCGAAACCGGTCGGTCCCTTCGAGCAAGGAGGCAAAGCGGCTCACCGGCCGGTACGGGTCGTCGGCGTCGGCGACGGTCACGACCGCGTCGGCACACATATCGATCGTGAAGCCGCTGTCCTCGCCCGGAAGCCAGTGCCAGACGTCCCGGAGCTTCCGTTCGGTTTCGAGCCGCTCGATCAGGTTCGCCATCGCGGAGGCGGCGTACGCGCCCAGCCGCGTCGCCTCGTACTGATAGCCGTTCCTGCGGATCCAGCGGCGGTCCTCGAACTCGCGCAGCGTCCGTCGGATCGTCGACGAGGAAACCCCGGTCATCTCCCAGAGCTCGGCCCGACTCCGGGGGCGGACCGTCAGCGCGACGAGCATCGGAACACGGTGGTCCGACCGCGCGAGATACGCGATATCGTCGATCGGTGACCCTGTCGCGCTCGGGGTCGTGCTGTTTCGACTCATGGTAGAAGTACTCACGGTGGTGCTATAACTATTCGCTCGCGTGGAACGCGCGGCGCGTAGCGGACGGCAAAAGGGAGCGGATCACGCGGGCGACTACACGATCTCCAGGTGTTCGTCTCGGAGTTCGTCGTCCGTGTAGTCCCGCCCGTGGACGTCCCGCATGTGGTTTCTGGCCAACTCCAGCGCTTCCCCCTCGTTTTCCGACTGGACGATGAACCGACAATCGGCGGCTTCCCTCTCACAGTCGAGTCGATGAGCTTGTGCCATGACGTATCTCCTCCCCGCGAGGATACGGGCACGGGGATTAGATAGCTATCTGGTGCCGTTCCGGCAGCCACTGCCGCCCGTGCAACCCGTGACGGAGGGTCACTAATCGCACGCGACCCCCGTCGAATCCCGCCAGCCACCGCGAGACGCTCACCAGAGCCGTCGCCTGCGAAGCCTGAGATACCACGACGCGGCGACTTCCGCGAGCATCAACCCGGCGACCAGCGGGACCAACGTCGTCATCGTCTGTGTGGGGATCATCGTTCGCCTCCATAATATTATGTATTCGACTAGAATAAAAATATTGTGTTTCATCGGAGAAGTAAGCCGGGCGGTCCGCCCCGTTCCGGAACGGACGCGACGGCCGCGGCGAGCGGCGAGAGGGGCGTGTTCGACGGCTGATAGTGGACTGGCAGTCGCAGGGGGAACACCGAGGCTCACGGAGGGAGAACGAACGGACATGATCGCCGAGGCGCCGACGACACCGGGCGAGTGGAGGTGGAAGCGAACGGAAACCGACCGGATCGAACTCGGCCGGGACGGCGGCCCGACCCTGTTCGGCGAGCACACGGGTCGGGACGGGTGGCGACTCGGCTATCGGGTCGAGCGCGAGGGAGCCGTGTTCGTCGACGCGCTCGGAAACCTCTCGAATCGGGACGACCCACGAGCGGTCCTCGCCGAGACCGCCCGCTACATCGAGGACCACGACCTCCCGGAGGAGCACGCCGGCGAGTTGCTGGCCGTCGAGGACGGCTCGATCCGGTGTCGCCGGTGGCGGATCCAGTGATCCGATCCCGCGGTCGGGCGAGGCGTTTTTAGGCGGCGGGAGCACAGGGTTCGGTATGGACGTCGGCATCGTCGCCCAGAAGGACAACGCCCGCGCGGCGAACCTGGCCGACGAACTCAGGGAGACGCTCCGCGAGGAGGGCGTGGCGGTACAGGTCGACTGTGCGACCGCGAGCGCCCTCTCGATGGCGGGCGTCGACCCGGGCGAGATGCGCGACTGCGACCTCGTGGTGAGCATCGGGGGCGACGGCACCTTCCTCTTCACCGCCCGCGGGGTGGGCGCGACCCCGATTTTGGGCGTGAATCTGGGCGAGGTCGGCTTCCTGAATGCCGTCTCGCCCGACAGCGCCGTCAGCGCGGTCCGGGAGGAACTCGAGTACGCCCGCCGGACCGGGACCGTCCGCTCGCGGTCGGTCCCCCGGATCGAGGCCCGCGGCGAGGACTGGACGCTCATGCCCGCGGTCAACGAGGTCGTCGTCCAGGGCCCCCAGCGGGGCCACGGACAGGGCTGTACGGTCGAGGTCCGCGTCGACGGCTCGCTGTACACGGGCGGGCACGCCGACGGCGTGTTGCTCTCGACGCCGACCGGCAGCACCGCCTACAACCTGAGCGAGGGCGGCCCGCTGGTCCACCCCGGGGTCTCGGGGATCGTCATCACCGAGATGTGTGCCACCGAGGCGATGCCGTCGCTGGTCGTCGGCGACGATCACACGCTGACGGTGCGGGTCGACGACGCCGACCTCGCGTACGTCATCAGCGACGGCAAGGAACAGCGGGCCATCGAACCGCCGGCACAGGTCGAGATCGGCCTCGCCGAGGAACCGGCCCGCCTCGCCGGTCCCCCCGTCGACTTCTTCGAGGCGCTGGGCAAACTCGACTGATCGACCGAGATGGAAACGTTGAATCGCCGTCGGCCCTAGCGCCCATATAATGAGCAGGCAACTGCCGGACGTCCAGGCCGATCGACCCGACGTGACCGTCGGACTGAGCCAGGTCGGCGTCACCGGCGTCGAGAAACTCGTCAAGATCGCCCGCCCGGACGAGCGCCCCATCGTCCTCATGGCCGACTTCGAGGTGTTCGTCGACCTCCCGAGTTGGCGGAAGGGCGCGGACATGAGCCGGAACATGGAGGTCATCAACGAGGTCCTCGAGGAGGCCGTCAGCGAGCCGAGCTACCGGGTCGAGGACGTCTGTGGCGACGCCGCCGAGCGCCTGCTGGCCAAACACGACTACACGACGCGCGCGGAGGTCTCGATGGAGGCGGAGTACATGATCCGCGACCGGACCCCTGAATCCGAGCGCGAGACGCAGGGCACCGCCGACATCATCGCCGGGGCCACTGCCACCGAGGAGGGCACCCGCGAGGAGATCGGCGCACGGGTGACGGGCATGACCGTCTGCCCGTGTTCGCAGGGGATGTCCGCCGCCCGCGCACGACGGACCCTCGAGGACCTCGACGTCGACGACGGGACCATCACGGAGTTCCTCGATCGGGTGCCCCAGGCGGGCCACTCCCAGCGCGGCCACGCCACGCTGACCGTCGAGAGCGAGGGCGCCCCCGAGGTCGACCTGAACGACCTGATCGACGTCGCGCGCGACTCGATGAGCGCGCGGATCTACAACCTCGCGAAACGGCCCGACGAGGACCACATGACCTACGAGTCCCACGCCGACGCGAAGTTCGTCGAGGACTGCGTGCGCGCGATGGCCGAGGGCGTCATCCGGGAGTTCCCCGACCTGCCAGAGGACGCGGTGGTGACGATGAAACAGTCCAACGACGAGTCGATCCACCAGCACAACGCTCATGCAGAACGTGTCGCGGAACTGGAGACGCTCAAAGCCGAGTTCAACGGCGACTGAACGGACCAGGCGAAAGAAACCTAGAGGCTGTTCTGCCAGGACGAATCCTTAAATGGGTTGCATACATATCTGTATGCATGGGGAGTACGTCGATCCGGGTGTCCGAGCGAACGAAGTCCCAGCTCGCGTTGCTCAAGCGCGAGGGTGAGAGCTTCGATGACGTCATCGCTCGACTCGCCAAGAGAGAAGGGAAATGGACGGGGTTCGGCGTTCTCGCGGACGACGGTCGCGATACGCGGGAAGGACTGCAGAGAGTGCGCGAGGAGATACGCGATGGGTTATACAGTGATCTCGAGGGGATGGAAGACCGGTGACGCTCTGTCTGGATAACACGGTTCTCAGCGATTATCTCGACGGAAAGGAGGAGGCGAGGCGATTCTTACGGCGATACGAGGATCGCCGGTGGACCGTCTCGACGGTCGTCGTCTACGAGGCGTTCATGGGATCGCTGTACGGATATATCGGCGGGGACGTACCGACCATCGAGTCCGCCATCACCGCTTCGATGGACGTCCTGCCGGTGACGATCGAAACGGCGCGCGAAGCCGGCGAGCTACAGCGCGAGTTGCTCGATCTCGGCGTCCCCACCCACCTGCCTGACGGGCTGATCGCCGCGAACGCGCGGGAGCACGGGGCAGCGTTCGTTACCGGCGACGAGCACTTCTGGAAGGAGGGAGTGCGAGAGGTGCTGGACGTTATCGAGTACGAAATCTGAGTGGGAGATCCGTCTCCACGTCCGCTTTGAAGCGGCTGACTGTACGGATATCGGTCTTCGACCCCACAAGGATTCGTCTGAAACCGCGCCAGTCGACACTGAGCCACTCCTCGGCATCGCTTCAACCCCACAAGGGTTCGTCTGAAACCATTCGTCGGGGCTGGCGTCCGCGCCGAACTCGTCGCTTCAACCCCACAAGGGTTCGTCTGAAACCACTATCAATAGTGGTGGTTCGGAGGGATGGGAAGAAGCTTCAACCCCACAAGGGTTCGTCTGAAACGAGGATATCAATCAATTTGTTGTCGAGCCACAGAAAGCTTCAACCCCACAAGGGTTCGTCTGAAACGACGGACGACATCTCGCTCGTCATCTTCGTCGAGTCGCTTCAACCCCACAAGGGTTCGTCTGAAACCGTCCGGCTTGATTGTAACGACCAATTCGCTGTCGGCTTCAACCCCACAAGGGTTCGTCTGAAACCGTATACTCGCCGGACGTCAGCCGATCGTAGAAGTTGCTTCAACCCCACAAGGGTTCGTCTGAAACGATATACCCCGGATACTCGTCGTTATCCCAGTTGTTGCTTCAACCCCACAAGGGTTCGTCTGAAACCTTCGATACCCATCTCCGTGTCCTCGCCCCGGTCGAGCTTCAACCCCACAAGGGTTCGTCTGAAACCCGTGCCCGATTCGCGGGCGACAGCGTCCACAACACGCAGCTACGACTTAGTATTTCCGTCGACCGTCAGTAGTCGACGAACCCCCGGGGGTCGACGACGAGCCGAACCCGTTTAGGCACCTCGTCGACAATCCCGGCCATGACCTTACGCGTGACCTTTCTGGGAACCAGCGGCGCGGTTCCCACCGCCCAGCGGAACCCGAGCGCGATCCACGTCAACCGCGAGGGCGAGGAGTTGCTCTTCGACTGCGGGGAGGGCACCCAGCGCCAGATGATGCGCTTTCGGACGGGGTTCTCGATCTCGGCGATCTTCCTCACCCATGTCCACGGCGATCACGTCCTCGGGCTGCCGGGACTCCTCCAGACGCTCGATTTCAACGACCGGGCCGAGCCGCTCGCCATTCATACCCCTCGTGGGACCCGCCATACGGTCGAGGACCTGGTGGGCGCGCTCGACACCCGCCTGGGCTACCCCGTCGAGGTCCGCGAGGTCGCCCCCGGCGAGGTCGTTCACAAACGCGAGGAGTACGAGATTCGGGCGTTCCGCACCGAACACCGCACCCGGTCGGTGGGCTACGCGCTCGTCGAGGCCGATCGGAAGGGCCGGTTCGACCGCGAGCGCGCCGAGGCGTTGGGCGTGCCCGTCGGCCCGAAGTTCAGCGCGCTGCACTCCGGGGAATCGGTCGAACTCGACGACGGCACCGTGATCGATCCCGAACAGGTCGTCGGCCCGCCGCGGTCGGGCCGCAAGGTGGTCTACACGGGCGACACTCGCCCGAGCGAGGCGGTCCGCGAGGTCGCCGATCGCGCGGACCTGCTGATCCACGACGCGACGTTCGGCGACGACTGGGCGGGTCGCGCCCGCGAGACGGGCCACGCGACCGCGCGCGAGGCCGGCGAACTCGCCGCAGGCGCCGGTGTGAAACGGCTCGCGCTGACGCACGTCTCCTCGCGGTACGCGGGCGACGCCTCCCGACTCGCCCGCGAGGCGCGCGAGGAGTGCGAAGGGGCGTTCGTCGCCGAGGACGGGATGGAGATCGAGGTCTCGTTCCCCGATTAGCACCGAAACCGGTCCCCGGTCGGCGTATCGTTAATATATCTCGCTTCCCTACCGACGGTCGTGAGTGCGCGAACGAGTGCCCTCGATACGCTGATTTTCGGCGTCGACATCCAGAGCGGCGACGTCCGGGGCGACGCACCCTCGTACGCCGTCGTCGCGTTCGATGGCGAACACGTCGATCGTGACGTGGTCTCCTACCGGAAGCTCTGCCGGCTGATCGAGCGCGAGAAACCGGACATCCTCGCGACCGACAACGTCTACGAACTCGCTGCCGACAAGGACGCCCTCGTGGGCCTCCTCCGGGACCTGCCGAGCGGGACGACACTGGTGCAGGTCACCGGTGCCGAGCGACCCGAACCCCTCTCGCGGGTGGCCTCGCGCCACGGCGTCCCCTACGGGAAGAAGCCGATGAAGGAGGCCGAGGCCGCCGCCCGACTCGCGGCGGGCAACGTCGGCCACGAGGTCAGGGCCTTCACCAACACCACCCGGATCAAGGTCTCGCGTGGCCGCTCGACCGGCAAGGGGGGCTGGAGCGCCGACCGCTACACCCGCCGGATCCACGGCGCGGTGAAGAAGCGCTCGCGCGAGATCGAATCGGAGCTCAAGGGGGCGGGCCTCGACTACGAGGTGAACCCGACCGAGAAGTACGGCGGCTACTCGAAGGCCGTCTTCGTCGTCAAGGCCGAACCGGGCGAGATCCCGGTCTCGACGGGGCGGGCCGGCGACGTCCGCGTCGAGATGGAGCGCGAACGGACCGACGGAATCGAGTTCGAACCGCTCGCGAAACGCCGCGATTACGTGCTCGTCGGGATCGATCCCGGTACGACGACGGCCGTTGCCATCGTCGGCATCGACGGGGGGGTCCTCGACGTGCTCTCGACGCGAACCGCCGACACCGCCGCGGTCATCGAGTGGATCGTCGAGCGCGGCCGGCCCTTCCTCGTCGCGGCGGACGTCCGGCCGATGCCCAACACCGTCGAGAAGATCCGCCGGAGCTTCGACGCGGCGAGTTGGATCCCCGGGACGGACCTGCCGGTCGACGAGAAACAACACCGCACTCGAAACGAGGGCTACGACAACGACCACGAGCGCGACGCGATCGCGGCGGCGCTGTTCGCCCACGACGACCACGCGGAGCAGTTCGAGCGGGTCGCACGGAAGACACCTGCACGAATCGATACCGGCGAGGTGATCGCCCGCGTCGTCGGCGGCGAGAGCGTCGAGGCGGTCCTCGACTCCCACCGGGAGGACGAGAGCGACGACGAGGAGGCCACCGCCCACGCCCAACCCGAGCGGAGCCCCGAGCAAAAGCGCATCGCGGACCTCGAACGGCAGGTCGACCGGCTCAAGGCCCACGTGAGCGACCTGAAGGACACCGTCGAGGAGCGCGACGAACGGATCGACGACCTCGAAGCCGACCTCACCGAGCGCCGCAGCGAGGAGCGAAAGGAGGTCCGGCGGAAACGCGAGATCACGCGCCTCGAACGCGAGACCGACCGCCTCGAGCGCGAGCGCGACGAGGCCCGCGAGGAACGCGACGCGCTTTCGGAGAAGCTCGACCGGCTCAAGGAGCTCTGGAAGCTCGATCACTCGAACTTCGCGGATGTCGAGGGCGAGGAGCGCGATCTGGTCCCCGTAAAGCCGATCGAGAAGTTCACCCTCGACGCGATCGAGGCCGCCGAGGAGGCCTACGGCCTCTCGAAGGGCGACGTAATCTTGCTTCGGGACGCGAGCGGCGCGGGACCGCGAACCGCGGAGCGCCTCGCCGCGGTCTCCCCGCGGGTCGTCCTCAAGAACGGCGGCCTCTCCGAGAGCGCCGACGAGGTCCTCTTCGAGGAGGGGATTCCCGTAGGAGCCGCGAGCGAGGTGGCGATCCGGGAGGTCGACGAACTCGCCGTCGCCCGCGAGAGCGAGGTCGAGGCGGTCGTCGAGGGCTGGCACGAACGGGCCGAGCAGCGCCGGCGCGAGCGGAACGCCTCGATGGTCGATCAGCTCATCAGCGAACACCGCGCCGAGAGCCGCTGACCGGATCGATGGCTACACCATCCTGTCCCGAACCGACGAGCATCCCCGAGAGCAGCGCTTTCACCGCGAGGCCGACCCACGAGGACGGGCGCGAGGCCACCGGCGAGGCAGAAACGATATCGGGGGTGGGCAAGCGGGCGGTGTACACCCCTGACGCGTGCCTCCGGCGGATTTAAACCGCGTCCTATCGAATCCAGAGACATGAGCGACGACGGCAACGGGGGACGAAACGACCTCCGGATGCCCGACGAGGGCGAGGTGTTCGCCACGGTAACGGAGATGCTCGGCGCGAACAGGATCAAGGTCCGGTGTGCCGACGGACGGGAGCGAACCGCACGGATCCCCGGCCGGATGCGAAAGCGGATCTGGATCCGCGAGAACGACGTCGTGCTCGTCGAGCCGTGGGACTGGCAGGACGAGAAGGCCGACGTGACCTGGCGCTACGAGAAGGGCGAGGCCGACCAGCTCCGGCGCGAAGGCCACATCCAGTGACCGGACTCGGACTTTTATCGCTGGCACCTGTAGTGGGGACATGAGCAACACGGAGGGCGAGTTCGGGCTGCTCGATCCCGAGGGCGCGGAGGGCGTCGGCGACGAGTGGGAGGAGATCGACGTCTCGGACACCGAGGCCGACCGCGTCGCCCGAAAACGCGACCGGGAGTTCGACCAGTTCAGAAAGCGCATCAAGGACGCGGACCAGTTCAAGGTCGAGGCGTCGGTGTTCGACGACGCCACCCTGGGGGCGCTCTATCAGCTGGTCCAACACGGCCACATCCGGGCGTTCGGCGGGCCGATCTCGACGGGCAAGGAGGCGAACGTCTACGAGGCGCTGGGCGAGGACGAACAGGTCGCGGTGAAGGTCTACCGGATCAACGCCAGCGACTTCCGGGACATGCGCGAGTACCTCATCGGCGACCCCCGGTTCGAGGAACTCGGCGGCGACAAGAAGCGGGTGGTGCTGGCGTGGACCCGAAAGGAGTACGCCAACTTGGAGCGCGCCCGCAAGGCGGGCGTCAGGGTGCCGACGCCGATCGCCGTCGAGCGAAACGTGCTGGTGATGGAGTACATCGCGACCGACGGCGAGCGCGCGAAGCGGCTCAACGAGGTCAGGATAGAGAACCCCGAAACCGCGTACAACGTCGTCCGGGAGTACATGCACCGGCTCAACGAAGCGGGACTGATCCACGGCGACCTCTCGGAGTACAACATCGTCTTCCACGACGGCCAACTCGTCTTCCTCGACATGGGCCAGGCCGTCACCGTCCACCACCCCAACTCGGAGGCGTTCCTCCGGCGGGACTGTGAGAACGTCGCGAACTTCTTCGCCCGACAGGGCCTCGAAACCGACGCGGACGACCTCTACGCGTTCGTCACCGGCGAGCCGTAGGTCCGGTCGAAGCGACCCGACGCGTCACGAAGCCCCGCTCACCGGTCGCCGAACCGCTCGGGCCACGATTCGAGCGCGCCCGCCGCGGCGGCGGTCGTCGAGCCCGTGTGCAGGATCTGGTAGCCCTCATCGATCTTCTCGGCGACGTCCTCCTCGCCGAAGCCGAGGCCACCGATCGCGACGTCGGCCTCGCGGGCGGCCGAGACGACCGTCTCGACGGCCTCCTCGACCTCGGGGTGGTCGATCTCGCCCGGGTGGCCCGTCGCCACCGCCAGGTCGAGCGGGCCGACGAAGATGAACCCCAGTTCGGGGACGTCGAGGATCTCGTCGATCCGCTCGACGGCCGTCGGCTCCTCGACCGTGACGCCGACCATCGTCTCGCGGTCCTCGACTTCGACGTAGTCCTTCGTCCGGCCCCACCGGCTCGCACGCGGGTTCGCGAAGCCCCGCTTGCCGGGCTCGCCGTCGTACTCGAAGCGGGCCGCCTCGACCGCCGCTCGGACCTCCTCGGCGGATTCGACGTGTGAGACGAACAGGTTTCTCACCCCTGTGTCGAGCGCCTTGCGGATCGTCGCCGGGTCCGGCGAGGGGACCCGGACGAGGAGTTCGGTCCCCGTGAGTTCCGCGGCCCGGAGCAGGCCCGCGAGCGCGTCGGCGTCGCGGGGCGATGGGCCGGCGTGTTCGAGGTCGTGCCAGACGAAGTCGAAGCCCAACTCGCCGTAGATCTCGACCATTTCCGGACTGTAGAGGTCGTCGAGCACCCCCAGCGCGACGCCGCCGTCCTCGACGGTGGCCCGGAGGGAGTTCCGTCGCACGCGGTCGTCGCCGGCGTCGGGATCGGGTGTCATGGTTCGTTCCCACTACGCGTAGGTGGCGGATAAGTGCGGGGACGGTTCGCGCCTCGTGGGCGTCCCGCCTTCGACGGCCCGATGGATCCGTCGAGCGATGGCCGAACGCTTAACCTAACCGAGCTAGTAGCACCTCCATGAACCACGTGAAGATTCCGCAGGACCGCGTCGGCGCGCTCATCGGCGCCGGCGGCGAGACGCTCCGCGAGATCGAGGAGCGCGCGGAGGTCCGCCTCGACGTCGACTCGGAGAACGGGGCGGTGCAGGTCGAGAGCGTCGGCGACCCCGTGACGGGGCTGAAGGGGCCGGAGATCGTCCGGGCGATCGGGCGCGGGTTCGCGCCCGAGGACGCGATGGAACTCCTCGAGGACGACGTGATGCTGTTCGACCTGATCGACATCGACGCCGCCGCCCGCAACAAGAAGGACCTCCAGCGAAAGAAGGGGCGCCTGATCGGCGAGGGCGGGCGCACCCGCCAGATCATGGAGGAACTCTCGGGGGCGAACGTCGTGATCTACGGCTCGACGATGGGCGTCATCGGCCGGCCCGAGCAGGTCTCGATGGTCCGCGAGGCGGCGGAGATGCTCTTAGAAGGTGCGCCACACGGTGCGGCCTACTCCTTCCTGGAGCGCAAACACAACGAGCAGAAGCGCGACGACCTGAGCTACCACCGCTTCCCCGGCGGGGAGTCGGCGTAGCATATAAATCCCGCCACGAACACCTGTCACACCCCAGGTAGGCAGAGGTTCTCACGGTTTCGTTCGACAGGTTCCGGTGCTTTTATATAGAATGGCAAACAATCCCTCTCCTGACCATGGCTCAGCAGATGGGTAACCAGCCCCTCATCGTACTCTCGGACGACAGCCAGCGCACGTCCGGGCGCGACGCACAGTCGATGAACATCACGGCCGGGAAGGCCGTCGCGGAGGCCGTCCGCACCACGCTCGGCCCGAAAGGGATGGACAAGATGCTCGTCGACTCCTCGGGCGGGGTCGTCGTCACGAACGACGGGGTGACCATCCTCAAGGAGATGGACATCGAGCACCCCGCCGCGAACATGATCGTCGAGGTCGCCCAGACCCAGGAGGAGGAGGTCGCCGACGGCACCACCTCCGCGGTCGTCGTCGCGGGCGAACTCCTGAAGCAGGCCGAGGATCTGCTCGAACAGGACATCCACGCGACCACGCTCGCGCAGGGCTACCGACAGGCCGCCGAGAAGGCAAAGGAGGTCCTCGAGGAGATCGCGATCGACGTCGACGAGAGCGACACCGAGATCCTGACCCAGATCGCCGCGACCGCGATGACGGGCAAGGGCGCGGAGAACGCCCGCGACGTCCTCGCGGAGCTCGTCGTCGACGCCGTCCAGTCGGTGGCCGACGACGAGGGCATCGACACCGAGAACGTCAAGATCGAGAAGGTCGTCGGCGGCGCGACCACGGAGTCCGAACTCATCGAGGGCGTCATCGTCGACAAGGAGCGCGTCCACGACAACATGCCCTACTTCGCCGAGGACGCGAAGATCGCGCTGCTCGACGGCGCGCTCGAGGTCAAGGAGACCGAGATCGACGCCGAGGTCAACGTCACCGATCCCGACCAGCTCCAGCAGTTCCTCGACCAGGAGGAATCCCAGCTTGAGGAGATGGTCCAGCACATCAAGGACGTCGGCGCGGACGTCGTCTTCGTCGGCAGCGGCATCGACGATATGGCCCAGCACTTCCTCGCACAGGAGGGCATCATCGCGGTGCGCCGCGCGAAGGACTCGGACCTCTCGCGGCTCGCCCGTGCGACGGGCGGCCACGTCGTCTCGAGCGTCGACGACCTCGAGGAGGACGATCTGGGCTTCGCCGGCTCGGTCGCCCAGAAGGACATCGCCGGCGACCAGCGCATCTTCGTCGAGGACGTCGAGGAGGCGAAATCCGTCACGCTGATCCTGCGGGGCGGCACCGAGCACGTCGTCGACGAGGTCGAGCGCGCCATCGAGGACTCCCTCGGCGTCGTGCGCGTCACCCTCGAGGACGGCAAGGTCCTGCCCGGCGGCGGCGCGCCCGAGGTCGAACTCGCACTCCAGCTCCGTGACTTCGCCGACAGCGTCGGCGGGCGCGAACAGCTCGCGGTCGAGGCCTTCTCGGAGGCCCTCGAGGTCAACCCGCGCACGCTCGCGGAGAACGCCGGTCTCGACAGCATCGACTCGCTGGTCGAACTGCGCAGCCAGCACGACGGCGGCGCGACCGCCGCGGGGCTGGACGCCTACACCGGTGACGTCATCGACATGGAAGCCGAGGGCGTCGTCGAGCCCCTCCGAGTCAAGACGCAGGCCATCGAGTCCGCCACCGAGGCGGCCGTGATGATCCTGCGTATCGACGACGTCATCGCCGCGGGCGACCTCTCCGGCGGGAAGGTCGACGGCGACGACGGCGGCGACGACGAGATGCCCCCGGGCGGCGGTATGGGCGGCATGGGCGGCGGCATGGGTGGCATGGGCGGCATGGGCGGCATGGGCGGCGCGATGTGAGGTAGGCCCGACGCCCACTCCACCATCGACGACCGGAACGACCAAGAACCGACTTCTTCCCGTTTCCGATCGATCAGCGGCGCGGCTCGTCACTCAGAAACAGGCTGTCCTCGTTCTCGCCGAAATAGACGTCGAGCGCCCGCAGTACGCCGACGTAGACCGCACTGGCCAGCAGCACGAACCCGATCAGCCCCCAGAAGATCACGCCGATCATACGCTGACGTACCGCTCGTCCGATATATCCGTCGTGGCCGTTCTGGAACCGATCCGGTAATCAGTTCCGCCCGACCAGCGAGACGGCCACCAGCACGCCGCCGAGCGCCAGAAGCGAGAACGGGAGTCCCGGGACGGCGACGTGGGTCGAACACTCGAGACCGCCATCGGGTGTATAGCGGAGTTCGGTTCCGTCGAGTCCGTACAGCGCCGGCCCGCCCGCCGGTCGATCGACCTCGACGACCGGGACACACTCGGAGAACGGAAGCGGCGGCGACAGCGCGAGCAGAGCGAGCAGTCCCGCGCACGCGAACAACAGCGCGGTGATCCCCGCCTGGAACGCCAGTCCTCTCATGGTTCGGGCGAAGGAACCGGACGGACATGTAGGTGGGGGGCCGGTTGCGAAACGCAACGTTCCGGCGGAAATCGGTTCTACTCCTCGATGTCGAGGGGGAACTGGCGGTTCTCGACGGGGGCGTTCAGCACGACGCTGGTGTTCGATTCGCGGATGTCGGGGTCGACCAGGAGGGACTTGATCCCGTCGTTCATCGCGTCGGTGTCCTCGAACTTCGCGATCGCGATGATGTCGTGATCGCCGGTGACCTCGTAGACGCTGATCATCCGGTCGGACTCCTCGAGGCGGTCGGTCACGTCCGGCAGCGCGTTGCCCTCGACCTTGAGTTGGAGGATCGCGGTGACGTCGTAGCCGAGCATCCCGTAGTCGATCTTCGGGGTGTAGCCGGTGATCGCGCCCTCCTCCTCGAGGTCCGAGAGGTGATTGGAGATGGTCGTCACCGAGACGTCGAGGTCCTCCGCGAGGCTCCGCAGGCTCGCCCGGCCGTCGTCCAGCAGCGCGTTCACCAACTTCGAGTCTAGATTTTCGTACGTCATCGTACTCACACACCCACCCCACGCATTAGAAGTTTACGAATATCCAGTTCTATTTCCGAAACGGAATACTTGCGCAGAGCGATAGTGTTTTGGTGGCAACTGTGTTCAGGGAGAGTGACGAGAACGATGGCAAACGGAAACATTACATCTGAAGAACAATCGGTGCTCGAGCGCATCGACGAGGAGGACGTCAAGTTCCTCCGCCTGCAGTTCACGGACATCACCGGCACGGTCAAGAACGTCGCGATCCCCGCGAGCCAGGCCGAGAAGGCCTTCGACGAGGGGATCTGGTTCGACGGCTCCTCGATCGAGGGATTCGTCCGGATCCAGGAGTCGGACATGCGCCTCGAACCCGACCCGGCGACGTTCGAGGTCCTCCCGTGGCGGTCGAACGGCGACGACGACTACGCCAGCGCGCGCCTGATCTGTGACGTCGTCAACACCGACGGCACCCGCTTTGCGGGCGGCCCGCGTCAGGTCCTCAAGCGCGTCCTCGACAGGGCGAACGACATGGGCTACACCGTCTCGATCGGCCCCGAACCCGAGTTCTTCCTCTTCAAGACCGACGAGGAGGGCAACGCGACGACGGTGCCCCACGACTCGGGCGGGTACTTCGACCTCGCGCCGAAGGACCTCGCGAGCGACGTGCGCCGGGACATCATCTTCGCGCTGGAGGAGATGGGCTTCGAGATCGAAGCCAGCCACCACGAGGTCGCGGAGGGCCAACACGAGATCAACTTCAAGTACGAGGACGCGCTCGCGGCGGCGGACAACATCGCCACGTTCTGCACCGTGGTCCGTGCGGTCGCCGCACAGAACGACCTGCACGCGACGTTCATGCCCAAGCCGATCGCCGAGATCAACGGCTCGGGGATGCACACCCATATCTCGCTGTTCGACGAGGACGGCAACGCCTTCGCCGACGACGACGACGAGTTCAACCTCTCGGAGGTCGCCTACCAGTTCATGGGCGGCATCCTGAACCACGCGGAGGCGTTCGCCGCGGTCACCAACCCGACGGTGAACTCCTACAAGCGCCTCGTCCCCGGCTACGAGGCCCCCGTCTACATCGCGTGGTCGGACGTCAACCGCTCTGCGCTCATCCGCGTGCCCGACGCCGCGGGCGCGAGTTCGCGCTTCGAAGTCCGCAACCCCGACCCGTCGTGTAACCCCTACCTGGCGCTCGCGGCGATCATCGGTTCGGGCCTCCACGGCATCGAGACCAACGCGGACCCCGGCTCCCCAGTGAGGGAAGACATCTACGAGTTCGACGACGCCAAACGCGAGGAGTACGGCATCACGACGCTGCCGCCGGACCTCGAGGCCGCGGTCGACGCGCTCGAAGCCGACGAGGTCGTCACCGACGCGCTCGGCGAGCACGTCACCGGGAAGTTCATCGAGGCCAAACGCGCCGACTACGCCGACTACCGAACCCACGTCAGCAGTTGGGAGATCGAGAAGTACCTCGAGAAGTTCTAGACCGTCTCAGCACGTCTTTTCTCAGTCCCCGCGCCAGTTGCGGATGGCGTCGTTGACCCGGCCGGGGAAGCCGAGCACGCCGAGTCCGGTGCCGACCAGCACCATCAGCACGTACAACCCGAGCGTCGAGAGCCAGAGGACGAGCATGGCGGCGATGGCCCACCCGCCGGTGAGGAAGATGAAGGCCCCGATGGTCATCGCGGTCCCGTACAGCAGGACGAGATACGGCCCCCAGCCGGTGGCGTGACCCCGACGGATCCGCTTTCTGACGTACTTCTTCAGGTCGGATTCGACCGCGTCCTTGTCGACGGTGCGGTCCTCGACGTCGGCCCGAAAGCTGTCGAGGTCCGTTCTCAGGGAACGGATCTCGTCCTGGAGGCCGACGACGTCGGGTGCGGGCCCGCGTTTTCCGGTTCCGGCCTCGTCGTGGGCCGTCCGCGTCGAGTCGGTCGCCTCCTCGGCGTCCGCCCCGATGTCGGGGCTGGGTTCTCGGGGGGAGTCGCTCGCCGCACGCGCCTCCTCCGTCTCCGAGCGCTCGCCCGACAGCGGCCCGGTGGTTTCGCCTGTCTCTTCGCCTCCGTCGTCCGTGTCGTTGTCGCGGGTCATGAGTACTGAGTTGAGTACCGCACCGAGGATGATGAGAACGCCGCCGATGTAGAGCCACGTGAGCAACAGCAGGATCCCGCCGACCACGCCGTAGGCCTCGTACTGGCCGGCGTTCGAGGCGTACAGCCCGAACAGCGAGTGCAGCGCCGCCCAGCCCGTACCGGCGAGGACGGCACCCGGGATCGCGTCGCGGATCGTCAGTTCGTCGACGTCGGGCATGAAGTAGTACATCGGGAGGAAGACGACCGAGAGGGCGACGAGGACGAACAACGGGGTGACGTAGCCGACGAAGGGGATCGCGGGGAGGAGCGCGAAGAGGGTCCCGAGGACGAGCATCCCCACCACCGCCAGCAGGATCGAGAGGAAGACGATCAGCGCGTTGACGATCTGGGCGACGATCGACTTGTCGAGCCCCGAGTCGTAGACGATCGAGAAGGCCGTATCGAGGCCCCGAAAGAGCTTCAGCGCGCTCCACAGCAGGACGACCGAGCCGGCGAGCGTCGCCCCGCCGCGGCCGGCCTCGCCGGTGATCGCCCCCTCGATCGCCTCCTGACCCGCGGGGGCGAGGAAGTCGCTCGTCCGGCCGACGATCTGGTTGGCGAGTTCCTGCCCGCCGATCGCGCTCACGGCGACGAAGCTGAACAGCAACAGCGGGATGAGCGAAACGAACGCGTAGTACGCGATACTCGCCGCCAGGAACGTCGCTTCGTTCTCCTGCACCTCCGCGACGACGTCGCGGCCGACACCGATGGCGCTCCCCATGCGGCGATTCACACCGGGATTGGGACGGGCAGATACAAATACTCGGGGGATGTCATTCGCAAGCCCCCACCACCGCGTCGCGGATCTCCGCGACCGTCGCCCCCGTCTTGAACGCCGTCCCGTGGTAGTGCGCCCGTGAGGCATCGAATCCCGCCTCGCGGAGCGCGTCGAGAAACTCCTCCATCGACTCGGCGGGCCGGCCCCACTCCTTGCAGAGGCGATGCTGGTCGTAGTGCGTCGGGTACTCGAGTTCCCCCCCGAGGGTGTCGACCAACCGGCGGGCGCGCTTCGCGCTGCCCCACCCCTCGTCGATCCCGTCACCCACTCGTTCGGTGAACGCGCGGTCCCGGATTGGCCCGAGCCAGACCGGCCCCGCCGTCAGCACTCGGTTCGAACCACACAGCGGGCAGGCGTCCCACGGGTCGGCGATCAATCCCTCACTGTGCTCGCGATGGAGGCAGTCCTCGCAGTGATCGAGGTAGCCCAACTGCTCGATCGCCTCGTTGCCGTCGGTCGCGCTGTGTTCGAGGTCGAGGTAGGTGCGGACGTAGTGGCGCGTCACGTGGCTGAAGATCGGGACGATCCCGACGTCGTAGCGCGCGGCGGTGCGTGCGAGCGCCGACAGCAGGATCCGCAGGCCCATCTCGGGGTGGTAGTCGGTCTTTCGGGGAACGGCGCCGTACTTCCTGACCCCGCTCTCGAAATGTGCGCCACACAGCGGGGCGGTGTCGGTCGCGGTGACGCAGACGAGGTTGCGGGCGTTGGCGAAGGCGGCGTCCGCGAAGGGGATCGGCGTGCCGTAGGGGTCGAGATCCACGACGTCGAACAGCCCCTCGTGGAGCAGGGCGTTGGCGTCCCGATTCACCACGTCGCCCTCGAGCCCGTTCCGTTCGAGGTTCTCCCGACAGAGCGCGGCGTTCGCCTCCTTGTAATCACACAGCGTCGCCTCCCAGCCGTCGGCGGCGGCCCGCACCCCCCTGATCCCCGAGGCGCTCATCGCGTCGAGATACCGCTCGGCCCGCGGTTCGCGCTCGCGGTACGCCCGGAGGACGGCGATCGTGAGGTCGCGGTTCAGCTCCTGATCGGGGTTGTAAAAGGCCTCGCCCGTCTCGATCCGGACCCCGCCCTCGCGTACGCGCATGGGTGTAGTCGGCGGCGAGCGGGGGAAAAGCCATGCGATCCACACGGGAGAACCGAACCGGTTTAGCCACCCCCTCCCCAAGGGCGGGTGTGTCCGACCCGGTCACGGCCTGGCGGGACGACCTCGCGAGCGCCGGCGCGATCACCGGCCCCGTAGCCGAGCGGATCATCGAGGTCCACGGCGATCGAGGGGTTCGGGCGATCGAGGCCGTCACCGAGGGCCGGGTCAAACGCTACCGGGATTTCACCGTCGTGGTCGGTCACGACGAGGAGTACGTCGTCGAGGGGCGGGGCTGTACGTGCAAGGACAGCGAGTACAACCTCGATCCCGACGATCCGGCCGAGCGCTGCTGGCACGCGCTCGCCGTCCTGATCGCCGAGGCCACGGGACGGGTCGACGAACACGACATGTGGTACTCCGAGGTCCGCAGCTTCCTCTAAAGAAAGCCCTCGGCGGCCCTTGGCAGGGCCGCCTCGCCCTTTTCATTTCCACCAGGACCAGCAAGGCCGCGGCGCGCGATCGCGCGCCGCTTCCGGGAACCAGCCTTTCCCCGCTCCGCTCACGGAGCCGTCGGACGTGACGGCTCCGCTCGCGCCGGCCACCGCACCGCGATTCGGTCCACGGAAGGGAGCGAGCCGAGTAACGACGCAGACGGAACGACAGCACCGGTCGATCCGCACTCGATCTCATAGGGATCATCGTAGAAGTCCAGAGAGTTCCTGCCCGGGGACCGAACCACGGTGTCGGCTCTCGGGAATCGACGTATCCGGATGGCTCCGATACTCCCTCTCAGAGGACGACCGACCACAGCACCACACCGGCGAGAAACGAGACGACGATAGCCAGCGCGATCCCGACTAACCGGGCGCTCGACGGCTCTGCGTCGATATCGACGTGACGGCCGTCGCAGGCGACCTGCACGCCGAACCACACGAGCGACCCGCCGCCGATGACGGCCGCGCCGGCCATCACCCACGCGGTCGCCCCGCCGTCGAGCGACGAGGCATCGAAAACGGCGAGGACGAAGGTGGCCGCCAACAGTACGTAGGCCGCGCCGACGAGGACGTTCCACCCTATCGTCCGCGAGCCCACGTGAATCGACTCTCGCATCCCGCCGACGAGCAGGAGGACCGCGGCGAGGACCATCCCACCCACCGAGGCGACGATGCCGGGATCGGTGAACGCCTCGGCACCGAAGGCGACGACGTAGATACCGACGACCGCGAGCAGGAGAACGCCGAGCCACGGCGCGAACCGCTTTATCATGCTCGGGCTACTGTCGGAACGAAATTATATCTACCGCTCGGCGCAGATCCCGACGAAGTTCCGCAGGATCGAAAGTCCCGTCTCGCCCGACTTCTCGGGGTGGAACTGCGTCCCGAAGACGTTGCCCTCGGCGTTGGCGACGATCGCGGGGAACTCGATCTCGTAGTCGGTGGTGGCGACGATCGTTCGAGAGTCCTCGGGTTCGGCGTAGTACGAGTGGACGAAGTAGGCGTACTCGCCGTCGACGCCCTCGACGAGGGGGTGCTCCCGTTCGACCGAGAGTTCGTTCCAGCCCATGTGGGGCACCTTCTGGCCCTGCGAGAACCGGAGGTTCGTCCCGGGGATCAGGTCCAGCCCCCGGACGTCGCCCTCGCCGTCGTGGGCGGCTTCTTCACTCTCCGTCAGCAGCATCTGCATCCCGAGGCAGATGCCGAAGACGGGTTGGCCCCGCTCGGCCGCTTCGAGGAGCGGTTCGCGGTACGGTCCGGCGTTCTCGACGCCCTCGCGGAACGCGCCCACCCCCGGCAGGACGATCCCGTCGGCCTCGGAGAAGGCACCGGGATCGTCGGTGATCTCGACTGCGGCCCCGGCCCGTTCCAGTCCCCGCGTGACGCTCCGGAGGTTGCCAAGCCCGTAGTCGACGACGACGACCTCCGCGAGCGTCTCGGGCGCCCGCGGGGCCTGCGTGTTCGTGCTCATACGACGGGGTACGTCCCCGTCGGGTAAAGGCGCTTTCCGTCGACGGTTCATACCGTCGATCATAGTCGACGGCGTGTGCCTGCGGTGACGGGCCACCGCGCGAGCGGGTCCCGCCCTGCCGGTAGTCGATGCACGGGAGTATGACCGACGGTATCAAAACGAGTCGAGTCGGGACTGGTCGCCCCCTCCCGCGCCGATCAGCGCCGCCGCCTCCTCGACCGTCGCGTCGAACGTCTCCTCCTGCGAGCGGTCGTACAGCATCGCCGCCGGGTGGACGCTGACGAGGATCTTTCGAGGCGCGTCCCCGATCCGGTGTTCTACGACATCCCCAGCCTCCTTCGTCACCGCGACGTCGCGTTCGAGGAGGTGTTCGGTCGGCACCTTCCCGACGGTCATGATCAGGTCGGGGTCGATCAGTTCGATCTCGCGTTCGAGGTAGCCCCGGCAGTTCTCGAGTTCTTTCTTGCTCGGGTCGCGGTTCTCCGGCGGTCGACAGCGCACGCAGTTGGTGATCCGCACCGCCTCGCGGTCGATGCCGTGATCCCGGAGTTTCTCGTCGAGCTGCGCGCCGCTTCGCCCGACGAACGGCTCGCCCTCCGCGTCCTCCCGTTCGCCCGGGGCCTCCCCGACGATCAGGAGGGCGGCGTCCTCCGGACCCGTTCCGTTGACGATCCGCGAACGCGACTCGACGAGCGCGGGACAGCGCTCGCATTCCGTGACTCGGGGCCCGTCCATGTTCTCCATGGACGGGCTTCGACTGCGGGCTACAAATCCCCTCGGAACCGGTCGGCCGCCCGCGCGGCGAGTCGCGCCACCCTGAGCGGTTCGGGCCGCCCGCCCCCGGGCGTGGTAGCCGAGAGCAGGTCGCGGGCCTCCCCGCGGTCGAGGCCGACGCCCCGCCAGTACAGCGTGTGGCCGTCGAGGTCGAGTTCCCGTCGGGGCGGGAGGCGGTCGTAGAGCGCGAGCCGTCGGGCGAGTTCCTCGCCCGAAAAGGCCTCCCGGAGGGGGGCTTCGAGACCCGCGCTCTCCTCGAAGCTCACCGCACAGACGGGCCTGTCGACGACCGTCGCCAGTTCACGCAGATCGAGAAGGTTGTACCACGCGGGGGCGATCCCCGCTACCAAAAGGTACCGGACGTCCTCGCGGTCCAGTTCGGAGAACAGTTCGGCGACGGCAGCGGTTCCATCGAGTCCGCCGACGGTGAGCGACCCGAAGGCGAAGCCGTCGACGCTCCGGTCGGGCCGAACGACCGCCCCGGCCAGCGTGCTCGGCTCACCCGGGGATCGGTCGCCGCGATAGGACTCGGCAACGCCCAGCACCCGGGTTCCGGCTTTCACTCCTCTTTGATCTCTTCGAGCTGGGAGAGGAGTTCGTCGTTCGACGCGCCGTTGTCGAACGTGATCGCACCGTCGTGGGTGTTCTCGTTCGTGTCGACACCGCCGTCGTTCTCGAAGTCGGTGTCGTAGTCCTGATTCTCCTGTTCGGATTCATCGTAGCTCCCGAAGCCCATACACGAGGAAACAGTGGAGCCAGCCACTAAAAATCCACGGCGCCCGGTTTTATGCGAGCGCCACCCGAGACGCCGATATGGACGTGTACAACCTGACCGCCGAGGCGGAGACGTTCACCTGTAACGTCTTTCTCGTCACCGGCGAGGAGACGACGCTCGTCGACGCCGGCGCCATGCCGGGGGTCGTCGACGCCATCGAGGAGCACGTCGACGACCTCGATCGCGTGGTACTGACCCACCAGCACGGCGACCACGTCGAGCGACTCGACGCCGTCATGGAGGCGTTCGATCCCGCGCTCTACGCCTACGCCGACCATCCCCGGCGAACCCACGAACTGGCCGACGGCGACACCCTCGCGATCGGCGAGGAGACCTGCGAGGCGATCCACTCGCCGGGTCACGCCGACGACCACCTCGCGTTCGTGAGCGAGACGACGATCTACAGCGGCGACGTCGTGGTCCACGACGACGGCGCGTTCGAGGGCGGTAGCTTCGGGCGGACGGACATGGCCGGCCAGTCGCGCGAGGAACTGATCGGGAGCATCCGCCGGATCCTCGACCGACTCCCCGACGGCGTCGAACACATGTACGCGGGCCACGGCGGGGAGTTCCACGGCGACGTCCGCGGCGTGGTCGAGACGGCGCTCGAACGCGCCGAACGCCGGGAACCCAAGTACCCCGAGGGCTAGTCGAACCCGGCCCAGACCTCGTTTACCGTCCCGATGACGCGTTCGACCTGCTCGGCGTCGAGGCGGGCGTGGATCGGGAGGTTGATCACCCGCCCGGAGGCGCGGTAGGCGTTCGGACACTCCCCGGGCGGGCCGAGGACGTACGAGTAGGACTTCGAACAGCCGATCCCGCGGCGCTGGAGGGCGTTCGCCATCGGCTCGCGCCGAGAGCGTGGCACCTGGATCGGGTACCGGAAGTAGGCGTGGTCCTCGGCGGCCGGGGGGCGCTCGATGGCGTCGACGAGGCCGCGCCGATAGCGCTCGGCGTGTCGGCGTCTGGTCTCGACGGCGCTCGACAGCTCCCGGAACTGCGCGGCCAACATCGCGTGCTGGCGGTCGGTGAAGCGCCGGGGGGTCACGTCGTCCAGGAAACCCGCGCTCGTCCGGAAGTACGGGTCGAGCACCGTCGACCGGAGCGCGCTGTAGACCGGCCCCGGCAGGCTCCGCATGGCGGTCTCGCCGACCGCGACCCCACAGAGGGCGGCGACGGTGCGCAGGTCGGACTGCGGGGGAGCCATCCGGGCCGGATCGGCCCCCAGCAACAGCCCACCCTTGTAGATCGTCGCCTCCTTCGTGAACCGGAAGCTGAACAGGCAGTAGTCGCTGTACTCGCCGATCGCCCCGTTCACGTGCATCGCCCCGAGCGCGTGGGCCGCGTCCTCGATCACCGCCAGGTCGTGTTCGGCGGCGAGTTCCGCGACCCGCTCCATGTCGCAGGGCTCGCCGAAGAGGTGGGTCGGGACGATCGCCCTCGTTCGGTCGGTGATCCGTTCTTCGGCGCGGTCGAGGTCCATCGTGTAGCCCGTCCCGACGTCGACGTGGATCGGCGTGGCGACGCTCTCGACGACCCGGTCGACCGAGAGGTCCGAGTACGAGGGGGTGAGGACCTCGTCGTCGGGGCCGAGCCCCGCGTCGCGGAGCGCGTACGCCAGCGCCGCCCGCCCCGAGGGGAACCCGGCCCACCGATCGAAGCGGGTCCGTTCGAGCAACCGGGCGGGGAAGGGCGACCCCGTCGCCGGGAACAGGACGTCGTACAGGTCGGCCGAAACGCTCTCCGTCATCGCGAACATGTCTGATCCTCGAAATACCTCCCGGCAGAGTAGTACCGGATCAATAATATACTTACTGATACGTGCGTTCGGCGATACGGCCGGGGTGCCGGGTGGCCTTTTATCCGGTCGGGCGTCGAACGGCGGGTATGGAGATCACGGACGCCACCCCCGAGGACGCAGAGACCATCAGGGACGTCGCCGGACGCTCGATGGAGGCCTCCTACGCGGTCAGCCCCGACACGCTGGAGGCGATCCTGAACGAGCAGTTCGATCCCGACCGCCTGAGCGACGCCATCGACTCGGAGGGGAGCGTGCTGCTCGTCGCACGCGAGGACGGCGAGGTCGGCGGCTTCGTCGAGGCCGAGATCGACGACGGGACGGGGACGCTGACGTGGCTCCACGTCGCCACCGAGTTCCGCGGGATGGGCATGGGGTCGGGGCTGTTCGAGGCCGCCCGCGAACGCCTCCACGACGAGGGCGTCTCGAGCGTCCGCGCGCGCGAACTGGCCGACAACGCCGAGGGCCAGGGCTTTTTCGAGTACTTCGGCTTCGAGAAGGCGGACCAACAGCGCATCGAGATCGCGGGCGAGGACCTCGTCGTCGAGATCTACGCCGAGAGCGAGTCCGAGGTCGCCGGCGAGGACGAGACCGACAGCGCGCCCCAGGAGACCGTCGAGACCGACGACGGGACCGTCTACGTCGATCGGAGCGAGGAACTCGCCGGCGAGGACGGCCCCTTCTTCGTCGCCTACTCCGACGAGAGCTACGAGGACCCCTACGGCTACTACTGCGGCAACTGCGAGTCGCTGGTCGAGGCCGTCGACAGCATGGACCGTATCGAGTGTGGCACCTGTGGCAACCTGAACAAACCCGACGAGTGGGACGGCGGCTACCTCTGAGCGGCCGGTCCCGCCGTCGAGCCGCTGACCCACGAAACCCGGCAAGCGCAAGCATCGGACTCTCGTCGCCGTGCGACCACCCGTTCGATGGACGCGAGACTACACGGGAGTAGCGAATCGCGTCCCGCCCGGGATCGGTGTGAAGTGCCTCTGACAGCGTCACTCGCTCCCGGCGAACTTCTCCGGCGACCGGCACCGATCGGCAGTCACCCCACTACATCCCACACTCGGATCGCTATATACCATCCGTGTCGGATCGTTGTTCGATTATGCGGAGCGTCCGGTCGTCGACGTGTCGCCGTTGCACGACCTGGAGGCTGTAGAAACTCCTATCTAATCTAAGGCCTTTTGGCATACTATGGCGACGATCACGGATTTCCAGGTCCCTATAGAGCAGTTCGCGCTGGCAGACACCTTCGCTCGGATCCCCGATCTCTACGTCGAGATCGAACGGTTCGCCGCCCAGGAGTCCGCGTCGGCGATCCCGTTCGTCTGGGTCACGTCCGACGATTTCGAGGCGTTCGAGGCGGCGCTCTCGGATGACCCCTCGGTCGATAGCTACACAGCGCTCGCGGAGTTCGACGACGAGCGCTTCTATCGCATGAACTGGGTCGACGAGGTCGAACTCGTCGTCCACCTCCTGCTCGAGGAAGAGGGCGCGATCACGCAGGCGCGCTCAAACGGCGACACGTGGAGCCTGCAGGTCATGTTCCCCGATCACGACTCGCTGTCTCGGACCTACGAGTTCTGCGAGGAGAACGGGTTGGCGCTCACGGTCGACTCGATCTACAGGCTCGACAACGAGGACAAAACCCAGTTCGGCCTGACCGAATCGCAGTATCGGACCCTCGCGGAGGCCAAGGACATGGGCTACTACGACGTGCCACGCGAGGCGACGATGTCGGAACTCGCGGACAGCCTCGACGTCTCCCATCAGGCGCTGTCCGAGCGCCTCCGACGGGCCCACGGGAACCTGGTCGACCGGGCGCTCTCCGCGTCGAACGCGAAACAGGAGGAGCGCGGGGAACGACAGTCGGTCCGAAAGCCCGACTGACGACGCGCTACCAGTCGACGCTCAGGGTGCCGTCGCCGTGGGGGTTCGGCGCGATCTCCTCGTCCGTGCGCCGGTCGACGACGTGGATCACGCCCCGGTCCTTCTTCGCGGGACAGAGTTCGGCCGCCCGGACGTTCTCCTCTAACTCCTCCTCGGTGATGAAATAGGAGCGGGGTTTCGCGATCCCCGTCTCGAAGTCGAGTTCCCAGTTTCGCGACGCTTCGGCGCACTTCCCCGCTCCAAAACACTTGTTCGCCTCGAAGACGATCTTGTAGGGTTTCTCCTCGACCGGCGGGGCGTCCGACTCGCCGATCTCGCTCGGACGAGGGGTCGAATCGCTCATATCCGGAAGAGGGGACGGACGGGCTTTCGGGTTACGGTTTCGGGGCCGGTAGCGATATGCTGGTCCGTAGAGAATTTCGGATATGTCGCTCGTGCTCGCGGTCGTCCTCTGGATCAGCGGGTTCGCGACGATCGGACTCGGGCTGCTGATCCGCGACGGCCATCCCGAACTGATCTCGGGCTACGATCCCGAAACCGTGAGCGATCCAGAGGGACTGACGGCCTTCGTCGGCCGGTGGACGGTCGTACTGGGAATCGTCCTCGTCGCGAGCGGATTCGTCCCCGAGGCCCGCTGGGAGGGGCCGTTCGCCGCCGTGTTCGTCGGGCTGACGCTTGCGATTTCGGTGTGGATGCTCGTCGGCGCGCGTCGGTACGCGTAGTTACTCGCGCTCGACCGTGACCGACTCGATCTCGATGGTCGTCGTCGGCTTGTCCTGCCCGTCGGTCTCGACGCTCCCGATCGCCTCGACGACGTCCATTCCCTCGACGACCTCCCCGAAGACGGCGTGGCGGTCGTCGAGGTGCGGCGTCGGGGCGAGCGTGATGAAGAACTGCGAGCCGTTGGTGTTGGGACCGCTGTTGGCCATCGAGACCGTCCCCGCCGAGTCGTGGCGCAGCTCGTCGTGGAACTCGTCGTCGAAACTGTAGCCGGGGCCGCCCCGACCCGTTCCGGTGGGGTCGCCGGTCTGGATCATGAACTCGTCGATCACGCGGTGGAACTCGACGCCGTTGTACAGGCCGTCGCCCCGAACCTCGCCGGATTCGGGGTCCTCCCACGTCGTGGTATCGGGCGCGGGCTCGTCGTTCGCGGCCGGGTCGTGTTCCGCGAGGTTGAGGAAGTTCTCGACCGTTCGGGGCGCGCGCTCGTCGAACAGTTCGATCTCGATGTCGCCTTTCGTCGTGTGCAGCGTCGCGGTAGCCATGGCTGGTCAGTCGTCGAGGCCGCGTAAAACGCTGGTGATCGCCGCTCAACTCGGACGCGGCGGGTTCAGCGCGACCGCGTCCGCGACGGCCAGCGCGCCGACGAGGGCGGCCCCGACGAGCGCCGTTTGGACGCCGATCGCGAGCGCGTTGCTCGCGACGAACGCCAGCAGGAACGCCGCCGGGATCGCCCACAGCACGAGGTCGTACCGCGAGAGCGAGGCGAGGACCATGAACCGTTCGATCGAACACCACGTCCGTTGGTGATGTGTCTGCCGGGTCATCGAACTCACCCCGTCGTATTATTCGAAACGGATTCACAAAAATCCTGCCCGGGATTGATGAGGGATCCGCTCCCAGAGCCGTCATGGCGACCCACACCGCAGAGCGGATCGTCCTCGCCCGCCTCCCCTCCGGGATCGACGTCGAGACGACGGTCCACCGCTATCGGGGCTCCGACGGCCCCACGCTCTACGTCCAGGCCGCCCAGCACGGCCGCGAAGTGAACGGAACCGAGGTGCTGCGACGGCTCCACGACCGGCTCGTCGCCGCCGACCTCGCGGGCGAGGTGATCGCCGTCCCCGTCGCCGATCCCCTCACCTTCGATCGGGTCTCCTATACCACGCCCGAGGAACTCGACAGCATCAACGCGAACATGAACCGGGCGTGGCCCGGCGACGACGAGGGAACGCTCCACGAGCGCATGGCCGCGACCCTCTGGGAGTACGTACGGGAGGCCGACGCCGTCGTCGACCTCCACACCGGAAGCCCCGGGATGTTGACCCACGTCGTCTTCACGGCCGGCGACGACGGTTCGAGGAACCTCGCCGGTGCGTTCGGGACCGACCTGCTGCTGGCCGAACGCGCCGGCGAGGCGGCCAACGAGGAGTGGGGCCAGCGCGGCTTCGACGGCAAACTCCGGGTCGCGGCGTCGCGGGCGGGGATCCCCACGATCACGCCCGAACTCGCACACAACAAGCAGATCGTCGAGGAGGCGGTCGAAACCGGCGTCGACGGCATGGTGACCGTCCTTCGCGATCGGGGGGTCCTGGAAGGCGATCCCGAACCCACCGGGAGGCGTCGGCTCGCACGCAACCACCTCGGGCGCGTGACGGCGACCGACTCGGGGATCTTTCGTGCCGACCCCGAGCGCGAACTGGGCGAGGAGGTCACGGCCGGCACCCGGCTGGGAACGCTCTACGATCCGACGAGCTACGAGGTCCTCCAGACCGCACAGGCGGATCGGGACGGCATCCTCTATGCGCTGACGAAGGAGGCGACCGTCACCGGCGGGGAGAAACTCGCGAACGTCGCCCTCCTGATCGAGGAGGATTAGAGGGAGGCGACGTCGTCGCGCAGTCGTGTGGCGTACTCGAGGCGAAGTTCGCGGGCGCGCTCGTGGTCGATCCGCTCGCCCGCCGTGATCTCCTCGGAGAGCGGCGAGTACCCGCCGGAATCGATCCCCATCGCGTCGAGATACGCCTCGACGGCGGGGGTCCGTCCGTCGACGATCGCCTCGCGGGTGAGATCACGCAGGTCGTCGAAGGCGGGGATCGTCACCGCCCGCCCGTCGATTCCGGGATCCCCACCGATCTCGAGGGATCGCCTCTCGAGGGCGGACACCGCCGTCGTCACGTCCTCGAGGAGCGCGAGCAGTTGGCTCGGGAGGGCGGCATCGGGCGCGCGCCACTCGACGGTCGGCGAGCCGAGTCGGAGGCGGACGGGCGTGAGGACGCTGTTCTCGGGTTCGATGTGCCTCTCGAACGTGGCGTCGTCGATCCCGCGGTCGGCCGCGAGCGCGCGCAACTCCTCGTAGGCCGCGTCGAGGCGGGCGTTCCACTCGTTCATCGAGTCGGTGTACTCCCAGAGGTCGCGATACCGCGAGAACGCTCTTCCCGTCTCGTAGCGATAGACGTACGCCCGCGAGGAGTGGGCGAGGCGACGCCCGTCGTAGTACGGCGAGGAGGCCACCAGCGCGAGCGTCGGGTCGAGCGCCGTCAGCAGGTTGAGCTGGTCGGGCACCGCCCGCTTGTCGAAGTGGACGTGCGTGCCCGCACAGTGTTTCGCGTGCTCGATCCCCTCGCCGTAGAGGCGTTCGAGCAGCCGGCCGCGCTCGCTGATCGCGGGCATCGTCTCGGCGACCAGCGGCGTCCCGAGGGGGACGAGTCCCTTGCCCGCGTCCTCGGCGGCCGAAAGCCCCGCTTCGAGGACCTCGCGCAGGTCCTCTCGCACCCGGTCGAGGTCCTCTCTGGGGGGCGTCTCGAACTCGATCATCGGCGCGACGAACTCGTGGTCGATCCGGTCGTGGGCGGCGACGACCTCCTCGCCGGCGCACAGTCGTCCTTCCCCGTCGATCACCCAGTACTCCACTTCGAGCCCCAGATCCATTCCCCCCATCCGTCGGTAGAGGCCGGAGACGAGCAAGAAGGTTCCGTCGGTCCGTCGAAACGCCCGAGTGCGGTGTCGCGTTCACCGATCCACGAGCCGCCGAGAACGGCGAACGACTCGTCCGGAATCGACGCCCGACACCGTCTCGGGTCTTCGTGGCGTACCCGCCGGGTGACGGCGAAAAACACACGGTATGGTGTTCATACCGATATCACGTCGGGTGGTACGAACCCCATGCAGAAGCGATCCGTCGGGAGTGAGAGGAGTCGCACGTCGGCACCTGGACCGTCGCTCTATCGACGACGGTTCGTCGGCACGGCCGGGATGGTCTGTCTGGTCGGCCTCGCAGGCTGTATGGGAGACAGGCCGGACGACGAGTCGGCCGATTCCGGCGGAGAATCCGACGGGAGCGAGGGCGGACAGTCCAGCGGCGGAAACGAAAGCGGGGGCGACGGGGAAAGCGGCGGATCGAACCGGAGCGACGAAATGGAGACCGGCGGCACCGGGTCGGGACCCTACACGCTGACCGTGACCGTCGAGGACGAGGCGGGCGAGCCGATCCCCGGCGCGAGGGTCGAGGTCGACCCGTTCGACGAACCCGACGAGACGGCCGACTCGGACGGTCGGATCGTGTTCGAACTCCGGAACGGCGAGTACCTCGTCGAGGCGGAGGCCGAGGGCTTCGAGAGCGCCGAAACCACCGTGACGATCGACGGCGCCGACGAGGCGGTCACGCTGACCCTGCCCGCGGACGACTGATTATCGAGGGATCGCCCGTCAGAACGCCTGCAGGTCCTCGAGGACGGCCTCGGCGCTCCCGTCGGCGATCGACTCGCGAGCGAGTTCGAGACCCTCCTCGATCGACGCGCAGTCTCCGCGGGCGTAGATACGGAGCGCGGCGTTGAGCGAGACGGCGTCGGCGAATCGATCCTCGCGCTCGCCCGCGAGGACCTCGCGGGTGATGCGCGCCGAGTCGCCCGCGACGTCGGCCACCTCGAGGTCCTCGCCCTCGAAGTCCATGCCGTACTCCCCGGTTTGGATCTCGAAGTCCGAGAACTCCCCGTCTCGCGGTTCGTTACCGCTCGACCGTTCCGAGGCGCGTGGCGCCTCGCGCCACTCGGCGACCTTCGTCAGCCCGGGTCGGACGTCGTCGTAGCCCTCCATCCCCTGGAACATGAGCACGCGCGAGAGGTCCTGCTCGCTGCGTCCGAACGTGTCGACGATCCGCTTCGCGAACGGTAGGTGGTAGAAGCTCCCGAGGTGGACGTCGGCGTTCGCGGGGTTCGCGAGCGTCTCGATCGTGTTGACGAACGTGCGAACGCCCATCGCGTCACGGCGCTCGAACAGCCCGTCGATCCGGGGGTTGAACGCGGGCTGGTAGTAGAAGCCGAAGCCCGTCGCGTCGACCATCTCGGCGCTCTCTTCGGGGTCGATCTCGGTCCTGACGTCGAGCGCGTCGAGGACGTGTTTGTAGGCGGTCGCCTTCTGGGTCGGGACCCGGTCGCCCGAGTGGGCGACGACGGGCGTGCCCGCGCCGGCGGCGACACAGCCCGCGGCGACGCCCAAGAGCGCCGAGGTGTGCTTGCCGTCGTAGTTCGCCCCGCAGTCGACTGGGTCGGAGTCGGGTTCGGCCGTCCGCACGGACTCGCGCATCACGTCGGTGAAGGCCGCGAGTTCCTCGGCGGTGTTTCGCTTCCAGCGGTTCGCCAGCCAGAAGGCACCGAGGGTGGTGTGGTCGGGTTCGCCGTCGAGGATCCGACGGAAGGCCTCGCTCGCTTGCTCGTAGTCCATGTCGTCGGCGGACTTGTGTCCCGATCCGACGACCTCGCTCATCAGCCGTTTCAGCGGCCACTCGCCGTACTCCCGGGTCGCTTGTGCCATACCGGAGGTTGGAACGGCGGGCGCAAAAACGCTCGCCTTCGCTCCGAAAAGCGGGGCATCTATACCGGCGCAGTCCCTTCCGTCGGACGATGAGCACGCTGGAGGACGACTGGCGGGCCGACCTCGACGCGGTCGACGTCGCCCTCATCGACGACTACCAGAGCGGGTTCCCCGTCGAGGCCCGGCCCTTCCGGCGGGTCGGCGCGGCGCTCGACATCGGCGAGGACGAGGCGCTCGAACGCGTTCGAGCCCTCAGGGAACGCGGGATCGTCCGGCGGTTCGGCGCGGTTCTCAACCCGCCGGTGATCGGCTCCTCGACGCTCGCGGCGGTGCGCGCCCCCGAGGAGCGCTTCGAGGAGGTCGCCGCCGTGATCAACTCCTACCGGCAGGTCAACCACAACTACCGGCGGGACCACGAGTGGAACACCTGGTTCGTCGTCACCGCCGGGTCCCGCGAGACCCGCGACCGGATCCTCGCGGAGATCGAGGAGCGAACGGGCTGTTCTGTACTGTGCCTCCCGATGCTGACGGACTTCTACATCGACCTGGAGTTTCCCGTCGTGAACGCGGATCGCTTCGCCCGCGAGTCGAGTTCGGAGAGCGAGCGCGTCGAGGCGACGGCGATCAGCGAGGAGGCGACCGGCGACCTCTCGGCGCTCGACGTCGCCGTGTTGCTCGAAATCCAGGAGGGGCTGCCGCTCTCTCGCACCCCGTACGCCGACGTGGCGCGGGCGGTCGGATACGGGACCGACGCGGTGATCGATTCGATTTCTCGGCTGCTCGAAAACGGCTGTATCAAGCGGATCGGCTGCGTGATCAACCACGTCGCCACCGGGTTCGACGCCAACTGCATGGTGGTCTGGGACGTCCCCGACGGGGAGTTGGCGGAGCGCGGTCGGACCGTCGGGGCGCTGCCCGCCGTCACCCTCTGTTATCACCGCCCCCGCCGGAGCGAGCTGGGCTGGGAGTACAACCTCTTTACGATGATCCACGGCCGGGACCCCGAGGCGGTCGACGCCCGGATCGACGAACTCTACGGGGAGCACCTCCCCTACGAGCACGAACGGCTCTACTCGACGGAGACGTTGAAACAGACGGGCGCGCGCTACGACGAACTCCTCTCCGGGTGAGTCGCGTGCGGTTTTTTCGGAGGAGAGGTCAGTTAGTCGCGCGCGGTCGTATAGAGGACCGGGCCGATGGCGACGAGCGCCACGCCCAGTAGCTTGTACTCGATCGACGAGACGGTGTCGGGAACGAGCAGGAACAACAGCCCGAAGAGGATGATGTTCAGCGACATCACCTTCTTCGAGAGGGCGAGGGATCCGAGTACCGAGAGGACGAACGCGACGACGAGCATCTGGGCGAGGTTGTAGCTCTGGATGAAGTCGTCCAGCAACTCAAGTGGGACGAACTCAAGCATTCTACCCGGAACTGTGTAGGATTCAGTCTTTAACCTTCCGTTCCGCCTCCTCGGGGTCGCGTTCGGGACCCGTGAGGTCGAGCGGCCGGATCCAGCCGTACCAGATCACGGCGATCATCAGCGTGTAGCCGAGCGCCCAGACGAGCCGGCCCAGCATCTGCTGGCCCAGCACCACCGAGAGGACGAAGTTCATCACGCCGGGGACGACGATACCCGTCACCAACACGAGGACGAACGCCGCCCTGCCCGAGAGCGCTACCATACCCACGGTTCGGGCCGCGTCCCCCTCAATCGCTCGCTTTCACGCCGCCCCGATCGACGCGCCTCGCAGGGTATATCCCGCTCGGGGCCGAACCGTCGGCGAATGTCGGTCCGCACCGTCGTCGGCTTCTATCGCGCCCACTGGCTGTCGCTGACGCTGATGGGGGGGATCATGGCGCTGTACTTCGCGAGCGCGCTCGTCCACGAGGACTACTGGCACGTGCTGGCGGGCGTGCTCGCGCTCGCGCTCGTCGTGGGGTGGCTGTGGAGCCGGTACGATCCGCCGACGGCGACGTAGCTGTTTTGTAGCCGGTGGCTGAATACCCGCCATGCGCTCGGCAGCAACCGTCCGGGAACGCGTCGCGGAACTCGAATCGATCTACGACGACCAGGACCCGCCCTCCTCGCCGCTGGAGGACGAACAGGAGGCGGTGGTGCTGCGCGCGATCGAGGAACTCGAGTGGGTCCTCGAGGAGCGCGAGACCCCGCCGCGTCACTGACCGTCGAACTCGAGGGCGACGGAGTTGATGCAGTAGCGTTCCCCCGTGGGCTCGGGTCCGTCCTCGAAGACGTGGCCCAGATGGCCGCCACACTCCGCACAGACGACTTCTACCCGCTCCATCCCGTGGCTGTGGTCCTCGCGGAACTCGACGGCGCCCTCATCGGCGTCGTAGAAGCTCGGCCAGCCACAGCCGTGTTCGAACTTCGTCCCCGAGTCGAACAGCTCGTTGCCACAGCCCGCACACCGGTAGGTGCCGTCCTCGAAGCGGTCGACGTACTCGCCCGAGAAGGGGCATTCGGTCCCCGCCTCGCGCAGGACGCGGTACTGCTCGTCGCTCAGTCGCTCGCGCCACTCGGCGTCGCTCGCGGGCATCGACTGGTCGCTCATACCCGCACTAGCGGCCGAAGGGGAAAAACCCCGTCGGCGTCGGCGCTCCGTCGGCCGGGTGTCGGACGCGACACGGCGAACGACCGGAAGCGGATACTCGCCGCCCGACGCCGTCGCAAATCCCTATTTCGTTGGATAAACCCTTCGGAATTTCAGCGAACGTGGATTGGAGGATGAAAGACATAAGTGCCAGTCCGTCGATTCGGTGATATATGGATACGTTGCCTGCAGTCGTGCTCGCCGCCGGGGAGGGGAAACGACTGCGCCCCCTGACGCGCCACCGGCCCAAACCGATGCTGCCCGCGGCGAACAAGCCGATCCTCGCGTACGTCTTCGACGGGTTGATCGAGGCCGGCGTCAGCGAGATCACGGTCGTCGTCGGCTACGGACGGAGCCGCGTCCAGGACCACTTCGGGCCGACCTACCGGAACGTCCCGCTGACCTACGTCGTCCAGGAGAAGCAACTGGGCTCGGGCCACGCGCTGCTCTCGGTCGAGAACCGGTTCGACGAGCCGTTCCTCGTCGTCTACGGCGACCAGATCCTCGACGCGGGGATCATCGAGGACGTGATCGGGACGACAGGGGAGGGGGCGGCCACGCTGGGCGTGCTCGATCACAACCGCGTCGAACACTACGGCGGCGTGATCATGCACGGCGACCGGGTGGTCGAACTCGTCGAGCGGCCGACCGACGAGCGAAAGTACCGGCTCAACGCCGGCGTCTACGGCCTCGGCCCGCGGATCTTCGAGGCGATCCGGAACGCCGAACCGCGCGACGGCGAACACTCGCTGATCGACGCGCTGTCGTGGCTGGTCGACTCCGAGGCCGAAGTGAGGGGGACGGTCACCGACGGGCTGTGGGTCGATGCGACCTACCCGTGGGACCTGCTGGAGGTCACGCGGGACCTGACGGAGGCGGGTCTCGTCGGGGGGACGCGCGAGGCCCGCATCGACGACAGCGCGATCGTCCACGAGACGGCGACCATCCGCGACCCGGTCGTGATCGGGGCCGACGCCGAGGTCGGGGCCGGGACCGTCCTCGGGCCGTACACCTGTCTGGGCGAGAACGTCACCGTCGAGTCGAGCGCGGTCGTCGAGGGGTCGCTGCTGGATTCCGATACCAGAGTCGGGCCGAACGCGACGCTCGTCGACTGCGTCACCGGGCAGGGGGTTCACATCGGCGCGGGCGTGACCGTGCCGGGCGGGCCGGGCGACGTCCGCGTCGGCGACCGGGTGTTCGAACGCGAGCGCCTCGGCGCGCTGTTCGCCGACCGGGTCGAGATCGGCGGGGCGTCGTCGTTCGCCCCCGGGACGATGGTCGGGCCGGACGCGACCGTGCGGACGGGCGCGCACGTCGACGGACCGATCGCCGAGGAGACGGAGGTACGATAACCCATGTGTGGAATCATCGGCTACGCCGGCAACGGACGCGACAGGGAGGTGCTCGACGTCCTGCTGACGGGGCTGTCGGGGCTGGAGTATCGGGGCTACGACTCGGCGGGGATCGCGCTCGCCGACGAGGCGATCTCGGTCTACAAGAGCGAGGGCGAACTCGAGGAACTCGAGGCGGTCCTCGACGGTCAGGACGTCCCGACCGTCCCCGTGGGGATCGGCCACACCCGCTGGAGCACCCACGGCCCGCCCTCCGATCGCAACGCCCACCCCCACGCCGACTGCGACTCACAGGTGGCGATCGTCCACAACGGCATCATCGAGAACTACGAACCGCTGCGCGAGGAACTGGCGGCCGACGGCCACACCTTCTACAGCGAGACCGACACCGAGGTCGTCCCGCACCTGATCGAACGCTACCTCGACGAGGGGCTGGACCACGAATCGGCGTTCCGAACGGCCGTCTCCCGGCTGGAGGGGAGCTACGCGCTCGCGGCCGTCTTCGAGGGCTCGGAGACGATCTACGCCACCCGACAGGACTCCCCGCTCGTGTTGGGCCTCTCCGAGGAGGGGACCTACCTCGCGAGCGACGTCCCCGCGTTCATCCAGTACACGGATCAGGTGATCTACCTCGAGGACGGCCAGTTCGCCGCGCTCCGAGACGACGACATCGTCGTCACCGACGCCGAGGGACGGGTGGTGGAACCGCCGGTCGAGACCATCGAGTGGGACGCCGAGGACGCCGGCAAGAGCGGCTACGACCACTACATGCTCAAGGAGATCAACGAACAACCCCGCTCGCTGCGCCAGTGTCTACGCGGCCGGGTCGACGAACTCGAGGGGAGCGTGACCATCGAGGAACTCGACGGCCTGGCGACCCCCGAGCGGGTGCAGTTCGTCGCCTGTGGCACCTCGTATCACGCCGCGCTCTACGGCGAACTCACGCTGCGCGAACGGGGCGTCCAGGCCCAGACGTTCATGGCCAGCGAGTACGACCGCTCGTCGGTACCGATCGACGACGACACCCTGGTGATCGGCGTCACCCAGAGCGGCGAGACCGCCGATACGTTGAGAGCGCTCAGACAGGCCGGACGGGCGGGCGCGACGACCCTCGCGGTGACGAACGTCGTCGGCTCCTCGGCCGCCCGCGAGTGCGATTACACGATGTACATCCGGGCGGGCCCCGAGATCGGCGTCGCCGCCACCAAGACCTTCGCGAGCCAGCAGACCGCGCTGACCCTGCTCGCCGACGTCATCGAGGACGGCGAGCGCCGCGACCTGCTGGGGGCGCTGCGGGACCTGCCCGATGACGTCCAGGCCATCCTCGACAACTCGGGGGCCCGAAAGATCGCCGCCGAGTACGAGGACGCCGGGGCGTACTTCTTCATCGGTCGGGGGTACAACTACCCGGTCGCGCTCGAGGGCGCGCTGAAGATGAAGGAGATCACGTACAAACACGCCGAGGGGTTCGCGGCGGGCGAACTCAAACACGGCCCGCTCGCGCTCGTGACGGGGGAGACGCCGATCTTCGCCGTAGTGACCGGCGACGACGAGCGCGCGACCAAGACCATCGGCAACGTCAAGGAGGTCGAGGCCCGCGGCGCGCCCGTGATCGCCGTGACCGACGGCCAGTCCGACGTCGAGCGCTACGCCGATCACGTCCTCTCGATCCCCCGGACCCACGGCCGGGTCGGCCCGATCCTCGCGAACGTCCAACTCCAACTGGTGTCGTACTGGCTCGCCAACCGCCTCGACAGGTCGATCGACAAACCGCGCAACCTCGCCAAGAGCGTCACCGTCGAGTAGCCCGGTTCAGTCGTTTCGTGTTTCGTTCTTCGAGCGCCACCCGAACAGCGCGAGCAGCACGTAGCACGCGCCGATCACGCGCGTCGCCGGGACGACCCACGGCTTCCACTCGGGGCGCCCGTCCTCGTAGATCAGCGGCGTCCAGTACTCCAGATACCCATCAGGCGAGAGCGCGGCCATCAATCCGTAACAGCCCAGCACCGCCCGGATCGGCCTCGAGAACGCCCGCGGTTTGGCGAGCACCGCGAGAAAGAGCAGTCCTTCGAGGCGGGCGACGGGAATCACCCACGGTTTGAGCGAACAGTCCTCGGGATTCTCGAGGGCGTACCCCTCCCAGAACTCGATGAATCGACGGGGAACGAGCAGTTCGACGAGGCCGAGGACGACGAGCAGTCGTCTTATCATGTGAGTTACTACCACGTAGGACGACAAGAAACTACGGCCGTTTCTCACCACCTGGAAGCACCCATAGAAACCGCGCCGCGTGTTTCCACGGCATACAGACTCCCCGGAATTTTCGTTCCGGCCGCGGTAATTATCACACCAGCAACACTAAGCGCGCGGGGCGGGTAGGCGGAGGTGATGTGGCCGTGGGAACACGCGGCGCTCGCGTACGTCCTGTACTCGGCGCTGACGCGGCGTCGGGGCCGGTCGCCGGGCGACGTCGCGACGCTCTGGGTGCTGGTGGCGAGTCAGTTGCCGGACCTGATCGACAAGCCGCTGGCGTGGACCTTCGGGGTCGTCCACTCGGGGCGGATGCTCGCCCACGCGCCGGTCGTCGCGGTGCCGCTCTGTGTACTCGTCTACTGGTACTTCTCGCGGCGCTCGACGCCGGAGTACGGCGTCGCTTTCGGCGTGGGCTACCTCTCGCACGTCGCGGGCGACGCCGTCGGATCGGCGCTGGTCGGCGAGTACGCCTACGCGCGATTCCTGCTCTGGCCGCTGGTGTCGGTTCCCGTCGACGACCAGGAGAGCGTCCTCGGCGAGGTGGTCGACGGCCTCTCGCCGTCGCCGTGGCTGCTGGTCTCAGGGCTCGTCGGGGTGGCGGTCGTCGGCCTGTGGATCGCGGACGGCAAACCCGGCCTCGGCACCTTTCGGCGGGAACGGTCGGGTTCGTGGCGACGGGACGGGTGAAGAACCGGCGAACTACGCCCATCGGTCCGCGACGACCGGCGAGAACAGCGAGACGACCGACAGCAGCAGGATCGCCACGGCGATCGGACTGGTGTAGATGATATCGAGCGAGCCGTTGGAGATCTCGAGCGAGCGCCGGAGGTTGGCCTCGGCGATCGGCCCGAGGATCAGCCCGAGCACCATCGGGGCGAGCGGGTAGCCGTCGAGTCGCAATACGTACCCGAGCACGCCCGCGGCGACCATCGCCCAGACGTCGAAGATCCCGCCCCGGACGGCAAAGGCCCCGACGACACAGAGGACGAAGATCGACGGCCAGAGGTACTTCGCGGGGACGTTGATCAGGCGGACCCAGAGGTGCGCGCCGAGCAGGCCCGCGAGGAGGATCACCACGTAGACGACGAAGAAGCCGACGAAGATCGAGAACACGAGCCCCGGTTCGTTCTCGAAGAGGCCGGGGCCGGGCCGGATGCCGTGGACGAGCAACGCCCCGATCAGGATCGCGGTCACCGAGTCGCCGGGGATCCCCAGCGTGAGCGTCGGGACGAGCGCGCCGGCGGTGCTGGCGTTGTTGCCCGCCTCCGCGGCGGCGACGCCCCTGACGTTGCCCTCGCCGAACGCCGGGACGGCGTCGGTCACCCAGCGTTTGGCCTCGTTGTAGGTGACGAACGCCGCGATGTCGCCGCCCGCGCCGGGGATCGCGCCGATGAACGCGCCCGCGAGGCTCGACCCGAGGGTGACGTTCCTGATCGCCCGGAGGTCCTCGAGGCTCGGGGTGATGCCCCTGACCGTCTGGGTGACCGAGACGGTGTCGATTCCCTCGCGATACCGGTCGAACCCCTCGGCGAGGCCGAACAGGCCGATCATCACGGCGATGAACTCGATGCCCGCGGTCAGCGCCGTGACCTCGAAGGTGAAGCGGGGATAGCCCATGTTGGGGTCGAGCCCGACGGTCGCGATCAGCATCCCCAACAGCCCCGAGAGCATCCCCTTGACGATCGAGCCGTCGCTGACGCTGGCGATGATCGTCAGCCCGAAGAACGCCAGCGCGAAGTACTCCGGCGAGCCAAAGGCCAGCGCGACGTCTGCGATCTGGGGCGAGAGGAACGTGATGAGGAGCACGCTGACCGCCCCGCCGACGAACGAGGCGACCGTCGCGATCCCGATGGCGTTGCCCGCCTTCCCCCGCTCGGCGAGGGGGAAGCCGTCGAAGATCGTCGCCGCGGCGCTCGGCGTTCCGGGCGTGCGGATCAGGATCGCCGGGATCGACCCCGCATACAGCGCCCCGCCGTAGATCCCGAGCAGGAGCATCATCCCCTCGGTCGGGCTCATGCCGAAGGTAAAGGAGACGAGCACCGCGACGGTCATCGTGGCGGTCATCCCCGGGATCGACCCCATCACGATGCCGACGAACACGCCGAGCAGGATCAGCGCGAACGCCAGCGGCTGGAAGACGAGCGACGCCCCCTCGATCAGTCCGTCGAGCATCTCAGAACGCCCCCACGAGCGCGGGCAACAGCCGCGCCACCGAGTAGAACGGGCTCTCGGGCAGCGGGATCCGCAGGAAGACGCCGAAGACGTAGTGGAGCCCCAGCGTCAGGCCGACGGCGACGACGCCGATCCGGAGCGGCGAGTCGACCCCCGAGTAGCGCATACCGACGACGAGAAACAGGGCCGTCGCGACGACGAACCCCAGCCACGGCAGCAGGAGGACGTACGCGAGCACCCCCACCGCCACGCCCACCACGCGTCTCGTCGACCCGAGCGTGATCTCGTGCGCCCGCGGGTCGCCGGCGAGGCTCCGAACCAGTTGGACGACGGCGAACAGCGCGATCAGGCCCGCGATCACGCGGGGGTAGAACGCGGGGCCCGTCTCGCCGGGCCCGGCGGGGAACCCCGCCGACAGGGCGAAGACGGCCCCCGCGAGCAGCAACCACAGGCCGGCTCCGAGCGCGTCGGTGTGGCGTAGCTCGACGCCCATCTCACGCCCCGCGTCGGCCGGTCGAGATGTCGTCCATGGGTTACCCGCTCAGCCCGAGGTCGTCGATGAGGGCGCCGAAGCGGTCGTACTCCTCGCGCATGAACGCCTCGAACTCCTCGGTGTCGCGGTACACCATGCCGAACCCGTTGTCGTCCATGAACTGCGAGAACTCCTCGGACTCGTAGACCGCGCGGTAGGCGTCGTGGATCTGCTGGACGACCGCGTCGTCGACGCCGGTCGGGACGCCGAGGCCGCGCCACGCGCCCATCGTGAAGTCGTAGCCCGACTCCACCAGCGTCGGCACGTCCTCGAACAGCGGGTGGCGCTCCTCGCCGAAGAAGGCGAGCATCTCGAGGGGGCCGTCCTGGACCTGCGGGGCGACCTCCGCCGCGCTCGAGGTCGTCGCGGCGGCCTCGCCGCCGAGCACCGCCTCGGTCGCCGGGGCCGCGCCGTCGTAGCCGACGTGGTCGAGTTCGATCCCCGCCTCGCGCGCGAACCCGGCGGCCGAGAGGTGCCAGATCGCGCCCGTTCCCGAGTTCGAGACGGCGATCTCGCCGGGGTTGTCCCGGGCGTAGTCGACGAACTCCTCCAGGGTCCCGTAGGGCGCGTCCTGGTGGACCGTCAGCGCCGCCGGGTCGAAGTTGTACTGCATCACCGATCCGACGTCCTCGTGGCTGACGTCCGCGACCCCCAGGTGCTCGATCGTCGCGATCTCGACGGTGAGGACGCCGACCGTGTGGCCGTCCGCGTCGGCGGTGGCGATCGCGTTGAAGCCGACGCTGCCCGATCCGCCCGTCTGGTTGGTGACGTACGCCGACGCGTCGAGTTCGTCCTGGACCAGATCCGCTAGCATCCGCGCGGTCCGGTCGGTCCCGCCGCCCTCGGCCCACGGACAGATCATCTCGACGTCCTGCGTCGGGAACTCCGTCGATCCGTTCGAGTCGCCGCCCGTCCCCTCGTCGGGCGTGAGCGACGAACACCCCGCGAGCCCGATCGCCGCCCCCGCCCCCGCTACCTTCAGAAACGAACGCCTGCCGGTGTCGGTGTCGTGTGTCATCCTCTCCCAGTAACCTCCCCGAACGATGACGATATACCTTACGGTAAGGTCGACGATCGCTGAACGATAGCCGGCCGACCGGCGACCAGCGACCGGCGGGAGGGTCGCGCCCGTCGAGAGACGGAAGGCCGGGACGCGATCCGCTCACGCCCCGAGAACAACTCCGGTTGCGGAACGTAAATCGTGGTTTGTTACCAGTTGACAAGATTGAACTACTCGGTGGGCGTAGGGCGTTCGAGAACCCATGGCCACGACACCGCCCGAGCGGGAGTTCGACTCCCTTCGAAGCCTGTTGGCGAAGGCCAACGAGCGAAAGACCGGCGACGAACTCGCCGGGATCGCCGCCGACTCCGACGCCGAGCGGGTCGCCGCGAAGCGGGCGTTGAGCCGGGTGACGCTCCGCGAACTGCGGGAGAACCCGGTCGTCCCGTACGAGGACGACGAGGTGACGCGGGTCATTCAGGACGCCGTCCGCGAGCCGATCTACGAGCGAATCGCCGAGTGGTCCGTCGGGGAGCTCCGGGAGTTCCTCGTCGATTCATCCACCACCGACCGCGAGATCCGGGCGATACGGGAGGGACTGACCAGCGAGATGATCGCCGCGGTGACGAAGCTCATGTCGAACATGGACCTGGCGCTCGTCTCCTCGCGCATGACGATCACCGCGCACTGTAACACGACCATCGGCGAGCCCGGCACCCTCTCCTTTCGATTGCAGCCCAACGACCCCGCCGACGACGTCGAGAATGTCCTCGATTCGACCCGCGAGGGGCTCTCGTACGGCGCGGGCGACGCGGTGATCGGCGTCAACCCCGTCGTCGACAGCGCCGAGAACACGGCGGCGATCCTCGAAGCGACCCACGAGTTCATCGAGGAGTGGGAGGTCCCGACGCAGAACTGCTGTCTCTCGCACGTCACCACGCAGATGGAGGCCGTTCGGAAAGGGGCGCCCGCCGACATGCTGTTCCAGAGCCTCGCGGGCACCGAGTCCGGAAACGAGGAGTTCGGGATCGACGTGTCGCTGCTCGGCGAGGCCGACGACCTCGCCCGGCGGCGCTGTCGCTCCTCGGGACCGAACGTCTGGTACTTCGAGACCGGCCAGGGCGCGGAGCTCTCGGGCGACGCCCACGAGGGGGTCGATCAGCTCACGCTGGAATCGCGGTGTTACGGGCTCGCGAAGCGCTACGACCCGTTCCTCCTCAACACCGTGGTGGGCTTCATCGGCCCCGAGTACCTCTACGACGGCCGGCAGGTGATCCGCGCGGGCCTGGAGGACGTGTTCATGGGCAAGCTACACGGGATCCCGATGGGGATCGACGCCTGCTACACCAACCACATGGAGGCCGACCAGAACGACGTCGAGACCCTCTCGATCCTGCTCGCCGCGGCCGGCTCGAACTACTTCATCACCGTGCCGATGGGCGACGACGTCATGCTCAACTACCAATCGAACAGCTACCACGACGCGGCGGCGCTCCGGGAGCTGTTCGGCCTCGACCCGATCGAACCCTTCGGGGAGTGGCTCCGCGAGATGGGCATCACCGAGAACGGACGGCTGACCGAGCGGGCCGGCGACCCGACGGTGTTCGCGTGACCATGAGTAGAGAAACGAAGGAAGGGGGGATCGACGGACCGCGGGATGCCGAGTTGCTCGACCGGATCAGGGAGCGAAACCCCTCGCGGCTGGGGGTCGGGCGGGCCGGATCGCGCCCGCGGACCGACACGCTGCTCGACTTTCGGGCCGACCACGGAATCGCCCGCGATGCGGTACTCACGAGCGTCGACGAGGGGTTCATCGAGGAGATGGGGCTGGTGAAGATCGGCACGTTGGTCGAGGACACCGAGGAGTACCTCGCGCGACCGGATCGGGGCCGGGAGATCTCCGCGGAAACCGCGGAATACCTCCGCGAGCACTGCGAGGAAGGCCCCGAGGTTCAGGTGATCGTCGCCGACGGACTGAGTTCGAGCGCCGTCGAGGCGAACGTTCCCGAACTGTTGCCGATCCTGCTCGACGGCCTCGTGGACCGCGACCTGCGGGTCGGGACCCCCGTGTTCGTCGAGTACGGCCGCGTCGACGTGATGGACGCGATCGGCGAGGAGCTAGAGGCAGAGTGCTGCGTGATCCTCATCGGCGAGCGTCCCGGCCTCGCGAGCGCCGAGAGCCTGAGCGCGTACCTGGTCTACGGGCCCGAACGTGGCGGGCCGACCGCGAAGAAGTCCGTGATCTCGAACATCCATCGGGGAGGGCTGCCGCCGGTCGAGGCCGGGGCCCAACTCGTCGACCTGATCGCGGAGATGTGCGAGCGCGAGCGAAGCGGGATCGACCTCCGGGAGGACGACCGGGAGTTCGTCGCCGAGTGAGCATGAGAGGAGCCACACGCGACCCCGGACGATGAGCGAGGAACTGACGAGCGTCGGGATCGACGTCGGGACCACGACGACGCAGGTCGTCGTGAGCGACCTGCGGATCGGGGTCCCGGTCGGCGAGGGAAAACTGGAGATCGTCTCGCGCGAGATCAGATATCGGGGGGCGATCCGCGAGACGCCGCTTTCCGGGCCGGAGACGGTCGACATCGACGCGGTCGCCCGGATCGTCGAGGAGGAACTCGCCGCGGCCGGCGTGGAGTCGAGCGGGATCGAGACGGGGGCGGTGATCGTCACCGGCGAAACCGCTCGGAAGGACAACGCCGAGGCGCTGGTCCACCGGATCGCGAGCGAGGGCGGCGAGTTCGTCGCCGCGGCGGCCGGCCCCGCGCTCGAAGCGATCCTCGCGGGGCGGGGCTCGGGGGCGGCGACGCGGGCGGTCGAGAGCGGGGGGACCGTCGCGAACGCGGACGTGGGCGGCGGGACGACCAACGTCGCGCTGTTCGACGCCGACGGCGTTCGCGACACGCGCTGTCTCGACGTCGGCGGACGGCTCGTCCGGTTCGATTCGGAGGGAGCGATCACGGGCGTCTCGGAGCCGATACGGGGACTGGTCGCCGGGCTGGGGGTCGACCTCGAACCCGGCACGGAGCCCTTGAGCGAGGATCTCGACCGGCTGACGGGCGCGATGGCCGACTGCGTGATCGACGCGGTAACGGGCCCGCCGTTCGCGGATCGCACCGCCAGCCTCTCGATCGGATCGCTCCCGACGGAGCCGATCGAGGTCGACGGGGTCGGGTTCACCGGCGGGGTCGGTCGGCTCGTCCACGGGGGGTCGAGCGATCCCTTCGCGTACGACGATCTCGGGCCGACGCTCGCGGCGGCGATCCGCGAACGGGCGGCCGAACTCCCGCTTCTCGACCTCGACGAGACGATCCGGGCCACCGTCGTCGGGGCGGGAACGCGGACGACGGAACTCAGCGGCCGGACGGTCGAGGTCGACGAGTCGCTGCTCCCGCTTCGGAATCTCCCGGTGACGGGCGTCGGCGACCTCCCCGAGGAGGGCCTCGGAACGCGCTTCGAGGGGGTGCTCCGGGAGGCGGCCGACCGGTACAGACCGGACGAACCCGTCGTGATCGCGATCGACGACGTCGGCCCGCTGACCTACGACCGGCTCACGCGGGTCGCGGCGGCGGTCGTGACGGCGTGGGCCACGGCCGGCGGCGATCGGCCGCATCTGGTTCTCACCCGGCAGAACTGCGCGAAGGCGCTCGGGCAGGCGCTCCGGCGGCGATCCGACGGCCGGCCGCTCGCCGTCATCGACGAGGTCGGCGTCGCCGACGGCGAGTACCTCGACGTCGGGCGCCCCCTCGGCGGCGGCGAAACGGTTCCCGTCGTGGTGAAGACGCTGGCGTTCTGAAACGCCGTATCGCATCGCAGGGAGTAGTTATTACTGCTGTCACGAGAGATACGGAGACATGGTTCGTGTTTCGTCACTGGTGATGCTCGCTGGCGTCGTCCTCCTGTTCGTCCCGATCCCGCCAATCGCGACGGTCGCCGGGGTACTCGTGATCCTCGCGGGGGCGCTGTTGCGGCTGTTGACCGACAAGTAGCCGCGTCGAAGCGCAGCGCCCCCGAGCGATCCGTCTCGGCGCAGTAACGGAGGGACAGCGTCCGACCCGGGACGAGAGATCGAACCCGCTCTCGAAACCGCCGAGCGGCTCAGTACTCGAAGACGGTGTAGCGACTGTTCCCGCTGACGCTCAGATCGTCGGTCTCGACCGAGCCCGCCCCGCCCGTGATCGACACCCCGTCGCGCACCGCACTCGAGAGGTCCATCTCCACGTCGTGGATACTCGCCGAGTCGACGCCGCTCATCACGCGGATCGCCTCGGTCTGGTCGATGCTCATCTCGATGGTCACGTCGCTGACCTCAAGGCCGGAGCCGCCGTCCAGCCGAATCGGGCGCTGCCCGCCGAAGCCGTCGATGTCCTCGTCGTAGACGAACGTCGACCCCTCGATCGAACTCCCGTCGCCGCACAGTCTGACGCCAGCGACGTTCGTGTTCTCGAACCGGCCGCCCTCGACGTGGACGGTCCCCTCCGAGTTCGAGCAGTAGATGCCGTTGTCGGGGAACGGCCCGACCTCGATGTTCCGCAGGGTGAGCTCGCCCTCGTGGTAGTTGCTCACGAGCAGGCCCGTCCCGCCGCGTCCACCCGAGACTTCCTCGCCGCCATCGGAGAGGTCGACGTCCTCGACGAGACCCTCGCCGCCGCTGGATCCGAGACCGGCGAGCACCGGGCCCTTGCTTGGGGTGTCGTGTTTGCCGTCGACGGTGATGTCGCCCGCGTAGAGGCTGTCGCCGGCCTGGAGTTCGAAGACCCGTCCACCGGTGTCGTCGCC